>CAZJWF010000059.1:0-19241 GCA_964549375.1 uncultured Neomegalonema sp.
CGCCCGCTGATTACGAGGGCACGATTCACGATTTTCACGGGTATCTTGCGCGGGCGATAGGTTGATCGGTGATACGTACCGGTGAGATCCGAGACGCCTATAATCTCATCGCTGACGAATACGAGCGGGTGCGCGATCAAACATCCAGCGTTGCGCCTCTGAAAATGCTAAATGCGAGGCTGGCTCCGGACAGTCGAATTCTCGACATCGGTTGCGGAACTGGATTGCCCGTTTCACGATGGTTGGTGGACCAAGGCCATCGCGTAAATGGTTTGGATATCTCGGAAAAAATGTTTTCTCTGGCGAGAAAGAATGTTCCGGAGGCGGATTTTTGTGTGGCGGACTTGGCTCTATTGAAACCTCGTCAATTCACTGTAGATGCTGTCACCTGTATTTTCACGCTGTTGCATGTTCGGCGTGATCTTCATGCTGAAATTTTTGGAACGATCCGTACCTTTCTGAACGGCAGAGGGTTCTTCCTCATTTCAACGGGTAAGGTCGCGTGGGAAGGCAAGGAAGAATTTCTGGGATCAACAATGGAATGGAGCCACTTCGGCGTGGAAACCTATCGAAGCATAATAAGCGCAAGTGGCTTCGAAATTCTCGACGAACGCGAACATCCCGGCAGCGATAAGATTGACGCGGACAGTCATCCAATTTTCCTGGCGCAGGCGAGGTAGGAACAGCTTTATTCCGATACAGTTTCGTCTTGCGCGGCTTGGGCCAAGATGTCTGGGCCAATCTCGCCGCTGAAACTGGACGCGATCGGGCCGGTCATCATGACGTGGTCGCGATCATCCCACTCAATGATCAAGGGGCCGCCGTCCAGCTCTACGACGCATTTGCGGTCCACCAACTCGCGGCGAACCCCAGCGACGACCGCCGCACAGGCACCAGAGCCGCACGCTTGAGTGACACCCGCACCCCGTTCCCACACCCGCATACGGATACGGTCGCGTTCGATGACGTGACAGAACTCGACATTCGTGCGTTCTGGAAACATCGGATGGTTCTCGATCATCGGGCCGAGTTTATCGACCGGCACGGCCTCGGCATCTTCGACGAAGAACACCGCATGAGGATTGCCCATATTGACCGCTCCCGGTCCCCAAAGGGAGGGGTTGTCGATCGGGCCGAGTTTGACGTCGATGCGGACGGTATCGCTGGCCTCGGCTAGCGGAATGTCTTCCCAATCGAGTTTCGGTGCGCCCATATCGACTTGGATCAGACCGCCCTCGGCGCGCGAGCAGGGCAGAGGGCCAAATTCGGTACGAAGCGTTAACCTATCGCTTTGATTTTCTTCCATCAAAAGATGACCGACGCAGCGCGTAGCATTGCCGCAAGCGCCGGACGTGGACCCGTCCGGGTTGAAAATCCCCATATATGCCGACATTTCCGGGTGTTTTTCGTCTTCAATCGTGATGAGTTGATCAAATCCGATCCCTCGGCGACGATCTGCAATCGCGCGCACAAGGCTGGGAGGCGGTGTCGGCCTTCCGCCACGCAGGTCTAGGATCACAAAATCGTTGCCCAATCCGTGCATTTTGACGAACTGAAGCTGAGAAAAGTCAGTTTCCACGGCGGTTCCTGCGGCCTTTCGATGCGTCGAGGTGTGTATGCGATTTGTTACCGGAATTTCACCAGAATTGTTGGCTACACTGGTACAAAGGGGGACAGATCACATATGATAAGCGAGATTTGGAGCCGCAAGTAACACCGATTGGACGAAGCTTAAACAAGATTGCCGCCATTTCGCGCGTATTTCGCAACGTTATGGGGGTTTTCGTTAAGAGATCGAGCGAAAGATGGACGTGCAGCGCGCCTTTGTGGTTGAACTGCGAACATCGTACGTCGATCGACGCTGAAAGAGAGTGCCCATGACGTCTGCACCGCAGAAAATTCGTAGTGCCCGGAAAGTTTTCGGAACGCTGACCGCCGCCATTGCCCTCTTCGCGATGGCCTCTGGCCCCGCCTATGCGGATAGTGCCACAGGCTCTTATTTAGCGGCTCGCCATGCCTCAAATCTCAACGATTACGAATTTGCAGCTACGTATTTCACGCGGGCGCTGGCACGCGACAGCAAAAACACCGACCTGATGGAGCAAGCTGTGCTCTACAAGGTTGCAGCTGGCCGCGTTCGTGATGCAGTGCCGATTGCGCGTCAACTGGTCGAGACGGATTCAAAGCACCGGATCGCCCAGCTCGTTTTGGTCGCGGAGAGCATCCGCAAGAACGAATTTGAAAAGGCGCAAGAACGACTCGAAAGCTTTGACTCGGAAAGTTTTAACGTCATCACAGCCCAACTGTTGAAAGGTTGGGCGGCTCATGGTGCTGGCGACGAAGAAAAATCGCAGGAAGCTTTTTCCGAATTAAGCGGGCAGAACCTCTTTGGATATTTTGGCCGCTATCATTCGTCTCTTGCAACGGCGATTGGCGAAGACGCCGAAGCAACCGACAAGGCGTTCAAGGAAGCCATTGGCGATGACCAACCGTCCGTCCGCATGGCTGAGGCGTATGGGCGCTTTCTGGAACGCAATGATCGTGCAGATGAAGCGGCGGAGCTTTACGCGGAGGCGATGACCTCTGCGCCGAGCGATCCAGTCCTTAGCGTCGCAATTGATCGGGCGACGTCGAGCGGTGCTGAAGAACCTGAACTCCTCGTGAATTCGGCTCAAGAGGGCGTTGCGGAGGCGATGTTTGGCCTCGCCGGGGCGTTTGCCCGCGAAGACGGCGGCGTGCGTCTGTCGCTTGTCTATGTTCAACTTGCCCTCGAATTGAATCCGAAGATGGAGGCCGCTCGCGTTCTGCTTGGCAACGTCATGGAGGCACAGCAACGTTGGGAATCGGCTGCCGAGACCTACGGAGCGGTTAGCAAAGACAGTCCCTACTATCGCATTGCTCAGATTGGCCGCGCGGATGCCTTGGGGCGGATCGACAAGATTGACGAAGCGCTGGATACGTTGACGGCGCTCGAAAAGGATCATCCAGAAGAGGTCAGCCTGCCGATTGCGCGAGGTGATCTGCTGCGCCGGGTCGAGCGCTACGAAGAGGCGGGCGTTGCGTATGATCGGGCCATTGAGTTGACCCCCAACCCGGAAAGCCGCCACTGGTCGCTGTTCTATGCGCGCGGCGTCTGCCATGAGCGCACTGGGAATTGGGACGCGGCGGAAGCTGATCTTCAAAAGGCACTCGAATTCAGACCAAATCAAGCCCACGTCCTCAACTACCTTGGCTATAGCTGGATTGAGCAAGGCCGAAACTTGGAAGAGGCGCGTGATATGATCGAACGCGCCGTCGCCGCCCGTCCGGACGACGGCTATATCGCGGACTCTCTTGGCTGGGTTCAATATCGCCTCGGCGATTATGATGCCGCTGTAAAGACAATGCAGCGGGCGGTCGAGTTGAACCCGACTGATCCGGTCATTAACGACCACTACGGAGATACGCTCTGGGTCGTGGGACGCCGCTTAGAAGCAAAGTTCCAATGGAAGCGCGCGCAATCCTTCGGACCAGAGGAAGAAGAACTGAAAGAACGGATCAAGGCAAAGCTTGAAAAAGGCCTCGATAAAGTTCTTGAAGAAGAAAAGGCCGCGATGCCCGAAGCGTCCGAAGGCGTTGCCGAAACTGATGTCGAACCAGAAGCCCCAGCCGCCAAGAAAGACGACGACAAAGACGGCTGAGTGGGTTCGAAGTCTTCGAAGCGGCCATTTAGCGCCGCTTCGTTTTCAAAATTTAGACGCTCAACCGTTAGTGCCTCTTGCCCGGTATCCGGGGAGAGGTGGACAATACGGCGAGGCGCATTCAGGATTATCAGGCGGTCGCTCGACGCGGCATGAGCCGAGCCGCAAATTTCGCAGCCGCGTCCCGTCTAGGCTTGTGGACTGTGCGCCGATTGCGATAGTTCCACGGCATGACCGATATTTCCATGCTAGCCCGCCCCAAGGTGAATTTGTTTTTGCACGTCTTAGGGCGAAGAAGTGACGGCTATCATACTCTCGAAAGCCTTGTTTCCTTTGCCGAAAGCGGCGACAGGCTCGATGCGTCAGCGGGCGACTTACTCTCTTTGTCTGTCGAAGGGCCGTTCGCCGAAACCTTAGCGGCAGGGCAGAGCAACCTCGTTTTGAGCGCGGCGCAGTCACTTCAGGATTGGGCACGGCGCGCGGAGCATTCCGTCGCGGGGGCGAATTTGTTACTTGAGAAAAACCTGCCCGTGGCTGCGGGAATTGGCGGTGGATCAGCGGATGCAGCGGCGACACTTAATGCGCTTGCGTCGCTCTGGAAACTCGATATTCCGCGCGACGATTTGCACGGCATTGCCCTCGATCTTGGCGCGGACGTGCCCGTTTGTCTTGAAAGCCGAACTCAGATGATGCGCGGGATCGGAGAGGTGTTGCAGGCGGCACCGGCTTTGCCCCCGGCATGGCTGGTTATGGTCAATCCGATGCGGGCTGTCTCAACGGCGCAGGTTTTCGCCGCACTTGACCTCGCCGATCAGCCGGACGCGGTCTCAATGCCGGATAAATTCCAATCAGCGGCGGACTTGGGCGCGTGGCTGTCGGCTGAAACGCGAAATGATCTGGAGGCCCCTGCACGGGTTTTGGAACCGGCGATTGATACGGTGCTGGAGGCGCTGTCGACATGCGACGGCGCTCATTTGTCCCGCATGTCCGGTTCCGGCGCGACTTGTTTTGGGTTATTCGACGGTCAATCCGAGGCTGAGGCTGCGAGGGACAAGGTACATTCAGAAAGCCCCGGCTGGTGGGCCGAGGCCACCGCGCTCGTCTGAGCGTCAATACGCGCGATCCACGACGTAGCCTACCAGATCATCCAAATCATCACGTAGCTGACTTTCCGGGAAGGTGTGGATAGCCGCGCGCGCCTCGGCTCCGTAACGTCGGGCATCGTCGAGTGCGCGCGAAATGGCGTTATGTTTGGTCAACAAAGCCATCGCATGATCAAAATCGCCTTCTTCTTGTTGGCGTTTTTCAATCGTGCGTTTCCAGAACGCGCGTTCCTCGTCATCAGCGGCGGCGAAGGCGTGCAGGATTGGCTGAGTGACTTTGCCTTCACGGAAATCATCGCCCGCATCTTTGCCAATGGTGCCCGCTTTGCCCACATAGTCCAGCGCATCATCCGCGAGTTGGAACGCGATGCCAAGCCGGTCGCCATAGGTATAGAGCGCCGCTCTTTTCTCATCTGAAACGCCGGCAAGCACACCGCCGACTTCCGTTGCGGCAGAGAAAAGCGCCGCTGTCTTGGCACGGACCACAGCGAGGTGTTCGTCTTCGGTCGTCGCGAGGTTGTTTGCGGTGGCGAGCTGCATGACTTCGCCTTCGGAAATGACCGCCGAAGTCTTCGACAGAATGTCCAGCACCTCAATCGAGCCAGTTTCGACCATCAATTGAAACGCCCGGCTGAAGAGAAAATCACCAACGAGGATGCTCGGTTTGTTGCCAAAGACCGTATTTGCCGCTGGCTCGCCTCGTCGCAGTGCGCTGCCATCCACCACGTCATCGTGCAAAAGGGTCGCTGTATGGATGAACTCCACGGCTGCGGCCAACCGGATATGATGCGCGCCCTCATAGCTGCATAAATTTGCGGCGGCGAGTGTCAGAACAGGACGAACTCGCTTGCCCCCCGCCTTGATCAGATGCGCTGCGACCTTGGGGATCAGGTCCGTCGAGCTGTGCATATGCTGATTCAGCATCTCGTCCACGGCCGACAGTTCAACGGCTAAAGCCGCGAGTAACCTTTCCATCGGTGCTTTGGATTTGTCGCGGGGCGTTTGCAGAGCAAGCGTCATTAATTCAGGACCTTTGACATTCAGGGCGACGCGCCGGATGATAGCAGACGGTTATCGAAAAATTGGGTGTCATGGAAGAGCTTCTCAAAACAACCGACCCGACTATTATCAGCGCTGCTACAGCATATCTCAAGGGCGAAGGTATAGAAGCCATCGTGTTCGACGTCCATATGAGTGTGCTTGAAGGGAGCATTGGCATATTGCCGCGCCGTCTCATGGTTCATGAAGATGACCTGATCCGCGCTCGCCGTTTGATGTCGTTATTGGATATTGAGACGACTCCCGAAAAGGCATGACTGCGTTTGCGCCGGATACGCTGACCAATCACAAATTTCTCGGCGGTTCGATCGAGGTGAAACAGCCACGCGATGGCTATCGCTCTGGTGTGGATGCGGTTTACCTTGCCTCTTCCGCGCCTGCGATAGCGGGCGAGAGCGTTCTGGACTTGGGAACCGGAGCCGGCATTTCGTCGTTTTGTCTTGATACGAGAGTGAAGGGGTTGGCCCTTTTTGCGTTGGAGGTGCAACCGGCCTATGCGTCTTTGGCTGAGCAGAATGCCGTGGATCTCGGCGTTAATTTTACGGTGTATCGCGGTGACGTAGCGGCACCGCCCTCCGATCTGCGGTCACGCAGTTTTGATGGCGTCATCGCCAATCCACCCTATCACCGGTCAGGGGCTGGCTTGATCAGCGAATCTAAAGAGACCGCACATCACGAGACCGTTCCGCTGGCCGTATGGGTCGATTGTGCGCTGCGTCGGCTTGTGCCCGGCGGTTGGCTTGTGATGATCCAGCGTGTGGAACGATTGGCGGAATTGCTCACCGCGCTTGAGGGTAGGGCAGGCGACATCCGTATTAAGCCGATTGCCGGACGGGTCGGGCGTCCGGCGACTCGTATCGTCGTAAAAGCGCGTAAGGGTGCGCGCACACCGCTAACGCTCTGTGCGTCGCTGATCGAACATGACGGCGAGACCCATGTATGTGATCAGGATGACTACTCCGCTGCGGCGAAAGCTATTTTGCGCGATGGGGCTGCGCTCGACTTTTAACTGCTTGGGAGACGGCAACAGCCGCCTGAAGGAGAAACCTCACGATGCCAGTCGCAAACTCGATTGCCGCCGCTGCCGAGCATCTCGCGGAATGGCGACAAGACCTGCACCGCCATCCTGAAATTGGCTTCGATGAACATCGCACAGCCAGAACCGTTGCGGAAAAGCTACGTGCGTTCGGATGTGACGATGTACAGGAGGGGATAGGCCAAACCGGCGTTGTTGGCGTGCTGCATGGTCGCTCCGGGCGAGGGGGCGAAGACCAAGCGATTATGCTGCGCGCGGATATGGATGCATTGCCAATACTTGAAGCAACGGGCGCGAAATACGCCTCGGTGAATGAGGGCGTCATGCACGCCTGCGGTCATGATGGGCATACGGCGATGCTGCTGGGCGCAGCAGAGCATCTGTCACAAACACGCGCCTTCGAGGGAACAGTGTATTTTTGTTTTCAGCCCGCTGAGGAAAATTTCGGTGGTGCTGATGCGATGATCAAGGACGGCTTGTTTGAGAAATTTCCCTGCCGTGCCGTTTATGGAATGCATAACATGCCCGGCTTGCCGGTCGGAGAATTCGCAACGGCACCGGGGCCAATCCTCGCGGCCTGCGATGAGTTTTTTATCAACGTCACTGGCACAGGGGGGCACGCGGCGGAGCCTCATGATTGCCGCGATCCGATCGTTTGCGCGTCGGCGATCGTGCAAAGCCTGCAAACGATCCCCTCGCGCCGCATCCCCCCGCGAGAGCCCTGCGTCGTATCGGTCACTCAGTTCAATGCGGGCGATGCAAACAATGTCATTCCGCAAACGGTCAGGCTCGGCGGCACCGTCCGCAGTTTCGACGAGGGCGTCCATCAAACGATCTACGCTCAAATGAAGCGGATCGTCGAACGAGTATGCGCGGCCTACGAGTGTACGGGCGAGGTCGATGGCGGGCTTGTCTATTATCCGCCAACAATCAACGATCCGTCAGAAACCAAATTTTGCGTCGATGTCGCTCGGGAGGTCGCGGGCGAGGACGCAGTAATCGATGACTTGCCACTCAGCCTTGGTGCAGAGGATTTCGCTTTTTATGCTCGAGAGAAACCTGCCTGTTTTGTGATGATCGGCAACGGAGACAGCGCGTTGCTCCATCACCCCGAATATGATTTCGATGATGCTGCGCTGCCGTGGGGCGCGAGCTTTTTCGCAAGGCTGGTTGAACGTGCTCTGCCGATATCTTGACGTTCCGAACGGGGCGATCTTGATGCGCTGCGCTTGGCGGAAAAGTAGGGCAAATTTCCTCTAGCTAAACGTAAAATCTGTGTCACAGTTGACAGATAAAAGAGAACGAAAAGGGAGAGAAAGAATGGTTGATCTGGAAAAGGCGTCTGATCTTGCCACTGAGGGTAAGATGGGCCGTCGCGAATTCATGCAAATCTCGCTTGCTGCTGGTGTAAGTGCCGCTGCTGCAACGGTTAATTTCGATAAGGCCCTGGCCGCGACCCCGAAATCGGGTGGCACGTTCATTCAGGCGCTCACGGGTGGCGGCTCATCTGATTCGCTCGATCCGGCGGTGATTCTCGACAGCTTCATGATCAATGTCAGCTCAGGTCAGCTTCGCAATAACTTGACGGAAATTGGCCCCGACAACCAACTACGCGGTGAACTGGCTGAAGAATGGGAAGCTTCCGCTGATGCGGCGACGTGGACCTTCAAGCTGCGTAAAGGCGTCGAATTCCACAACGGCAAGACCGTCAGCGCTGAAGACGTCGTCGAAAGCTTCCGTCACCATATGGGCGAAGACACCAAATCCGCCGCGAAAGGCATCATCGCCGCCGTGGAAAGCGTCGAAGCCGATGGAAAAGACACCGTTGTCTTTAAACTGTCCGGCGGCAACGCTGACTTTCCGTTCATTGCTTCCGATTACCACTTGAACATCTGCCCGGCTAAAGACGGCGGCGGTATCGACTGGGAATCCGGTGTTGGGTCCGGCGCGTATATGCTCAAAGACGCGAAGGACTTTGAGCCGGGCGTGCGCGCCATCGTTCGCAAAAACCCGAACTACTGGAAAGAGGACGCGGGTCACTTCGACGAGGTGCAAAACCTGTTCATCGCGGATGCGGGTGCACGGACTTCGGCACTGCGGACGGGTGAAATTCACTCGATGTCAAACCTTGACGCATCGACCGCTCCTTTGCTGAAGCGTGACGACAGTATCACTGTGATGCCAACTTACGGCAACAAGCACGTCGTGCTGCCAATGGATACGCGCGCGGATCCGTTTACGGACAACCACGTTCGCCTTGCGCTGAAATACGCAGTCGATCGTCAGGAGATGGTGGACAAAGTCGCGCGCGGATTTGGCGCGCTCGGCAATGATCACCCGATCGGACCGGCCAACGTAAACCGCGCAACGGATGATGAGATTCCACAACGTGAATACGATGCGGATAAAGCAAAGTTCCACCTCAAGAAGGCGGGTCTCGACAAGTTGTCGCTGACGCTTTCCGTTGCGGATACGGCCTTTGAAGGGGCGGTTGATGCGGGACAGCTTATCTCGGAAAGTGCCGCGAAAGCGGGCATCGAGTTGAAAATTCAGCGTGAGGCCGAAGATGGCTACTGGTCGAACGTGTGGATGAAGAAGCCATTCGTTGGCGGGTATTGGGGCGGTCGCCCAACCGAAGACTGGATGTTCAGCCAAGTGTATTCGTCCGGTGCAGACTGGAACGAGTCGTATTGGGAAAACCGGACGTTCAACAAGCTGCTCATCTGGGCCCGTTCGGAACTCGACCCTGTGAAGCGCCGCGATATGTATGTCGAGATGCAGCGCATCTGTCACGATGATTGCGGCTCGGTCATTCCGATGTTCAGCGCGTATACCCATGCGATTTCGAACAAGATCGGCCTGCCGAAGCAAGTCGCATCGAACTGGGAGCTGGACGGCCACAAAAACGCAGAGCGTTGGTGGATGGCATAAAGAGCAAATCGCCAGCGATTTGCGGCTAAACGCTGCCACGGGCTCATGTAGCACAGCGGCAAGTGTATTTTGCGAAGCAAAATCACGGAGAGCCTGCTAGAACGTCGATACGAAAATCCCCGGTTATGCCGGGGATTTTTCTATTTCTGGAGCACGCAGATGATCCTTAATTCCATTGAGACATTCACCACGCCTGATGTTGGATTCGTTCGCGTCACGGCGGAGGATGGCGCGCAAGGGTGGGGGCAAGTCTCCACCTATAACGCAGACATCACATGTCAGGTTCTATACCGCCAAGTCGCGCCGTGGATGCTGGGCGTCGATGTAAGCGATTTGGATGATGTGCTCGACCTCGTCACCGAGCGCGAACATAAATTCCCCGGCTCGTATTTGCGCCGGGCGATGACGGGGGTTGATACCGCGATCTGGGATTTGCGCGGCAAACTCGCCGGGAAGCCGGTAGCGGAATTGCTGGGCGGTAGTGCAGGGCGGGTGCGTGCCTATGCGTCTTCGATGAAGCGCGATATTTCGCCAACGGACGAGGCCGAACGCCTGAAAGCCTTGGCGGATCGGGATGGTTTCACCGCCTTTAAGATGCGCGCCGGAGCCGAAGTCGGTCGAGGCCGCGATGAGTGGCCGGGCCGCACGGAAGAGATCATTCCCACGATGCGCCGCGCTCTGCCGAATGCCGACCTGCTCATCGACGCAAACTCTTGCTATTCGCCGGAGCGGGCGATCGAAGTGGGACGTATGCTGGAGGGCGAAGGCTTTTGCCATTTCGAAGAACCCTGCCCGTACTGGGAATTGGAACAAACAAAGCAAGTCACCGACGCGCTCGATATTGATGTGACGGGGGGCGAGCAGGACTGTGATTTGCCGACTTGGAAGCGCATGATTGATATGCGCGCGGTCGACATTGTGCAGCCGGATGTGTGCTATCTCGGCGGCATGGCGCGAACGCTGCGTGTATGCCGTATGGCGGAGGAGGCGGGCTTGCCGGTCACACCGCATTGCGCGAACTTGTCGATGGTAACGCTGTTCACCATGCACCTACTACGCGCGATCCCCAATGCAGGAAAGTATCTGGAGTTCTCAATCGAGGGCGCGGATTACTATCCGTGGCAGGAAGGATTGTTCGTTGAGACGCCTTATGGGATCGAGGATGGCCATGCGACGGTGACGGATGCGCCGGGCTGGGGGGTGGAGATTGCGCCGGAGTGGTTGGACAAGGCGGTTTATCAGGTGAGTGAACGTCAATGAAAATCGCGAGATGAAGAAAATCTATTTTTGAAAGTTACGTTGAGAAATAAGCGCCCGCCTTCGGGCGGGCAGGCGCGTGTCGCCGCAAGCGCGGCTCCCATTTCGCAAGACTGACCCGCTTTGCGGGACGACGTGTGTCTACTATTCGGCCGCTTGCGCCCCAAACCCGGTAAACTTCGGCATCAGATCCAGTAGATGCCGCGTGTATTCGTGCTGTGGATTGGTGAAGAGGGTTTCAGTTTCCGCGACTTCCAATAACTGACCATTGCGCATAACGCCGACGCGGTCGCACATTTGGCGGATGACCGGCAGATCGTGACTGATGAATAACATGGTCAGGTCCAGCTCACCTTGCAGGTCTTTCAGCAGGTTCAAAACTTGTGCCTGAATCGACACGTCCAGCGCTGAGGTCGGCTCGTCGCAGACCAAAAAGCGCGGGCGCGTGGCTAGCGCGCGGGCAATCGAGATGCGCTGGCGTTGTCCACCGGAAAATTCATGTGGGAACTTCACGGCGGCTTGCTTGCCCAGGCCAACAACATCGAGCAAGTCCTCCACGATCTGTTGCGCTTCGGCATTGGATGAGGCGAGGCCGTGGAAGTGGATCGGTTCGGCGATGATGTCTTTCACCCGCATCCGCGAGTTAAGCGAACTAAACGGGTCTTGGAAAATCATCTGCATCTGACGGCGCAAGGGCGCTGCATCTTTGCGGGTCAGGCCAGTGATCTCTTGTCCTGCAAAACGGATTGAACCAGAGGTCGGTGTATAGATGCCGGTGATCATCCGCGCGATGGTCGATTTGCCGGAGCCACTTTCGCCAACAAGGCCGAAGACTTCGCCGGATTTGATCGACAGGCTGACATCCTTCACCGCATCGAGGTATAATCGCTTCGACGGAAAGATCGACCCGCGCGTCACAAAGCGCATGTGCAGGTTTTCGATCTCCAGCAGGGTATCGCTTGCCGCACCATAATCGCGAGATTGCCCCAGCCAGTGGGTTTTAAGATTCAGCCCTTCGGGACGTTCTTGTGCATCCTCGATATACGTCACGAGAGGAAAGCGTTTCAGTCGTCTGCCGGGAGGTGGGACGGCAGAGATCAGGCTTTGGGTGTATTCGTGGGTCGGGCGATTGATGATCTGCTCGGTCGTTCCCGTCTCGACCACGCGGCCCCGATACATGACGGCGACGCGATCAGCGGTCTCAGCGATGACGCCCATGTCATGCGTAATCAGGATCATGCCGACATTTCGGTCGCGGCAGAGACCTTTCATCAGATCGAGAATTTGTGCCTGTACCGACACGTCGAGTGCGGTGGTCGGCTCATCGGCGATGATGAGTTCTGGTTCTCCGCAAAGGGCTAAGGCGATGACCACGCGTTGTCGCATCCCGCCGGAAAATTGGTGCGGGTATTGTTTGATGCGAATTGCCGGGTCAGGGATGCCGACAGCACTCAGCAGGGCGACCGCGCGGTTGCTGGCCTCTTTCTCGGACACCCCGAGGTTTTCCCGAATTGTGTCGATTAACTGCGTCTCGACGGTTTGCAGTGGGTCGAGCGAGGTGAGCGGGTCTTGGAAAATCATGCCGATGCGCGCCCCGCGCACCGCTCGTTTTTTGACCTCGTCGAGCGTGTCAATCCGGTCGCCTTGCAGCGTAACCTCGCCAGAGGTCATCTCACCCGGCGGTTCCAGCAGGCCGATGATCGCGTTGCCGATGGTCGATTTTCCCGCCCCAGACTCGCCGACCACGCCGAGAATTTCGCCGGGTGCGACGTCGAGGGTCAAGTCTTGAACCGCGGTCACATGCCCCCGGCGGGATGGAAATTCAACGCGCATTCCTTTGATGGAGAGTAGGGTCATGCGCTTATCTCAGTTTTGGATTGAGCGCATCGCGCAGCCAATCCCCGAAGAGGTTGATGGCCAGCACAAGAACTGCCAATGCGATACCGGGGAAAATCGTAATCCACCACTCGCCGGAGAAGAGGTAGTCTTGACCCACTTGGATCAGCGTCCCCATTGAGGGTGTGGTCGGAGGCACGCCGACGCCGAGAAAGCTCAGAGTTGCTTCGGTGATGATCGCAATGGCAAGATGGATGGTGGCAATCACCAACACGGGGCCAGTTACATTCGGCAGGACATGCCGCCACAGGATGGTGACGGGGCCAATCCCAATCACGCGCGCGGCCTGCACATATTCCTTGTTCTTTTCCACGAGGGTCGAGCCGCGCACCGTGCGCGCATACTGCACCCAGCCAGAAATGCCGATGGCAAAGATCAGCACATAAATCGCCACATCGCCGTGTAAATCACGCGGCAACACTCCGCGCACAACTCCATCGATCAGCATGGCAATTAGAATGGCAGGAAAGGCGAGCTGCACGTCCGCAATCCGCATAATAATCGCATCCGTGCGTCCGCCGACATAGCCGGAGATCAGCCCAAGCGTGATGCCCAGAACCATCGAGAACAGCACGGCGGCGAGGCTGACAAACAACGAGATGCGCGCGCCGTAAATGATTGTCGAGAGAATGTCGCGGCCCTGATCATCGGTGCCCAGCCAGAACCGCGCTTCGCCATCTTCCAGCCAAACCGGCGGCAGGTTTGAATCGAGCAAGTCAATCGAGGCTAAATCGAACGGATTATGCGGCGCGACCCACGGCGCGAAGAGGGCGGCGGCGAAAAATGCAACCGAGATAATCGCAGACAGGATCACCAGCGGCGAGCGGATAAAGCTGTGCCAGATATCGCTGTCGAAAAAGCGACCGATGCGGGTGCGGGGGCTGCGTGGGACGGAGGCGTCTGTCATCTTATCAATGCCCCGTCGCCGCGCGGTCGACGCGCAGTCTTGGATCGACGACATAATAGAGAATATCGACGATCAGATTGATGATGACAAAGATCAGCGCGATCATCACGAGATACGCCGCCATAATCGGTATATCGACCTCGCGCACCGCCTGAATGAACATCAGACCCATGCCCGGCCATTGGAAAACGGTCTCAGTGATAATCGCAAACGCGATAATGGCACCGAGTTGCAGACCGATGATTGTGATCACAGGCACCATCGTATTTTTCAACGCGGTTTTGAAATGCACATATCGATCTGGCAGGCCGCGCGCCCGTCCGAATTTGACGAAATCAGTCCGCAGCACCTCCAGCATTTCCGCCCGGACAAGCCGCATGATCAGCGTCATCTGGAAAAGGGCAAGGGTAATCGCCGGCATGATCAAGGCTTTGATGCCCGACCATGTCAGAAAGCCGGTGCTCCACCAGCCTAGCTGTACGACCTCGCCGCGCCCAAAGGTCGGCAGCCATCGCAAGATGACTCCGAACAGCAAAATGAGCAGGATACCGATCAGGAATGTCGGCAAAGATATGCCGATCAGCGAAAGCGACATGAACGCCCTACTGAGCCAGCCGTCGCGGTGGATCGCCGTGTAAACCCCCATCGGTATCCCGATGGCAATTGCGAGAATGCCAGACAATAGCGAGAGTTCCAGCGTCGCCGGTGCGCGTTCTGCAATCAATTCGGAGACAGGGCGACGGTGCTGATAGGAGATACCAAACTCGCCCTGCGCCGCGTTCGTCACAAAGCGCCCAAACTGAACAACGAATGAGTCATCAAGCCCGAGGCGCTCGCGCAGCTCCGCACGTTCCTCCAGTGTCGTGTCCTGACCCACCATATTGTTGATCGGATCACCGACGTAGCGGAACAGCGCAAAGGCAATAATCGCCACCGTCAACATGACGAGGATCGATTGAAGCAAGCGTTTGATGAGGAATGAGATCATTGATTGCTCTCGGCCCTCTCCCCGTGGGGAGAGGGCAAGGCAGCACGGTTGTGCTGCAGGTTACTTAACGACTGCTGAACGCAGATCGAATACGTTGTCGGGGCGTTGCACCACGTCAACCTTATCCGAAACACCCCACGAAAGCGGCTGCTGGTGTAGCGGGATGTGGCCGACCTCATCCTTGTGGATCTGGAACGCCTCTTCGATCATTGCTTGACGTTTCTTCTGATCGGTTTCCGATTGGACCTTCGCCGTCAACTCGTTGATTTTCGGGTTGCAGTAACCGCCGAGATTGAACGCGCCGATATTGTCTTCGCCGCCGCGACAGGACATCAGCGCCGACATGACATTGTGCGCGTCAAAGGTCGATGGCGTCCAGCCGAGCAGGAAGAAATCCGTATCATACTCGTTCTGCGCCAGAACCTTGCCGAAGTATTTCGACTTGGTTTGTGCCAACAGGTTCACTTTAACGTCGATTTTCGCCAGCATAGACGCCGACGCCTGACAGATTTTCTCATCATTGACGTAACGGTCGTTCGGACAGTCCATTGTGACCTCGAACCCGTCACCGTACCCGGCTTCCTCCATCAGCTTTTTCGCCGCGGCGACATCATGGTCAGGGCGGTCATTTTGCCCATCGGTAAAGCCGTTAATCTGCGGCGCAATCATCAGGCCCGCAGGTGTTGCGGAACCGCGCATGATCTTTTTCTTAATGGCTTCGATGTCGATGGCCTGCATGAAGGCTTGGCGAACGCGAACGTCTTTGAAAGGGTTTTTCCCTTTGGTCGCGTCGCTGCCGGTTTTCAGCTCGTCATCGGTCTGGTTGAATCCGAGGAAGATTGTCCGAGCCTCTGGGCCGGTCAAAGGCTTAACGCCGTCAGCGCTTTCGAGGCGTTTCCAGTCCTGCACGGGGATTGGCCAGGCAAGATCGACATCACCAGAGATCAGCGCAGCAACGCGGGTCGCATCCTGATCAATCGGGGTGAAGATCGCTTTGGTGACATTGGAGTCAATCTCGCTCCAGTGATCATCATGGCGAACGAGAACGGTTTTGACGCCGCTTTGACGGGATTCAAGTCTGAATGGTCCCGTACCGTTGGCGTTCAGGTTCGCGTAGTTGCCCTCGTCGCCGCCCGCGACACTGGTGGCTTCGGTGGTTTTATTCTCCTCGGACCATTCTTTGTCCATGATGTAGAAGATTTCGAGTTGGAGCGGCATGATTGGGTTTGGTGCCGGAGTATGGAACTCGATGGTGTGATCGTCGATGATCTTGACCTTATCAATCAGGGCCGCGACCACCTTCATGTCAGACCCTTCAGTCTTGATACGATCGACCGAGAACGCAACATCTTCGGCGGTAAAGTCATTCCCGTTGTGGAATTTAACGCCTTTTCGCAGGTTAAAAGTCCAGACCTTCGGGCTGGTGTTTTCCCAGCTTTCTGCCAGAGCGCCAGTCATCGCCATATCGCCATCGCGCGCGACCAAGCCTTCGTAAATATTGCGCTGGAAACCGAGCGTGAAGGTTTCGAACAGGCCGTGCGGGTCCATCGTCCCTGCATCACCTTGGAAGGCAAATTTGAATTCTTTGGCGCTGGCCGGTGCCATCATCATGGCGCTGCCGAGCAGGGCTGCGGTTAATGTCTTTTTGATCGTCATTGGTTGTGTCTCCCTGTTGTTGTTTTTTTCGCCATTTTCTGGGCGATTAATCGTGTGAAGTCGGTTATGCGATGCAGTCGCGATCTTTGAAAATGATCCCGTCGCGCATTACGAACGGGATTTTCTCGCCGTCATTTTCGAGGCAAGTGATGTCATCAAGGGGATTGCCATCGACAATGATCAAGTCAGCCTTATAGCCCGCCTGAACTTTGCCAATCTCGTCCTCCATATACATGATCTTGGCGTTGGTTTCCAAAGACGCTTTGATCGCGCCATGATTGCCAAGGACTTGTGCGGCGAGGCCGAATTCATCGGCCTGATACCGGTGGCATGGACCGAGAAGGTCCGTGCCAAAGCCGATCTTGGCCCCTGCATTTTTCGATATTTCAACAGCACCAAGCCCAGCATCCACGATGACTTTCAGCTTTTCAATGCTGACATCGGGGAAGCCGTATTCTTTGCCGTGTTTGTTCAGCGCAAAATAAGTGATGTTGGTCGGCACATGATACGCGTCGTGTTTTGCAATCATCTCGGCGGTTTCGACATCAATGAGATTACAGTGTTCAAGTGTTCGCGTTCCAGCCTCAACACACATCTGAATGGCGCGAGGGGTATAGGTATGCGCCATCGTGTAGGTATTCCACGCTGCGGCCTCTTGATTAATCGCAATCAACTCGTCCATCGAATACTGCGTGTTCTCGATCGGATCAGTGGGCGAGGAAACGCCGCCGCCCGCCATGATCTTGACGTGATGCGCGCCCTTGCGAAGCTCATCTCGTGCGGCGCGACGACATTCATCGACACCATCGGCGATCCGACCAAAGTGCTGGGTTATGTTGTGCCGTTCGACCGAGGAAGCGTCGCTCATTACGGTCAGCGGGCGCTGATCTGAATGGCCCCCTGTTTGCGATAGGGACAATCCGCACACCCGCAAACGCGGTCCGGCAATCAGGCCATGATCCACAGCATCGGCCAAGCCTTTATCGGCCCCCGCTGCGTCGCGCACGGTGGTAAAACCGCGTTGAAGCATCCCCTCCATAATCTTGGTGGTCTGCGCGTAGACATAACTGGAAGGTTTGACCCCAAGCAGGGCGAGGTTCAGGTCCGTTGCCTTGACGTGAACGTGCGCGTCAATCAATCCGGGCATCATTGTCGCGCCCTTTAGGTCGATCTCGCGTGCGCCACTTGCTGTAATCGGCGTATCGGAGACTTCTTTAATCTGATCACCTTCGACCAGAACGTCAAAGCCCTCGCGCGCTTGCGTATCAGTCGCATCGACCAAAGTTGCGTTTCGAAACAGAGTTGTCGCCACGTCGAAGCCCCGTCTTCCGTGTCCAGATCATCAGGCTGGACGATTCTGTTACCGAGTGCAACCACCATGCGTCGTCTGACCGCGCCGAACACCAAAACGAAAGATTGTTGCGGGGCGGGATCAAAACCCGTCAAACTGCTTCGATCAGGCGGCGTTGACACAATCTTGAGCGTCAATATCGCCTGTTTTCTCGCTATTCCCGTATCGCGCACTAGGATGCTGTCTGACGTTTGAATGGCGACATCACGGAGAGGAATTCCCATGACAGAATTTAATCGCAGAAAAACTTTAGCCGCGCTGGGCATCTCTCTTGCGGCCCCGGCGCTGATTCGTGCGACGCCGACACTTGCAAAGGCCGAAATGAAAGGGCCGGTGCGCCCGACCCATTTCCGCTTTCCACTCGGAGAATTCGAAGTCACTACCATCTTTGACGGCGCGGTTCAGTTGCCCGGACCGTTCCCGATCTTCGGCGAAAACGCGGAAGCGGAAGAGGTCGCGAAGTTCGCGGAATCTCACAACCTGCCTTCCGATAAGATGGAGATCGGGTTCACGGTCACTCTGGTCAATACAGGTTCAGAGCTGATCCTGTTCGATACCGGCAATGACGGTACGCAGCGCCCCTCCGCAGGTAAGCTGCGTGCGCGTATGGCAGAAGTTGGCTATAAGCCTGAGGATGTGGACATCGTCGCACTGACCCACTTCCACGGGGATCATATCGGTGGGTTGATGGTAGACGGCAAACCGGCCTTTCCGAATGCGCGCTACGTTGCGTCTTCGAAGGAATATGATCACTGGACCGGCATCAAGCATAAGATGGTCAAAAGCCATGTTGTGCCGCTCGCCGAGAAAACGACGTTCTTCGACAAGGAAGCATCGGTGGTGTCTGGCGTCGATGCCGTCGCCGCGAACGGCCATACGCCGGGGCACACCGTTTACCACGTCGAAAGCGAGGGCAAGCGCTTGTTGATTGCGGGCGATACAGCGAACCACTTTATCGCATCGCTGGAGCGACCGGATTGGCACGTCAAATTCGATATGGATAAGGAAGGCGCGGTTGCGGCCCGCAAGAAAGTCTTCGGGATGCTGGCGGCGGATGGCGTGCCGTTCATCGGGTACCACATGCCATATCCAGCGGTAGGCTACGTGCAAGATAACGGGTCAGGCGGGTTCCGCTATACCGCAGCGAGCTATCAATTGTTCCTGTAGTCGGACGTCGGGATTAAATTTATTGCCCGTCATTCGTTAGCAGAGTGGCGGGCAATTTTTTTTGGCTGGTTTCGCATCTGCCGAAGGCGTTGGATGATAGATTTCTTGGGCCAACGGATTGCTCTTTTGAAATTCCGCTGCCGTTTTCTTTTCGGAGCGATGCCATAGGTCTTTGGTATCACCCCATTGACCCCATATCTGAGCGCCAAA
>CAZJWF010000060.1:0-18764 GCA_964549375.1 uncultured Neomegalonema sp.
AGTTTTCGAGCAGAATGCGGTTCTTCAGAGTTTGATGCCAACGTTCGATCTTGCCTTGTGTTTGCGGATGGTTTGGTGCGCCGCGCACATGATCCATTCCCTGATCTTCCAGCCATTCGGCCAGATCGCCAGAGATGTACGACGAACCGTTGGTATAGATCGTCCCAACGGTAGAACGTGGTCTTGGGAATGCCCAACTTGGCGAGCGTCTGCTTCGCCGGAAGATGGGATTGTTCTACCAGCCGGATAATCTCCAGTTTCTCGGATGCCGGATACCTCATTTGTGGTCGCCCCCATCTACTACCGGCAGGTGATGCTTGCATCACTGTGAGGCCCGATCATGCTTTTTTTAAGCAAGCGGTTCTCCAGAGTCAGGTCAGCGACGGCTTCTTTGAGCGCCATAGATTCTACGCGAAGATCTTTTATCTCAGGGCTTGTCGCTTGCCGCGCGGGATCACCGGCAAGACGACGTTTCCCGGCTTCGAGAAATTCCTTCGATCAGGAATAGTACAGGCTCTGCGCGATACTCTCTTCACCGCACAGGCCTTCCAGAACAATCCTGATCTTTTCTTCCGATGCGCGTCTTGCGCCGAATGTCCCTGACGACCTTGTCGGCGGGTTCTTTGTAGCTCTCGGGTTTGCGTCTCATCTCCACTCCTTGGTGGTTACGATGAGCCTCTAACCCTCCTTTACGCAATCACATCATTTTGGCCCATTGGCGCTGACGTCAGACAACCATAACCCACCCAAAGGGCTGATCCAACATTCAGATAGAGGCGTGCAATACGCATCAGGGCCGTATCGCAAGATCCTTGCAGATCGCAAGCTGATGGCATCTATGAGCCGCAAGGGAAATTGCCTCGACAATGCACCGATGGAAAGTTTCTTTGGCTCATTGAAAAACGAGTTGGTTCACGGAACCCGGTTCAAAACACGTGACGAGGCAAGGCGTGCCATCTTCGAGTATATTGAGGTCTCGTACAATCGCCGGCGACGACATTCATCGCTCGGATACATCACGCCCGAACAAGCAAGGCAGAGATTCATGACAGGGGCAAAAATCGCTGCGTAACCAAATCAACACATGCTCTGGTAATCGGGGGCGAGGTCAGACTGGAATTGATCATCGAACAGGACCAACAGGCGTTCATTCTCGCGAACGATGAAGCGGTCGACGCCAAGGAGGGCGTCGAGCAAAGTACGAATGAAAGTCATAGCGCACACTCCTTGCGTGAAGGGTTTCGGGTTTCGGAACGTCACCGCTCCGCGAGCACGCCTTGGTTGGCAAGCCAGCGCAGAGGTGAAGGTTGGAGGTGAAAAGAATGGCTTCCGAGACCTAACCGGTCGCCTCGGTATCGGACTCTTGACGAGTGGGGGGTCAGAGAGTGAGAGCAGCGTTTCAGGAACGATCAGCCAAAGCTGAACGCTCAATCAACGCGGCCCAAACCCGCATTCCTCATCAGTCAAGTGCCGGATATTGAAGTGTGGTTCGCAAACACCGCGCGCAAAGCCCGAAGGCAATGAACGCCGTGTCGTTGAATCTGGCCAAACCCAGGAAACCGTTTTGCTAAAAGCCTTGGAAGGGTTTCGTAGGCCTCGAAGTTACAGGGCTTGCGCCGTTACCTTGGAGATGAAAGCGGGACTCGAACCCGCTACCCACAGATTAACAGTCTGTTGCTCTATCCTAATTAGCTATTTCATCGACGGGTGCGATCCGTCGACTAGGCCACGTCTACCGACACCGGCCTCGCCATACGACATCCCAAAGGGCTCGCAGCAGGGGAGACATATTTTATTCATACAGACCTCCCTTTCATTGAGGCTCTGGCGGGTGAGTTGCCCAGAGGCGCGAGAAACACCGAATCGCCCCCTTCGATGCAAGTACAAAGTTGCCAGTAAGAAACACGAGTGATGAAACAAAGTGACATTTGGGAATCAGATTCGGGATGGCGTGATCCGAAACTCTCCCGTCCGTGGCATATCCTGACCACGAACCTATGTGTTTACCGATGCGCCCCGTTTGCGATACAGCGGGTCTCCCGCAACTGTCATGCGGCAACGAGAGCGTTTATGAGCTTCAATCATCCTCGGGACCGCACTGTCGCCGCAGTTCTTGGCCCCACCAACACCGGCAAAACGACTTACGCCATTGAACGGATGCTGGGCCACAAGACAGGTGTCATAGGCTTTCCGCTGCGTTTGCTCGCGCGCGAGGTTTACGACCGGATCGTCGAGATGCGCGGCCCCTCAGTCGTGGCGCTGGTGACAGGTGAAGAGAAAATCGTCCCAGCGAGCGCCAAATACTTCGTCTGTACCGTGGAATCGATGCCCATTGAGACAGGCGCAGACTTCCTCGCCGTTGATGAGATTCAGCTTTGCTCTGACCCCGAACGGGGCCACGTATTTACGGATCGGTTGCTGGGCGCGCGCGGGATGCACGAGACTTTGTTCCTTGGCGCGATGACGATGCGCGACAGCATTCAGTCCGTGATCCCAGAAGCGCAGTTCGTCTTTCGCGAGCGGTATTCGGTACTCAGCTATGCTGGTCCCAAAAAGATCAGTCGCCTGCCCGCGCGCTCTGCCGTGGTCGCGTTTTCTTCGGATCAGGTCTACGCGATTGCCGAGCTGCTGCGCCGCCAAAAGGGGGGAGCGGCGGTGGTCATGGGCGCATTGTCTCCGCGAACCCGAAACGCGCAAGTGAAAATGTTTCAAGAGGGCGATGTCGATTATTTGGTCGCCACCGATGCCATCGGTATGGGCCTGAACCTCGATTTGAAAAGCGTTTGGTTCGCAGGATCTTCGAAATTTGATGGACGTAAGCATCGACGGCTTGAGGCACAGGAATTGGCTCAGATTGCAGGGCGAGCCGGACGCTATACCAATGACGGTACGTTTGGGGTGACGGGCGATTGCCGACCCCTCGACCCTGAATTGGTCGAAGCGATTGAGGAGCACCGGTTTCGGCCTGTTGCCGCTCTGCAATGGCGAAACTCTGCGCTGAAATTTGCCAATCCCGGTGCACTCTTGAAAAGTCTCGATATGCCGTCGCCCATGATGGGTTTACAGCGCACGCGAGAGGCCGAAGACGTCGCCGCCCTGCGTATGTTGTCCCGTGATGCGGATATTCAGATGGTCGCAAAAGGTGCGGCTCAAACCCGCTTACTGTGGGATGTTTGCCAGATCCCGGATTTCCGAAAAACGATGATGTCTGAACATGTTGATCTGCTTAGGCGCATTTACGGGTTTCTGACTGGGCCGATGCGGGTTATACCTGAAGAATGGATGCGGACGCAGGTTCAGCGGATCGACAAAACGGACGGCGATATCGATGTTCTGTCGAAACGTTTGGCGTTTATTCGAACCTGGACCTACGCTGCAAACCGAAGTGAATGGCTAGAAGACGCGGCCAGTTGGCGGCGAAAGACTCGTGCGGTTGAAGACAGATTGTCCGATGCATTGCACACACGGTTGACGCAAAGATTTGTCGATCGCCGCACCAGCGTTTTGATGCGGCGGTTGAAGCAGAAGGAGGACCTCGTGGCCACAGTCGAAAAAGACGGCGGAGTCACGGTCGAAGGTGAACATGTCGGACGCATCGAAGGCTTGCGCTTTCAACCCGACAAAGAGGCCGAGGGCGTACACGGAAAAACCCTGCGCGCGGCCAGCACCGGTCCCGTCGCCGCCGAGTTAACTCAGCGAGTAGAGCGCCTTTACGCCGCTGCCGATGGCGCGATTGATTTTACGGAACAGGGCGGCATTGTCTGGGACAATGTGGTGATCGGACGGTTGGAAAAAGGCGCAGATGCCCTGTCGCCGACCGCCAAAGTTTTTGCGGATGACCTGTTGGAAGCGACAAGCCTTGAGCGGGCGCAACGGCGCTGCCAACAATGGATCGACCGGAAAATCGCCAGTCAATTTGAGCCACTTTTGACCCTCAAGGGCGATGAAACGATTACGGGCATTGGCAAAGGCGTCGCGTTTCAGGTGATCGAATCGCTTGGAATATTGCCGCGCGGACCCGTCGCGAATGACGTCAAAGCCATCGAACAGGAAGTCCGGGCGATTATGCGAAAGCATGGTCTACGCTTTGGACAATACACGCTGTTCATGCCGTTGTTGCTAAAGCCCGCCCCAACTCGTTTGCGCGTGATGTTGTGGGGACTGTCGGAAGGGATGGAAGACATCCCCGCGCCGCCGCCGCCGGGGGTTGTGACGATGCCTGCACCGGAAGGTGTGCCAAATGCGTATTTCCCGATTGCAGGGTATCGACGTGCCGGGACGCGCGCCTTGCGTTTGGATATGTTGGAGAGATTGGCGGATATGATCCGGCCTCTCGATGGGCGCAAAGGTTTTGAAGCAACGCCAGATATGCTCTCGATTACGGGACTGACGCTGGAACAATTCGCTGATTTAATGTCCGGCATGGGCTTTCGGGGCGAGCGCGGCGAAAGACAGAAACAAAAACCTGAATCTAAACCTAAACCTGTCGAAGCGGCTTCTGAGACGCCTTCGGATAACGAGACAGCACCGCCCGATGTGGATGCGAAACCGGCCTCAGACACGCCACCTTCGCTCGATCAGGTAATCCTCGGCGCAACGCCGCCGGCCCCGGCTGACGTAAAACCTGTCGAGGCAGAGGCGCAACCGGATGCACCAACGCCGAATACGCCTCCTCCGGCAGTCGAAGAACCTGCCGTCGAAACTGCCACGCCTGAAGGGGCAGCCACGTCAGATACGTCGCAACCCATAGCGGCGGAAAAGGCCGAGGCTCCCGATGCGCCATCAACAGCGGCACCCGATACGAACTCTGAGGCGACTGATGCGGCAACAGCACTCACTGATCCATCTGCCGAGATGGAAGTTTTCTACACCTTCCGCATTCTCCCCCGTGGGCGACAACAGCGCGGTGATGGCCCGCGCCGCAAACCCGCCCAAGGTGGCAAGCAAAAGCAGGGAGCGAATCCTCCCGGCGGCGAAGCCGGTGCACCCAAACCAGCCACAGCCGGTCCCGGTGCTCGTAAAGCCCATGCCGGCAAGATGGGTGGCAGTGGCCGCCCGGACGGAGGACGCGGTGATCGCAACCGCAAGGGCGGCATGGGTCGACCGCCGCAAAAGCAGAAGCAACAAACCTTCAAATCGGCACCGCCTAAGCAAAGCGGCAAAGTCGACCCAGATTCGCCTTTTGCTGTGTTGCAACAGTTGAAAGACGACAAGTGAGTGACGACGACGCGTCTGCGATCCGAGTCGATAAGTGGCTGTGGTACGCGCGGTTCCTGAAATCGCGCAGTCTTGCTTCTCGGTTCATCAACGACGGCAACCTGCGGATCGGCGGCGAGCGCAGCACCAAACCCAGTCGCACGGTCAAACCCGGTGACGTCTTGACCTTTCCGCAAGGCAACCATGTGCGGGTCATCAAGATTGTCGAGATCGGTAAACGGCGCGGCCCTGCGCCCGAAGCCCAGACTCTCTATGAAGACCTCTCACCTCCTGAAAGCCAACCTCGCGAAAAAGAAATCCGAACCGGCCCTCGCCCGACCAAACGTGACCGCCGCGACATGAACCTTTTCCGGGATGGAGGGTGACGAAAACGACCTGAACCAAGCGCCCGCTCTCTTGATCTTGGGGCTTGTGCACCTCATCTCATACCTTGCCCAACGGCCTTTGCCGCGCTAAAGCGCGGGTCTGCTGTCGATTCTTCAGGATCTCTCCATCATGACGTATGTTGTTACAGATAATTGCATCAAGTGCAAATACACGGATTGCGTGGAGGTCTGCCCAGTCGATTGCTTTTACGAGGGCGAAAATATGCTCGTCATCCACCCCGACGAGTGCATTGATTGCGGCGTGTGCGAGCCTGAATGTCCGGCCAATGCAATCTTGCCCGATACCGAGCCGGGGCTGGAAGACTGGATCAAACTTAACCATAAATATTCACTGGTCTGGCCGGTTCTGACCGTCAAACGAGATCAAGAACCTGACGCGGAGAAATATGACGGTGAAGAAGGCAAGCTCGCCAAATACTTCTCGGAGAAGCCCGGAGAAGGCGATTGATTCAATTTGAACGGCATTGTTGCAGTGCACACTTGAAAAAGTCGCTGATTCGTGTATACTTCAATCTATCGCAGTTCGTTATATAGGCCTTCGGTTTTGGGCATACTTGATGACCAAGCCGCACTCTTTCGAGTGCGACTTTTTTTTGGTCGCTTATCGCCTTGATCATCGCCCGTCATTCTAGGCTGGGATGACTATGAAGAACGTCTTGGGTTGCGTATTAAAAATTAATAAATGGAGACGGCCCCCATGGCGACGAAATCCACCAAATCCTCAAAATCGAAGAAAATGCCGTTCCGTAAGGATGATTACATTGTCTATCCCGCGCATGGTGTCGGTCGGATTACGTCGATTGAGGAGCAGGAGATTGCTGGGGCAAAGCTAGAGCTTTTTGTTGTTTCGTTTGAAAAGGACAAAATGACTCTTCGCGTTCCGACCGCGAAGGCAACGACCAGCGGTATGCGCCCGCTGTCCGACAAGGACACAATCGGCAAGGCTCTGGATACGCTAAATGGCCGTGCGCGGGTTAAGCGCGTGATGTGGTCGCGCCGCGCTCAGGAATACGAGCAAAAGATTAATTCGGGCGACTTGGTTTCCATCGCGGAAGTCGTGCGTGACTTGCATCGAGGCGAAGATCAGCCTGAGCAGTCGTACTCTGAGCGTCAGCTTTACGAGGCAGCGTTTGAGCGTCTTGCACGTGAAGTGGCTGCAGTGGAAAAAATTGACGAGACCAAAGCCGCGGAAAAACTAGAAACAGTTCTGATCAAACGCGCTGCTTAAGTGATGCGCTGCGTCCGTCACGGCGATTGCGTCCATGATCAGGCGCTTTGAGATCAAAAGCATCGCCCGGAAACTAAAAACGCTGCCCCATATGGAGCGGCGTTTTTATTTTGACAAAGGAGTTTGTTAATCGCCGTCGATCAGCTGCGGTTACAATTTACGCCGTCTGCATTCTCGACGCCTGAGGTTTGTGCAAGCCAACAACGCACAGAACCGCTGCCCCAATCACCCAGTAGTAAGCCGCATCGAGACCCGAAAAGCTCAAGACAAATGGTGCGGCAATGAAGCCAACACCCACCAGAGCATCCACGATCAAGTGCAGGGAATAGGGAAAAATCGGAAAGACGCCCGTGTCATGGTCTGTCAGCAGCGTCAGCACCAGCGCGGCAATCCCGGCGACAACGGAGAGCCAAAAAGCCATCGGGCTGCTCGCCCCCAATCCGAACAAAACCGGCATTACCAGCAGGCCGGCTGCAACCGGATAATCCAGATAAGAATGGATTGTTTTGGTGATGAATCGAGGCATGGAAATTTCCTTGATTAGCTCTCAGAAAATCAGGGGGCTGACTTTCAGGAGGCGCGACGATGAGGGGGGTGAGTAATCGCCGCGCCTCCCGCTGGTGAACTATTTCAGCGACGCAACGCCCAAAGGCACGCTGAATTTCGTACACCAGATGTAGACCTCATTGTAATCATCGACATCGACCGTCGGGGGGAGGCGATACATTTGAAGACCGCTGATAAATTGAAGCACGCCCATGTTGCTGGCGGCATCGTATTTACCGTCTTTGCCGAGGCCCACGCGCGGATCAGGAGCGCCATCAAGGCTGAAGTCTGAATCGAGAATAATCACGGCACCGCCATCAGCGGTTTTGACAACCTTCACGCCGCCCGTGGTGATGTGGTCGCTTTTGCCGGTGAATTCGCCGGTGGCAACAGTCTCGCTAGCCGACGCAGATATAGGGGCGAATGAAATCATCGCAGCGGCAGCAAGTCCCAGAAATTTGTTGTAGCCAGATGTCATGACTGTTCCTCTGAATTTGGCGAGACAGATAGCCTCGCTCTGTTGTCGATCTAGAGAAAGATGCGGTTTGGAACCATTCAGATCCAAACACTCTTTCGTGATTATGAACCATTTAGTTCCGAATAAATATTTGTGATATACTTAGCAGTTATGGCTAGGCCCCGTGAATTTGATACGAACGCGACTCTTACAAAGGCGATGAACGTCTTTTGGGAAGCTGGGTATAGCGAAGCCAAGCTTCCTGACCTGTTGACGGGCATGAATCTGACGAGAGGCAGCCTTTACAAAGCCTTCAAAGATAAAAAGTCGCTCTTCTTGCTCGTTCTCAATAATTACGACGAGGATGCTGTCAGTGGAGCGGTTGCGATGTTGACCGATCCGCAGACGGGTGGCTGGGATCGCATTTTTGCAGTTTTTGACTCGATCGTCGACGCCGTTGAGTCAGGAGATCATCGCGGTTGCCTGCTATGTACGGCGATTGCTGGTCCAGCATGTTTTGACAGTGACATTGCTGCCTTTGCCAACAAATCGCTCGACCGAATGCGAAAAGCGTTCGAGCAGGCCGTGAGAGATTCCAGTCAGTTCGACAACGCCGAGAACACGGCTCGTTTTCTGATCACCCAATATGTTGGTATGCGGATTTTATCCCGAAGCGGCGCATCGGCAGCGGTGCTTCGACAAAATGTCGAGGCATTGCGAAGCCTCGTCGAGATGGGCCGGCCCAAATAAATTCGACGGCTTGATTGTTCTCAAACCTGCAACCGTTCGCCATCGGTGCCGGTTATCACCGCCTCGACGATGTCGCCTTGAGTTTGAGGCTCTCCAAAACGTACTTCAGCGAAGCCTTCAGTTCGGCCCATATCGCCCCGTTCGACCAGCACGCGCTCGCGCTGCCCCACGCGCGAAGCCAGATAAGCCCGCCGCCTAATCTCGCCTGCGGCGCGTAGTTCTGCCGCACGCGTTTTAATCGCGCCGCCATCGACGGTAGGCATCTTTGCTGCGGGAGTACCTTTCCGGGGTGAGAATGGAAAGATATGCAGCCAAGTCAGCTCGCATTCTTCCAACAAGGCCAACGACTGCGCGTGCATGGCGTCGGTCTCGGTCGGAAAGCCTGCAATCAGATCGGCGCCGAACACGACATCGGGCCGCCGCACGCGCACGTCTTCGCAGAACCGGATCGCATCATCGCGCAAGTGCCGCCGCTTCATGCGCTTCAGGATCATATCATCACCCGACTGCAACGACAGATGCAGATGCGGCATCAGCCGCGCCTCACTCATACAATCCATCAGCGCAGGGTCGGCTTCGATGGAATCGATGGATGACAGGCGCAATCGCGGCAGCTCTGGCACATGGCGCAAGATCGCTTGTACCAATGTCCCTAACCGTGGCGAGCCGGGCAAGTCCGGACCATAGGATGTCAGATCCACCCCGGTTAGCACCACTTCGCGATGGCCCGCCGCGACGACACGCTTTACTTGCTCGACCGCCTCGCCGACCGGGACCGAGCGCGCGTTGCCGCGCCCAAAGGGAATGATGCAAAACGTGCAGCGGTGATCGCAGCCATTCTGAACTTGAATAAATGCACGCGTGCGCTCTGATAGACAGTCAATCATATGCGGCGTGTGTTCGCGCACGGCCATGATGTCATTGACGCGAACCTTCTCGGCGGCGCTTATGCCAAAATCGTTCGTTCCGGCAATCCGCCGCCACTGCGCCGCATCCACTTTTTCTGCATTGCCGAGCACCAGATCTACTTCGGTCATCTCTGCGAAGGTTTCCGGCTCGATCTGAGCTGCACAGCCCGTCACAACCAACCGCGCATCAGGATTATCGCGCCGTAATCGCCGGATGGTCTGCCGCGCTTGCCGCACGGCCTCGCCGGTCACAGCACATGTGTTAACGATGACTGCATCGTCCAAACCCGCTGCTCGGACCTGCTCGTGAATCACCTGACCCTCGTAGGCATTCAGGCGACAGCCAAGAGTGACGACCTGCGTCCCTTTATTTTCTGCGGTTTTCGACATGAAAGGGGCTTTAGGCGCATCCGTGCGAGGACGCAACGACTCTCGTCACGGCAAGGGGCACCTACGTTCACATTCCGTGCGCCGTACTAACATCTTGTTAACCTCCATCAACGAAGAGTTACGAGAAGAGAAAAGCCGAAATGAATTTCAAGGCGCATCATGGACAAGAACATTATCTCGCCCAGCCCCCTCCAATCCGTCGCGCCATCATCACCTGCTCATGCGAAGAATGCGCTTGATGCGCGGCAATCGCTGGCGTTGAAAGAATGGATGCGGTTGGCGAAGAACGCTCAACCCCCGCGCCGTACCGATCTGCGACCCGAACGGATTCGCGAGGCTCTGCCAGTCTCAACCCTTGTGGGTGTCGAGTGGAATGATGGGCGATTATCATTCCGGCACCGGATTGAGGGCAAAATGGTTCGGATTGCATTTGGGGAGACACGCGGGCGTAGCTTTAACGAAAGGTTCGCACCTGAGCACCTTGCCCAATCCTTGCCGGCATTCAGCGATGCCGTTCGCGACGGGCGGGTTACCCTGACGACGGTTTATGCATGCACGGCTGGTGGCGCCCCGTTTGAGTTTACCCGGATGTTGTTGCCCTTCTCGGATGAAGAGAATCGGGTTGTTCGGGTTCTGGCCGTTTATGGATTTGACACGGACCGTCTGTTGAACTTCCGCAATCCGCTTCGGATGACAGACGAGTTGGCTGGTGCGGGTATGGAGCGCCCGCAAAACGGTTATTTGCGCTTAAAAACGGCATAATCCCCTCACGGAAAGTTGCGCTGATTAAGGCGCGCGTTGCCCTCATCTAGATTCCCACATATACGTGCGGTCGATAATTTTTTTGCGTGTTTTCGGCGCATAATTGCGCGTGGCACGTCGATTCGAGGAGATTTCATTCATGACTGTTTCAACGGGCCAAGATTCGCTGAACACCCGCCGCAAGCTGCAAGTCGGCGACGAAGAATACGCCATCTATTCCATTGATGCGGCCGAAGAGGCCGGTGCAGGTGATCTGAAGCGCCTTCCGTCCTCATTGCGAGTGGTTTTGGAAAACCTTTTGCGGAACGAAGATGGCGAGACAGTCACGGTTGACGATATCAAGGCATTCTCGAAATGGGTTGAGAATGGCGGCAAATCCGATGCCGAAATTGCTTACCGTCCAGCCCGCATCCTACTGCAAGATTTCACTGGCGTTCCGGCAGTGGTTGATCTGGCCGCGATGCGCGATGCCATGAAGACGCTGAAAGGCGATCCGCAAAAGATCAATCCGCTCACCCCAGTTGATTTGGTCATTGATCACTCGGTCATGGTTGATAATTTCGGCACGCCGATGGCATTTCAGGCCAATGTGGATCGCGAATACGAACGCAACGGTGAGCGCTATGAGTTCCTGAAATGGGGGCAAGGCGCGTTTAATAATTTCCGCGTTGTGCCTCCCGGAACAGGCATCTGTCACCAAGTAAACTTGGAATATCTGTCGCAGACCGTTTGGACGGATGAGGATAAAGACGGGGCGCGGGTGGCCTATCCCGATACACTGGTCGGTACCGACTCGCACACGACGATGGTCAACGGTCTATCGGTCCTTGGCTGGGGTGTTGGCGGGATCGAAGCTGAGGCGGCAATGCTGGGCCAGCCTGTCTCAATGTTGATCCCGGAAGTTGTCGGTTTCAAACTGACCGGCGACGTCAAAGAAGGTGTGACAGCGACAGACCTTGTTCTGCGGGTGGTCGAGATGTTGCGCGAGCACGGTGTTGTTGGCAAGTTCGTGGAATTCTACGGCGACGGTCTCGACAACCTGCCACTCGCAGACCGCGCCACCATTGCGAACATGGCGCCTGAATATGGTGCGACCTGTGGATTCTTCCCGGTCGACAAAGAAACCCTGCGCTATCTGAAGACCACAGGCCGCGATCAGTCGCGCATTCAGTTGGTCGAGGGCTATGCTAAAATCCAAGGCATGTGGCGCGATCAAAAATCGGCGGACCCAGTTTTCTCCTCCACGCTCTCTCTCGATATGAATACGGTTGAGCCTGCGATCTCTGGACCCAAGCGCCCGCAAGACCGTATTTTGCTGAAAGAAGCCTCGAACGCATTCAACGCGATGATTACAGAACAGCGCGGCGGCGATGCAAAATCAGCCCCAGTGGCGGATGCGGATTACACGATGAATGACGGCGATGTGGTCATCGCCGCGATCACGTCCTGCACCAACACATCCAATCCTTATGTCATGATCGGCGCAGGTCTGGTGGCACGAAAAGCCAATGAAAAGGGCCTTAAGCCGAAGCCGTGGGTGAAAACATCCCTCGCGCCGGGGTCTAAAGTTGTCACCGAATATCTGACAAATTCCGGCCTGCAAAAGCACCTTGATGAGATGGGCTATGATCTTGTCGGCTATGGTTGCACGACCTGTATCGGGAACTCCGGACCTCTGCCTGAGCCGATTTCAGCGGCGATCAATGCCGAAGATCTCGTGGCGTGTTCCGTGTTATCTGGCAACCGGAACTTTGAAGGCCGGGTGAACCCAGATGTTCGGGCGAACTATTTGGCCTCGCCGCCGCTGGTCGTTGCCTATTCTATCCTCGGCACGATGACCGAAGACATCACAACCGTTGCCCTTGGCCAAGATCAGGATGGCAACGATGTGTTCCTGAAAGACATCTGGCCAACCGCGCAGGAAATTGCGGAACTGGTCGAAAAGACCGTCACCCGCGAAGCCTTCCAATCGCAATATGCCGATGTCTTTACCGGCGATGAAAAATGGGCGGGTATCGAAACCGAAGGCGGCGAAACCTATGGCTGGCCTGCGGGATCAACCTATGTTCAAAATCCGCCTTACTTTGAAGGCATCACGCCAGATGTCGGCGAGATCAAGAATGTCGACAAAGCCCGCGTACTTGCGCTGCTCGCGGATTCGATCACAACCGATCATATCTCTCCCGCCGGGTCGATTGCGAAGGCGTCTCCCGCCGCGCAATATCTGGAGAGCTTCCAAGTACCTGTGCGCGAGTTCAACAGCTATGGCGCGCGGCGCGGCAACCACCAAATCATGATGCGGGGCACATTCGCCAATATCCGCATTCGCAACCAGATGGCGCCGGGCACAGAGGGCGGTGTTACGCGCCATGTCCCTTCGGGCGAGGTGATGCCGATCTTTGATGCGGCGATGAAATACGCCGATGAAGGCACACCTCTCGTCGTTGTTGCGGGCAAGGAATACGGCACGGGTTCGTCGCGCGATTGGGCGGCGAAAGGCACTGCGCTTCTCGGTGTTAAAGCCGTTATTGCCGAAAGCTTTGAGCGTATCCACCGGTCAAACCTTGTTGGCATGGGCGTCATTCCGCTGGAATTCACGGGTAGTGATAGCCGTGAAAGCCTCGGCATGACGGGCGATGAGATCGTCAGTATTGCTGGACTCGAAGGCGAGATGGAGCCTCGCGCGACTGTCAAGGCCACCATCGAATTCGCGAGCGGTGAGACCAAAGAAATCGACCTGCTTTGCCGGATCGATACGGCGGTCGAAATCGACTATGTGAAAAACGGCGGCGTCCTGCACTACGTCCTCCGCGATCTTGCGATGGAAGACGCGAAAGTGGCGGCTGAGTAGTCAGCGACGGTTGGCAACGCCGACCCACTGAACGCCGATAGAAACATCAAAATGCCCGCTTCGTGCGGGCGTTTTTATTTGTTGCCTCTTACCTCGGTAAAATCAGCTCCGATTTAAATGTGAACCGACCGTTTGCCTGTCACCTCGCCATTCCAGTTGGTGATCTCTGTGTTCAGGTAGTGCTGCGCGGTTGTGTGCATGGCATCGAGCGCGCCGATACGGACCAGCAACGCCGCGCATAAGGTCTCACAGGCCGGGACATTTCCATCCTCAACCTTGAGGCAAAAGCCGAAACCCTTTTCTGGGCAGATGCCAGTGAAGACGCCATCGGCACCAGTCTTTACGACGGCGCAGCCTTCGGTCGCTGTGGTTAGTGCAAGGCAGGCGCGACCTTCGCCAGAAAATAAGACGGGATGAGTTCGCATCGCGTCGACCAATCTCGCCGCCGCCGCCGCGCGCGTGCCTTTGAATAAATCAGGCGCGGCGAACTTTGCCATTGCCCGCGCGATATTCCCCACCGGCGCAATGAAATTCGGCGCGGAGCATCCGTCGATTCCAAACTGCAAAGGCTGCTGCGTACCCGTCACGTCCGCAAAAGTATCTGCCACCGCTTTTTGGACTTGCGCATTCGGGTCAAGGTACGTGTTCGTCTCCGCCCCCAGATGTTTCGCGAGTGTCAGAAACCCCGTGTGCTTGCCAGAGCAATTATTCAACAGCCGGGTCGCCGAACGACCTTTCGCTTTCACCGCGGCATCGCGAGGCGGCTGTGGCCCGCAGAGCAAATCGTCTTCGCTCATCCGCAATGTCTTCAGCCAATCGGCAATTAAGTCCGTATGTATTGCTGCGCCCTGATGCGAAGCGCAGGCGAGCGCGAGTTGCTGAGACGTCAGTCCCGCTGCGTCGGCTGCCCCTGATTCGATCAGAGGCAGCGCTTGGATCATTTTGATAGACGAACGCGGGAGAATCGCTGCGTCGATGTCCCCCCAGCTTTCGACGATCGAACCGGAAGAATCGCAAATCGCTGCTGCTGCGCGGTGTCTGTTCTCGACGAGCGGACCTCGGTTGACCTCCACGAGTACCGGATTTGTCATTTATGTCACCTCTCACTTATGCGGAACTTTCGCACAGCCTCGCGGTTGCTTATCGGTAGGAGATTGAAATGTCCAAAGACCACAGCGACGATGAACCCACGCGCATTGAGCCTTATTCCGGCAGTTCGCGTTTCACCGTCTGGATTGTTCTGTCGGTCAGCGCCGTGTTGGCGGTTGTCGCGTTGGTGGGAACGGCGGTCTAAGCCTCTGCGCCGAGGGGCCGCGTCAACAGCCGTTCAATCCCAGCATCAATGCTGATCTCTTCTGACAGAATGGCATGAACGGTTTCACAGATCGGCATTTCAAGATCATGACGCCGTGCCAGCGCCACTGCCGAGGCCGCCGTATGCGTGCCTTCACTCACACCCAAGGCCGATGTTTTGTAACCTGGGTTCCCGATCCTGAGGCCCGCCGCGAAGTTTCTCGAACGATCCGAGCCACAGGTCAGGACTAAATCTCCCATCCCTGACAGGCCCCCAAGGGTCTCTCGCCGTGCCCCCAGCGCGAGGGCCAGACGTGTCATTTCTGCAAAGCCCCGCGCGACCAGTGCCGCACGTGCGCTTTCTCCCAAGTGCCGCGCGGCAACGATACCGCACGCCACCGCGAGCACATTCTTGATGGCGCCGCCCACTTGCGCCCCGATCAGGTCGTCGCTGGCATATGGCCGAAAGCTCTGCGTGCTGAGTAGCGTTTGTAAACGACGTGCCTCTTCCAGACCGGGTGCCGCGACTGTCACTGCGGTTGGCAATCCGCGGACCACATCCGCTGCAAAACTCGGACCTGACAACACTGCAAGTGGATTCCCGACGACTTCCGTAGCGATTTCGGTCGGCAACATGAGTGTCTTGCGTTCCAATCCTTTCGAGCACAGCACTAGGGGTGCATCGCTTGGCAGGCAGTGAGATAGCGTCGTCAGGCTCTCCCGCGTCGCCTGCACTGGCACCACGCATAACAGCATCGAAGCATCGTGCAATCGCTCTACCTCTGCTGTGGCATCAATCCGGCCATCTAATGTGACACCCGGCAGATAAGATGATTGCCGCGTGTTGATAATTTCGTCGGCGGCCTCTGTGCGCCGCGCCCATAGGATGGTTGGTTCTCCACCTGTCGCGCAAAGCTGTGCCAGCGCCACGCCCCAACTGCCTGCACCGATTACTCCGATGGTCATGCTTTTGCTCCCCGCTTGCCATAGCCGACAACGGGCGTGGCGGTTTCATCCAATGGCCATCGTGGACGGGGCGCAAGGGTCAGGTCATCAACATGCCTGTCCGCAAACCGCTCTAATCCCGCCCAAGCAATCATCGCCGCGTTATCCGTGCAAAGGTTCGGCGGCGGTGCGATCAACGCAAAGCCCTGCGCGGCAGCGGCGTCTTCCAGCTTGGCGCGCACGGATCGGTTGGCGGCAACGCCGCCTGCCACGGCAAGAACTGGCGCGGCGACTTGCGGATGGGCGTCGCGAAACAGCGCCATTGCTTTCATCGTGACCCGCGATAGTGCTTCAACGCAGGCGGCCTGAAACCCTGCACACAAATCGGCTTGGTCTTGTTCACTGACCGCACCCTCCTCGCGCAAACGATCCAACTTCACCCGCAGCGCAGTTTTCAGACCGGAAAATGAAAAATCGCACCCTTTGCGGCCCAAAAGTGCGCGCGGAAAATCAAATCGTGTAGCATCACCCGCTTCGGCGATCCGCTCCACTGCTGGTCCGCCAGGAAAACCGAGGCCCATCAGTTTAGCGGTTTTGTCGAATGCCTCGCCCGGCGCGTCATCGAGGGTCGTGCCGAGGCGGCGATAGGAACCAGCCTTCTCAACAATCAAGATCTGACAGTGCCCGCCTGACACCAGCAACAACAGAAACGGATAGCCCACGCCATCCGTTAGCCGTGCGGTCAGGGCGTGGCCCTCTAGGTGATTCACCCCGACAAGAGGTTTGCCTGCTCCCAGCGCCAGCCCCTTGGCACAAGACACGCCAGATATAAGTCCGCCAATCAGCCCCGGCCCTGACGTAACCGCAATCGCGTCGACGACCTCTAAAGGCACCTCCGCTGCGTGCAAGGCTTCGGTGACGGCAACATCAAGCTTTTCCGCGTGAGCACGGGCAGCAATCTCCGGCACGACGCCGCCATAAATGCTGTGTAGTTCGGTTTGGTCGTAGACGATATTTGACAGGATTTCTCCCGGCGGTGCCTCAGCTGAACCGCGTACCACCGCCGCCGCGGTTTCGTCGCAACTGGACTCGATCCCCAGGATCGTGAGCGCTGTCATCTCTAGTATTCTTCCGTGGGCTGTGGTTACGATATATGTCCAATTCGCGATACAGATTCCCCGTCCGAGAGCCGATATGTCCGCCTATAGCCCTGAACGTCCAATCCGTATCGGCACCCGTGCCAGTCCTCTGGCGATGGCGCAAGCCCATGAGACCCGTAATCGGTTGATTGCCGCGCATGATTTGCCTGAAGAGGCGGTCATGATCGTCGATATGACCACAACGGGCGACCGCAGGATTGAGCTGAAACTTGGCGAGATCGGTGGAAAAGGGCTGTTCACGAAGGAAGTTGAAGAGTCCCTGATGGCGCGCGAGACAGACCTCGCGGTACATTCCATGAAGGATATGCCGACCGTCCTGCCCGATGGGATGGAAATCAGCACATTGTTGCCTCGGGAAGATGTGCGAGATGCGTTCCTCAGCCCAAAATATAGCGGTATTGATGACTTGCCCGCCGGGGCGATGGTCGGAACGGCGTCTCTGCGCCGCCAAGCTCAACTCCTACATCAGCGCCCAGACCTGAAAGTTGGTCTGTTTCGGGGCAATATTCAAACCCGGATGCGGAAACTCGAAGAAGGCGAGGCCGACGCGACATTTTTGGCGATGGCCGGCCTCAACCGCATGGGTATGGCCGATGTGGCGACAGCGCCGCTGGAGACCGACGATATGCTGCCCGCTGTTGCTCAAGGTGCAGTAGGGATCGAGATTCGCAGCGATAATGACGAAATCCGAGCCATTTTGGCGCCGCTCAACTGCAACGCCACCGAAATCCGCACGAATGCGGAGCGCGCGTTTCTCAATGCGCTCGATGGGTCGTGCAGAACACCGATCGCGGCTTTGGCGGAGATCAAAGACGACAGGCTGTTTCTACGCGGGGAAATCCTCCGCCCGGACGGGTCAGAGCGCTACACGACGACGCGCGAGGGACCGCTTTCTGATGCGGTGGCAATGGGCCGCGATGCCGGGGCCGAGCTGCGCAAGAAGGGCGGACCGGACTTCTTTGTCGGGTCCTGACGTGCTGGCACCCCGTGTGCTCGTAACCCGTCCGCTTCCTCAAGGAAAACGGACAGCAGAGAAGCTGCGTGCAATGGGCTATCAACCCATTCTCGCACCCATGTTACGGATAGAACCTCTCACACCGGATGCTCTGCCTGACTTTGAAGCCGTTCAGGCGGGCCTTGTGACCAGTGTAAACGGTCTTGATCGTCTTGCTGCGCTGACCTCGATTAGATCCATACGCCTGATGACTGTGGGAGATGTCACCGCGCGTGCGGCGGAAAAAGCAGGATTTTCAAGCGTTCGTTCAGCTTCAGGAGATGGACAAGCTCTGATGGACCTTGTCCGGGAGCATCTGAAACCGGATGCCGGGCCAGTCATTCATATCCGGGGGCTGAGCGCTGCGGTTGAGTTTGGCTCTCTGATCAAGCTTGGTTTTCAGTTTGAGGAAATCATAGCATATGAGGCCGTCGAAACCGCCGTTTTACCCGAAGCGGCCCTTTCTCCAGCGTTTCCTTCTGCGATCCTGACTTACTCAGCCCGCAGCGCAAGTGCGTTATGCAAGGCTATGCGGGAGGCAGGCGTTGACATGAACCGCCTGACTGTCATCGGGATCAGTGCAGCCGCGCTTCAGCCGCTGTCTGCGACTGGTGCGCGCTTGAAAATCGCGGCCTCGCCAAATGAGGCCGCCTTGCTCGGCGCGTTGGCAGAAATTGTGCCGACAGAAGTAAAAAACTGACATTCACCATTTCCTTAGGCTTGCAAACTAAATCCCCCGGAAGTAGCGTCCGCGCGACTTGGCAAGGAGAAGCCAATCATGCCGCATTAGCTCAGCTGGTAGAGCACATCATTCGTAATGATGGGGTCAGGTGTTCGAGTCACCTATGCGGCACCACTTCTTTAAATTTTCACCCAT
>CAZJWF010000061.1:0-18598 GCA_964549375.1 uncultured Neomegalonema sp.
CACCGGGGCGGAGCGTGGCGGCAAAGGCCTCCTCGACTTCGCCGAGACGAAATCCGCCGCTACCGCGCTTTCCGCCGATTTTGACACCTAGTGTCTCGGCTTCAACAATCGTACCGACATTCATTCGGATGCGCCTCGCGGTGCGGGGATCGCGCAACTGCCATTTCCCATCGCGTTGCATCAGGCGTTGCCAACGATCATAAGCGCGCAGCGCATAACCGCCAGTCGCACAAAATTCGAGGCACTGGTCAAAATCGGTGCGGGCCAGCTCTCGAAACGGACCTGCTTGCGTCACCTCGGCGAATAAATCATCCGCGTCAAAAGGTCCGGCACAGGCCATCAGCAAAATATGCTGACAGAGCACATCCAAACCTCCGACGGGCAAAGGTTCGCCGTCGACTTCGCCCGCTTGTACGGCTTCAACTGCGGCGCGGCATTCGATCAGGTCAAATCGGTTCGCAGGGACCAGCAATGCCCGGCTCGGTTCGTTCAACCGATGATTGGCGCGGCCAATGCGCTGGATCAACCGCGCAACGCCTTTTGGCGCTCCGACTTGAACGACTAAATCGACAGAGGCCCAATCAATCCCCAAGTCCAGTGACGAGGTCGAGACAACGCCGCGCAACTTCCCTTCCGCCATCGCCGCCTCGACTTTCAGGCGCGTTTCTTTTGCGAGAGAGCCGTGGTGTAGGCCAATCGGCAAATCGCGGTCATTCACTGCCCATAGCGCCTGAAAAAACAACTCGGATTGTGCGCGTGTGTTGATGAAGACAATCGCAGTTTGGGTCTTCGACAGCGTTTGCATCACCGCTGGGGCGGCATAGCGCGCATTCATGCCGGACCAAGGCGGCGGGCGTTCGGTCTCAAGGATCGAGATGTCGGCTTTTGGGCCGGGATCGGCTTGGACAATCCGGCCTCCAAGTGGATCAAGCCATTTGACGAGGTCATCGGGGTCGCGGACGGTTGCGCTCAGACCAATTCGTCGGTGTGCGGACGCAAGCCGTCGCAGTCGCGCGAGGCACAAGGCAAGCTGGTCCCCGCGTTTGGTTCCGGCCAATGCGTGGGCCTCATCCACGATCACCGCGCGCAAGTGAGTGAAAATCCCTTCGGTGCGTGCGTCCGCCAACAGCAAGGCTAAGCTTTCTGGTGTCGTCAGCAAAATATGTGGCGGATTGCGGCGTTGGTTCGCGCGTTGGGATTGCTTGGTATCGCCGGTTCGGTCTTCAACCCGAATGTTGAGTCCAATTTCTGCGACGGGTGCTTCCAAATTGCGCCGAATATCGGCTGCGAGGGCTTTCAAAGGAGAGATATAGAGGGTGTGTAACCCGTCTGGCGCTCCCTCTGCCAACTCGACCAAGGACGGCAGGAAACCCGCTAATGTCTTTCCGCCCCCGGTTGGTGCGATCAGCAGTTGGGTTGATGCAGGCAATGCGCCGCTCAACAAATCGAGTTGATGTTGATGGGGTTTCCAGTTTTTACGAGAAAACCAATCAGAAAACGGCGTGGGAAGCATTTGCGTCATTTATGACCACTTAGCCCGCGAAAAACCCATCGCCAAGCTGCCTTGAAACGCTACAGTTCAAGAATGAAACCGACTGACCTTCTGACGTTGACACCGCACGGACTTTATTGTCCGCAGGGCGATTTCCATATCGACCCGCAGCGCCCCGTCGAGCGCGCCGTGGTAACACATGGTCATGCGGATCATTGCCGTCCGGGACATCAGGCATTGTTGGCCACGCCCAACACCATCGCGATTGCTCATACCCGTTATGGCGATGATGCATTCGCGACCGTCGAGGCGCTCCCATTCGGTCAGATACTCAAGATCGGTGACGTTGAGGTATCATTTTTCCCGGCGGGTCATGTGCTCGGATCGGCGCAAGTTCTGATCGAGTATAAAGGAGCACGCGCGGTTGTCTCCGGCGATTATAAAAGACGAAGCGATCCGAGTTGCGAGGATTTCGAGGTCGTGCCTTGTGAACTGTTTGTCACCGAAGCAACATTTGGCTTACCGGTCTTTCGACATCCGCCTGCAGGCAATGAAATTCGAAAACTTATGCATTCCGTCCAGACCTTTCCGCAAGCAACCCATGTCATCGGGACTTATGCGTTGGGAAAGGCACAGCGCTTGATTGCGGAGATGCGCGCGGCGGGTTGGGATGCGCCGATTTACATTCACGGTGCGCTTCGAAAGCTGTGTGACTTATATGAACAACTGGGCGTTCCTCTCGGAAGTCTGGAAGACGCCACGATTAAGGGCGATCCCACCAAAGGCGAACGCTTCCGGGGACAGATCGTTCTCGCACCGCCATCCGCGATAGCTGACCGTTGGGCGCGGCGCTTGCCAGAGGCCAAAGTTGGCATGGCATCGGGATGGATGCGCGTGCGTCAAAGGATAAAGCAGCGGGGGGTCGAAGTGCCGCTCGTGATTTCGGATCATGCGGATTGGGATGAATTGTGTGCAACGATCCAAGATACCGGTGCGGAAGATGTCTGGGTGACTCATGGCAGCGAGGATGCGCTTTGCCATTGGTGCACGACGCAAGGCATCCGCGCCCAACCACTGTCGATTGCTGGTCTGGGAGAAGAACATGACTGATTTTGATTTCAATACGACGCCCCGGATGGTTTTTCGAAACGGCGCGGCAACGGAATTAAGTGCGCTTGCGGCACCGTTTATTGGGTCGCATGTTTTGTTTCTGACTGATGCGACTATTCGCGGCTTGGGTCTGGCTGACGAGGCGCTTGCCGGTTTAGAGCGTGCCGATGTTGCTGTGACAATCTACGACGGAGTGGAGGTAGACCCTCCAGTACATTGCGTCGAGGCTGCGGTCGCGGCGGGCCGTGCGGCTGAGGTGACAGGCGTCATCGGCTTTGGTGGCGGTTCGGTGATGGATACTGCCAAGATGGCGGCATACCTGGTGCGTTCGGATCAGGCGCTTGAAACCTGTTATGGAGTTGAACAATGCACGGGAGAGCGGTTGCCTCTCGTGTTGGTGCCGACGACGGCTGGAACAGGTTCTGAGATGACGCCGATTTCGGTGCTCACCAAATCAGAGACCGAAAAAATGGGCGTGTCGTCGCATCAACTTTTGCCAGATTTGGCGGTTCTAGACCCCACATTGACTCTTACAGTGCCGCCCGACCATACGGCGGCCACAGGTATCGACGCGATGGTTCACGCCATTGAAGCCTTCACGACCAAATTGAAGAAGAACCCACTCTCCGACGCCTTGGCGTTAGAAGCACTGCGCCTGCTGAGCGGAAATATCCGATCCGTGATGGATCATCCGAATGATCTGTCAGCGCGAGGGAATATGCTGTTGGGCGCGATGTTGGCGGGGCAGTCTTTTGCTAATGCGCCATGTGCCGCTGTCCATGCCTTAGCTTATCCGCTTGGAGCACGCTTCCATGTTACACACGGGCTGTCGAACGCGATGCTGCTCGCGCCTGTGCTGCGCTTCAACAAGCCTGCTGCGGAAGCAGATTATGCGCGGCTGGCCGAGGTGGTTTTTGGAGACCGAAACGCTGACAGTCTGATCTCAGGATTTGAGACATTGGGACCGTCGCTTGGTTTGCCAGCGAAATTGCGCGACATCGGTATCGCCGAAGACGATTTGGCGATCATGGCTGCCGACTCGATGGCGCAAACGCGCTTGCTACAAAATAATCCGCGTGAGGTCAGCGAAGCGGATGCGCTTGAAATTTACCAAGCGGCTTGGTGAGAATTGAGACAGAGAAAACAGGGTAAACCGCCGTCAACATTTTGGGCGCAAATGCCTAGATCCAGCCTCGCTCGCGCCATGCGTGAACGTAAAAATTCTTTAGACACCCACACGTTGTGGTCTAAAATTCGCATTGTCATCGTCTATAGAGGCAACGAACACGATAGGCTGAACCATGTCCGAATATCTTTTTTGCATCACGCGCCGTGAAAACTCTGATTGTATTGAGATTTGTGCGTCGAGAGACGATCCGCGCGAAGACACGTTCGCCGCGAAACTGCGCCGTCGTGAAATGGGTCAATTCACCCTCCAGTGGACTTTGCCAGTCGTAGATCGGGAACTGTCCGAGGCTGCGCTTCGCAAGGCGTTGCGCTCGCATCGCCACCGGAAAGTTAAAGGCGCGTTCTCGTGTAGCCCGATGGAAGCGCGCGGCGAGGCCATTTGTTTGACGACATTGCGTGACCGAACCGACAAGAAGAAAGCTGGTTTCCTGCGGCGGTTATTGCGCGCAGCGTAAGTCCCGCACTCCACGTTCAAACCGGTCAAGATTATACTGGCGGCCTCTTCTCATTGAGATGAGAAGAGGCCGTAGTCAGTTTGTATACATCTGCTTTTTGCGGTCACGGGTTTCCTGAGTGGCGACCTCGCTGCCATCATGGAATGTTCCGAACCAGCGATCCCACGGCATCTCTTGATTGCCGTAATTACATTCGTAATAGCGATGATGAAGCTGGTGGTAAAATGTGCCAAGTGCGAGGCGTCGTTTATCTTTGATCAGTAAGTCTTCATAGCCCGTATGAGTCATCGCCGCACCCGGCCCCAGATAGATGACATGAAAAATCACATGCACGGGGTGAGACGCGACGACCCAATGAATGCAGAGGGACGAGATATAAAGAAAATGCTCGACCGGGTGCATTGAAAAACCTGACCACGGACCGACATTGACATTGCGATGGTGTAGGGCGTGAACGTGCCGATAGAAAAACGGCACATGCAACAACCGATGAACCCAATAAAAGTGGAAAGCTGACCAAATCGGCAGCAAGATCAGTGCGAGCACAAACCAAATCGGATTCGATGAAAATGTGATCGTTGGGAAATACCCATTGGCCATCCCATACATCGTTATCACCTGAAAAGCGGTGAGTTGAGCTACGCCGCTGCCCAAAGACCAGAACATGTTATCGTGGACTTGGTTGGAAAAATCCCAAAGCCGATTGCCTTGGGCTTGCTCACGATGATCGAATTTCAGGTTCTTTCCTTGGCCGCGCCGAATGTAGAAAAACCAGTGTAACCCCCCTGCAACGGCAATCATCAAAGCGAAGTTCGCGAGCCATGTCTGTGCGATCCAGCCAAAAGATAACGTCTTGGCTTGTTCCAATGAGGGATACAGAAGCCACCATGCGGCCACGCTGATCAGCACCATCAAGACGCGCTCGCTTAGGGTGAGCCAGTTGCGGGCCATCCAGCGCGCGATAAACATGGGGTTCGCTGATGTGAAGATAGACGGATCATGTAGCGGCAAATCTGGATGATAATTCCATTCCCGACTCATGGGTTTAGGATCAATGTGATCTGTCATCGACTGTCCCTCAATCAATCAGCGCGTCGTCGCGCAGCCCCGCGCGTTCGATATGGATTGGCAGAATTTTGCCATAGAGCTGTCTCGTCCGCTCGACTGAACCGACCATATCGGGTCGCTCAGCATAAGAGAAAATCGCGACGTAGCGGGGTCGTGCCCCGTTCAAAGGCGCAACGCGATGCAGCGAATAGCGCCCCTTGAAAATCTGTAGGTCTCCGGGTTCGAGGTGAAGGACGCGCACGGCATCCGACGTTCCATTCAGAACTCTCGACACGCCCTCAAAGTTTTCACCGCCTTTGCGAAGATTGGGTGCGTATTCGAATGCACCGCCGCTTTCGGCATTCTGGATTGCCAGTGTCACGGTGTAGTTATTGGTATCAAAATGCCACGGAAAGCCCGCGCCCTCATCAGCCATGTTGACGATGACATCGGCAAGCGGATCAGCATAGGGGTAGAAGTTTTCTTCCCTCAAGGCTGCTTTCAGGAACGGTGTCAGTGCAGGCCATTCGTACACCCGGCGCAGCAGGGACGCGGCATCAAAGTTATCCGCTGGAATAAACGCATTTGACCGCGGATAGAATTGACGCGCGGGATGATCGTGCGGTAAGCCCGGATCATCCTTGGTAAAATAGACGTTAGTTTTATTATAGGAGCGGTGGCCGTTCGGAGCGGCGGTTTTTGCCTCGGCGACCAAAGCTGGCAAAGCTTCGGCCCGCACAAAACTTTTGAGCACGGCACATCCATCGCGTTCCAGAGAATCGCGCGTTTCGTCAAGGAGCGCTGAATACGCTGCTTGCCCCTCGGTATGGAGAGGATAGCGGTCGAGGTCGATCAGATCTGACAGGTCCATCACTCTCTCCCTAAAACTATTGCCGTCCTCCGCGCACGACTTCATAGCCGGGTTCTTCGGGCTCATCGTCCACGATCTCAGCCGGGAAGCCATCGGCTAGAATGCTCAGGCCCGTGGCATCTTCAAGTCGGCGGATAATATTGGGAGAATGTTCGCGCGGGCCATAGCGCTCAATGCCATCATCGAAGATTTCGATCATCTTCGGGTTCAGCTCGATGGGCACGCCCGCCCGATCCGCGATATCTTGGAACAGACCAATGTCTTTCTTGACGAGGTCCATCGTGAAGCCAATATCGCGCGATCCGTTCAATACGACTTGGCTTTCGGTTTCGTGGCAAAAGCTGTTGCCAGAGGAAATCCGAATGGCTTCGTATGTCGTCGCAAGATCCATTCCGGCGGCTTTGCAAACCGTCATAGCCTCCCCGCACGCGATCAGATTAACGGTGGCGAGGTAGTTGGTCATAACCTTTAGGACCGACGCGCTGCCCAAGGGACCGGTATGCAGGACGCGCCGACCAAGGCGAGTCAGGATCGGTAGAATGCGCTCAAAGGTATCGCGGTCGCAGCCCGCAAAGATCGAAATATTGCCAGTCGCTGCGCGGTGACATCCGCCGGATACCGGACAGTCAACTGCTGCTCCGCCTTTCGCGATAATCTTCTCGCCGAGTCGCTTAACTTCGGTTTCGTCGTTACTGGACATCTCCATCCAGATCTTACCGGCGGAGACCCCGTCGAGCAGGCCGTGCTCTCCTTCAATCACGGCTGCGGATGCTGCCGGAGAGGGCAGGCAGGTTATCACCGCATCACAATCGCGCATCATGGCGGCGGGGCTTTCGCCCGCACTGGCTCCTCGGGCGACGAATTGAGCCACTAAAGCATCATCCAGATCGCGGACAACCGTGTCAAAACCGTTGCGAATGAGAGACCCAGCGAGCTTTCCGCCCACATTACCCAAGCCGATGAAACCGATCTTCATGCAGATATTCCTTTGCGAATTTCCGCAAGGGTCTGCCTGACGGCTCATCAATTCAAGCCTGAAAACGACCTCAGAGGTCGCAGTTCATCCGGTTTGGAACACCGGATTGCCGAGCACCTCCATACGGGGGACGACGCCCAGACCCGGTGCATCGGCGGCGGTCATGTACCCATCAGAAATTTCCGGCCCACCATCGGCAATCACGAGGTCGGTGTATTCGTGGAAGGCGGACGATTGTGAGTGAAAGGCTGTTGGTGTTGAATGTGCGAGATGTGCAATCGCTGCCGTGGCAATCTCCCCGCCCCAGGCATCTTCGATGGTCATGTAAATCCCAAACTCGATACACAGATCGCGGAACTGACGCGCTTTGGTCATCCCGCCGAGACGGTTAATCTTAACGTTGACCTGATCCATCGCGCTGTCGTTGCGACCCCGGATCAGCATGTCGATGCTGTCCATACATTCGTCAAGGATCATCGGTTGATCACAATGGCGGCGGATCGAGAGACACTCATCGTAGGTAAGACAAGGTTGTTCGAGGTAATAGTCCATACCCTTCGTCGCGCCGACCACCCGCATCGCATCATGCATCTTCCATGTCGTGTTGGCGTCAGCCGCAAAAATATTACCGGGTGCGCGGTTGCTAAGAATGGCCTCAATTCGGGTGATGTCTTCATCGGCATTGCCGCCAACTTTGATCTGGAATTTGTCGAAGCCCTGCGCTTGGTACGCTTTCAGCCGTTCAACCATTGCATCAGGCGCTTGCCGTGAGAGCACTTTGAACAGCTTGACTCGCTCGTTCCGCAATCCGCCGAGTAACATGTAACAGGGCAGGTCAAGCGCTTTGCCGAAGATATCCCAAAAGGCCATATCGAGTGCTGATTTAATATACGGATGCCCGCGCAGGTTCCGGTCCATCAAATCGTACATCGCATCAATTTGGCGCGGGTCCGCGCCGATCAGCTTTGGCGCGAGGGTCTCAATCCCCGACCGGACACCTTGGGCATAGGCCGGAAGATACGCCGGACCAAGTGGACAGCTTTCGCCACATCCCGTAATTCCGACATCCGTCTCGACAATCACAACCGTACTGTCAAAAGCTGCGAAAGATTGACCGCCCCAGCTATAGGCGCCTTCTTTCATAGGTAAATCGACCTGATAGGCGGAAATTTTCGTAATCTTCATTGGCTTGTCTCTCGTTTTGCTCGACTGTCGGTCTAAGCAGCACCAAGGACAAGCCGGAAAGCGACAAGTTTCACCCTCCGAGTTCGTCGACTTCTCGGTGACATTCGATGATGTGGCCTTCGCCGTCGCGGCGGCGGGGCGGGTCTTGGTTTTCGCAAGTGCCGGGTATGGCGAGGGGGCAGCGTTCAAAGAACGGACAGCCTTTTGTCGTGAGTTTGACGGGACCCGAAATACCGCTGCGGGCTTCGCTGGTTTCTGTCGCTTCTTCCAACCAGCCGATGCGCGTTTCGGGGACAGAAGAAATCAATAACCGCGTATAGGGGTGATACGGCGGTGAGAGCACTTTGTCCGTTGCGCCTTGTTCTGCCACCCGGCCTGCATAGAGAACCACAATCTCATCCGCAAAAGATGAAACGGTCGACAGGTCGTGACTGATAAAGACGAATGAAACGCCGGTCTCGCTGCGAAGGCGTTTTAGCAGGTCGATGACATTTGCACCGACAATCGTATCGAGCGCGGACGTGACCTCGTCGCAGAGAACAACTTCAGGCTCAGCGGCCAATGCGCGGGCGAGGTTGACCCGCTGCTTTTGTCCCCCTGACAACTCGTGCGGATAGCGGTCCGCGAACTGTTCCGGCAACTCGACCATGTCGAGCAGTTCATTGACACGGGTGCGTTTCGCTGCGCCGCGCAGCCCGGCATAAAATTCAATGGGGCGTCCAATAATGTCGCGAATGCGCTGGCGTGGATTGAGCGCCGTATCCGCCATCTGGTAAACGAATTGCACTTTTTGTAGTTGGTGGCGCGTTCGGTCTTCAACCGCGGCAGGCAGAGCGTCACCGTGCAACAGGACTTGCCCGTCGGCGGCGGGTAACAGGCCGGCAAAGACGCGAGCGAGAGTAGATTTTCCGCAGCCCGACTCGCCAATGATCCCAACGGTTTTGCCACGTTCGATGGCAACATTGATGTCGCGCAAGACCGGGATGCGCGGCTTGCCGTCAGAGCCAATACCGCCGTATCCTGCGTCGATTTCTTTGGCCTCTAGCGCGGGGACATCGCGCATGTGCTCGTCGCTTGTCTCCTCACCCTGTCCAGCTTCGGGCAGAGGTTTAATCGCGGCCATCAAGCGTTTGGTGTATGGGTGCTGCGGTGCGTTAATGATCGTATCGGTGGGGCCGGCCTCTTTCACTTCGCCGCTATACAGCACGACGATGTGGTCGGCGACTTGCGCGACAACTGACAGGTCGTGGGTGACATAAATCGCCGCTGCGCCTTCTTCCTTGATGACTTTTTTGAAAGCTTTCAGCACTTCGATTTGGGTCGTCACATCGAGGGCTGTGGTTGGTTCATCGAGGACCAATAAATCAGGATCACCGCAAAGCGCCATCGCCGCCATCAGACGTTGAAGCTGTCCGCCAGAAACTTGGTGCGGATAGCGCTCGCCGATGTTTTCAGGGTTGGGCAATTCGAGCGCGTGATACAGGGCCAGCGCCTTTTCATTGGCCTCCGCTTGAGTCTTGGTGCCGTGCAGAACGGGAGACTCGGTGACCTGTTCGTTGATCTTGATCGACGGGTTAAAGGTCGCGGCTGCGCTTTGCGCGAGATAGGCCACATTGATCCCGCGCGACGGGCGTAATTCGTCCGTGGTTTTTCCGATGACATTCTCGCCAAGCAATAGCGCTTCGCCGCCCGCGAATTTTAGACCTGGTTTGCAGTACCCAAGTGCCGAGAGCGAAATCGTGGTTTTGCCAGAACCAGACTCGCCGATCAGTGCAACGACTTCGCCGCGCCGCACCTTGAAGTCAACGCCTTTGACGATGGGCAGGTCATCGGCGTTTTCGCGAACGGCACTGATCCGCAGGTCTTTCGCCTCAAAGACGATGTCGTCTTTCACTGTTGTATCCGTCATGCTCAAAGCCTGTTTGACAGCTTGCCGCCGCTTTGGGCGGAGACGTCATCAACAACGAGGTTGATCCCGACGGTCAGGGTTGCGATGGCCAGGGCCGGGGCGAGCACAGGGATAATCGACGTCCCATATTGCAGAGCGCCCAAGTTATCGCGCACCATTGACCCCCAGTCGGCTTGCGGGGGTTGCACGCCAAGTCCCAAGAAACTCAGGCTGGAGATGAACAGGATCACGTAAATCAAGCGCAGGCCGAAATCTGTGATGAGGGGCATGGCCGCGTTGGGCCAAATCTCACGTGTGATGATCCACCATCGGCCCTCGCCGCGCGCTTTGGCGGCTTCGACGAAATCCATCACCATGATCTCCATGCCAATGGCGCGGGCCAATCGAAAGACGACGCTGGCATAGATCAATCCTGCTGTGACGATCAGAACTGGTATGGATGAGCCAACAGCGGCCACGACCACAAGGCCAAGCATAATCGTTGGTAAGCTCAGAAACGCATCGTTGATGCGGCTCATGATCATATCGACTTTGGGGCTGGAGACTGCCGCGCCAATGCCGAGAACCACACCAATGAAATACGCAAGCAGCGTTGCGATTACCGAAATACCAATCGTGCGTCCCGCACCGTACATAATGCGCGAGAGAATATCGCGGTCATCCCGATCCGTGCCGAGCCATGCGCCGGGCTGCGGCTCCTGAAACTCGCTATAGGCATCTGGGAAAGGCAGATCGTTCTCGCCATATGGCGCAAGCCACGGTCCGAAGATCGCAATGAAGAACCAAAAAACGACGAAGAACGCTCCAATTTTTCCAGTCCAAGTTAGGCGGAACCGAGATTTGGGCGGCGCATCGGGTAACTCGTCGAAACTAACATTGTCATCGAACGGAGCGACGTAATGGTCTGTGGTATGTGCGTCACTCATTTCGGATGCCTCAGGCGCGGGTTGGACATATAGGCCGCGATATCGGCAATCAGCATCAGGATCACATAAGTCAGGCAAAAGATCATGCCGAGGCCCTGAACCAGAACAAAGTCACGGGTTTGTACGCCTTGCACAATCAAGGTAGCGAGGCCGGAATATCCGAAATAAATCTCGACGACGATCACACCCGTCACAAGATAGGCGAGGTTCAATGCAACCACGTTCACAATCGGACCAATCGCATTGAGCAAGGCATGGCGGAAGATGATGCGCTTGCGTGGAACGCCCTTGAGAATTGCCATTTCGATATAGGGGGAACTCATCACGTTGAGAACCGCCGCTCGGCTCATACGGATCAGTTGAGAAGCGATAACGAAACTGAGTGTCGCGATGGGCAGGGCGAAGTGCGAGATCAACTCGAAGAAGCCTTTGCCCTCTGTACTGCCGACCACAACGGCGGTGCCAACGCCAAGGGCAAAAACGAACAACAGCACCATCAGCGTCGCGGTAAAGAACTCCGGGGCCGCGACGAGGGTGACAGAAACGAAGGTTAGGACGCGGTCATAAAGGCTGCCGGGAAACATCGCGGCCATGATGCCAAGCGCGAGAGAGATCGGCACCCCAATCAGTGCCGTCAGGCAGCTTACGTAAAGCGTATTCTTGTAGCGGTCACCGATCAGGTTTGTAATCGGAACATCACTCGCGAGCGAAATGCCAAGGTTCCCTGTCAAAAAATTTTTCAGCCAAGTAAAATACTGCACGAAGTAGGATTTATCGAGACCCAGTCTTTCGCGCAGCGCGGCGACGTTTTCTGGCGTGGCTTGTTGGCCCATGCGGATTTGCGCGGCGTCGCCGGGCAAGATCTTGGTACCAAAGAAAATGATAACCGAGACGGCCAGAACCGTAATCAGACCGATTCCGAGACGCTTCAAAATGAGTGAGGTCATGCAAGGCTCGCGTGCAAGCGGGAAGGCACCCGCCCCACAATATAGCGGGGCGGGGCTGAAGTCAGACGGTTAGCTGTCGCGCCACAGCGTAACAGGCGATTCTGCGCCGCCGAAGTTGTTCAGCGGCACATCCGTGCGGCCCTTCACATGTTCGGCAGCCGCATCGACATAGTTGCGGTGCATTGGGATCGACATGCCATTTTCCTCGTGAATCATGGTTTGCAGATCGCAATATTTCTGCGCGCGTTTCTCGGCGTTGGTTTCGCCGCGTACATCGACGAGCAGTTGGTCGAAATTGTCGTTCTTCCAGCGTGTCTCGTTCCATGCCGCATCGCCTTTGAACGCCAGTGTCATCATGATGTTGGCGGTTGGACGCATGTTCCAAGCGGCGACGCAGATTGGTTCCTTGAGCCAAACCGCACCCCAATACCCATCGGTCGTGACTTTTTTGACGTCGAAGTTGATGCCAATCTTCTTGCCTTCACGCTGCATGAAGAGACATTGCTCGACGGCACCGGGTGCAACCTCGGCACAGACGATCGGAACCGGCGTGTTGCCGATGCCGGATTTCTTCCAATGGTGTTTCGCCTCGTCCGGGTCCAGCTCGCGCTGTGGGATGTCGGGGCAGTGATCGAAATAAGCCGCGTTGATTGGCTGGTCATTACCGAGCGAGCCTTGCCCTTTCATCACGCCTTTGACGAGACGTTGGCGGTCTTGAAGCGCTTGCATCGTTTTGTAGAGATGCACGTTGTTCGAATCTGCCATGTCGAGGCGCGGCGTGATGTTGACGTAAGCACCGGCTTTGAGCGACCAGATTTCCTTGCCCTCGGTCTTTTCGACCTGAGCAATTGCCTTCGGTGGCAGGTTGACCATTGCATCGACATCACCCGCAAGGAACGCATTGAGGCGCGCCGTCGAGTCGCCGATACCATAGTGCTCTAGTTCGTCGAGATAGCCGCCTTCACCCCAGTAATTGTCAAAGCGCTCGCCCACGGCACGGACGCCGGGCTTGAACTCTTTCACCTTATAGGGGCCGGTGCCGACCGTGGTTGCGAAGTCTTCTTGGCCGTCTTGAATAATCTTGAAGTGGAACGTACCGAGCGCGATGGGCAGGTCAGCGTTTGCCGAGCTGAGGATCGCTTTGACTTCGTACTTGCCGACCTTCTTCCACTCCTTGACCATCGACACGAGCGATGATGCTTTGGAGATCGAGTCTTCGCCGAGGTGGCGGTTCATCGTGTAGATCACGTCATCAGCGGTCAGGGTTTTGCCGTCGTGGAACTCGACGCCCTTGCGAATTTTAAAAGTCCACTCGGTCGCGTCATCGTTCGACATGACTTCTTCGGCCAGTTCTGGCTCATAGCCGAGATCTGACGTCAGGCGGGTCAGCGAGCCATAGAACATGCGGCCCCGGAAGTAATCCGCTGCCGAGGTGTAAAGTGCGGGATCAAGCGTATCATTCGGGCCGTGTTGGTCCGCTGCCATGATCAGTTTTCCGCCCTTTTTCGGCGTTGCGGCCCAAGCTTTGGACATGCTGCCGAACACGGTGCCGGAGGCTGTTGCGGTTGCGCCGGCGGCCATCATCCAGCCCATCACATCGCGGCGGCTCGCACCCTTTTGCAGCATTTTGAGAACGCGTTGCTGATCAGACGTGCTGAGGTTGCTCATCGTCGGATCGTTCCGTTTAAAGTCGGTCATAGTTTCTCCCTGGTTCGTCGAACGCCGGTTCCTTTATCGGATTCTCAGCGGTTGATTCTGATGGGACGCCAAGCCCCTCAGCCTCGACTGTTGACCATCATGTGAGGCGACGCAAGTATTCTTAATATGTTCGTCTTTTCTTTCTGCCGAACCCTATTGAAACTGCGGCTATTTCCGTAAACCCGTGGCTCGCATTTTATGAATTACAACAACTTGCCCGGAAAGGCAGGTAGGTTGGACGAAAATGTATAGAGACGAACCCGTTCAGCCAAATGCACGCAAGAGGTGAGATTTCGATGGAATCAATAAAGCGGATTCCCCGAAAACCCCTAATTCCCGCCTAGCCTGTCTCGCTCCCCGCTACCGCAAGCGGCGAAGCAAGTCATGGACCGGCCCAAACCCGGCCATCGCCGCACCAATGAAGGGCAGGGCGACGACCCAGAGGCGCACTCCGGTGACACCGAGCGGGCTTGCGATACTGATCGCAGCGGTCGTCGCAAGGCCGGCGCAAATAAACATCAAGCCGATGATCAGCCTCCAATGAGGGAGATGGCCCTGTGCGCGATCTGAGCTCGAACGTTCATAACGCGCGAAAATCGCAATCAGCGGCAACAAAGCCGCGATGTAGAGCATGAACCAGATCGGTCGTGCGAGCCACCAAACCCCACTGCCGGGGGATGCCTCAAGTCCCACGCCTCCGAGCAGCCAAGCTCCAATCATCACCAAAATAAAAGCTGTGAGGTGCCAAAGATAGATCGTCATGATCATACCGTTGACCAGGACAACACCTGTCCAGATTTTCAGGTTGTCCAGCATCCGGCGGCCAAGGGGCTCCAGCGCCAACAGCAAACCGGTCTGCATCACGCCCAATGCGAGAAGCGCCAGCGTCGGCGGCATAGAATTGCTGACGTCTTCCCCCGGCACGCCGATCATCGCAACGGGGTACGGACCAAACCCCACCAAAACCCCAAGCGCGATCAAACCACCGACACCACAAGCGAGTGCGCGTGTTGTGTTGGCGAAAAATCGATCGTTCCAGGCGTATCCCAACTGATGCACCGCGAGCCAGACGAAGGCAAAATTGATGAAGTTGATCGTTGGAATTCCGGCGGCATATGTCGCAACGTCGACCAAGACTGCGCCAGCAATCAAGACGAGCAAAGACCAGATACCAAAGCGTGTCCAAGCCGCGTGTGTGAGGGGAACAAGCGCCGCGACGATCAGGTAAACCGACAAGAACCAGACCGGGATCAACGCCAGTTGTGTCGCAAGCTTCGCGATTTTTGGGTCAATGCCAAAAGCCTTGCTGAAGAGGGCGATCATCGTCCAAATCAGAAAGAGAGGCAAAACCGGATTGACCAAGCGTTGCAAACGCCCGGTGAACCATGCGGCATAGGTTCCGTTGTTCCGTCGATTGGCGGCCCAAGACACGCCGTTCGAAAATCCACCGACCAAAAAGAAAATCGGCATGACCTGAAAGCCCCAGCTTAACCATTGGGTCCAAGGCTGAATACCCAGCAGGTGCCCACCTTGCACGACGCCGTCTTCGATATACGGCGCGGCGACCAACCAATGCCCAACGACGACCGCGAGAATCGAAAACGCTCGAAGGAAATCGACGTAGCGATTGCGCGACTCAGGAGCCTTCAGCGCCATCGTTTCGGCGCGCGACCACAGTGTGCGCTTGGTTGATCTGCTGGTCTTGTCAGTCATGATTGCCCCGTTTCGCGATGTCGCCATTCTGCAAGTGTGCGCGGATGGATAACAAAATTCGCGAGAGAAGAGGACTGGTTTTGGCGTGTTCGACGTCAACGAAGTCTTCTTTCGAGCTCGATAGGCCGTTCGGTGCCGGGCGATAAGAGGTGTCGCCGCCGGAGGGGTTCTGCTATCGCGACGCAAGATTCGCAAAGAGAAGGATGGACCCATGCTTGAGAAGCGCGACTTTTATATCGGCGGTGGCTGGGTGGCTCCGCAGATGGGAACCGATTGTAAGGTAATCGATCCGTCGACCGAAGAAAATTGCGCGGTGATTTCTCTGGGTGGAGAGGCGGATACCAATGCCGCCGTTGCCGCCGCCAATGAAGCGTTCCCCGGCTGGGCCGCGACCTCCAAGGCGGATCGCATCGCTGTAGTCGAGAAAATCCTAGAGGTTTATCTCACCCGCACAGAAGACATGAGCAGGGCCATCAGCATGGAAATGGGTGCACCGATTGATTTGGCGACCCAGCAACAAACTCCTTCCGGTGATTGGCACATCAAAAATTTCCTACAAGCGGCCAGGGATTTTGAGTTCGAACAGATGTTGCGCGCCGACGCGCCGAATGATCGAATTCTCTATGAGCCAATTGGCGTGTGCGGTCTGATCACCCCGTGGAACTGGCCAATGAATCAGGTCGCACTGAAGGTGATCCCGGCGCTTTTGGCCGGGTGTACAATGGTCCTCAAGCCATCAGAAATCGCGCCACTGTCGTCTGTCGTATGGTCGGAAATTTTGGACGATGCTGGCGTGCCTGCGGGGGTCTACAATATGGTCAATGGGGACGGAGCCGGCGTGGGTACACAGCTTTCGACGCACCCCGATGTGGCCATGATTTCCTTCACTGGTTCAACCCGTGCCGGAATTGCGATTTCAAAAAATGCGGCGGATACGTTGAAACGGGTCAGCCTCGAATTGGGCGGCAAAGGTGCGAACATTATCTTTGCTGATGCCGATGAAAAGGCTGTGAAGCGTGGAGCGTTGCATTGCTTCAACAACACCGGCCAGTCCTGCAATGCGCCGACACGGATGCTGGTCGAACGTTCGATCTATGATCAAGCGGTTGAGACGGCGGGCGAGGTTGCGGGCAAAATAACCGTTGGGGCCACGACCGAGGCCGGCCGCCACATGGGACCGGTGGTCAGTGAGACTCAGTTCACTAAGATTCAGGACTTGATCCAAACCGGTATCACCGAGGGAGCACGGCTTGTTGCCGGTGGGACAGGGCGACCCGAGGGGGTCAACCGCGGATACTATGTCCGCCCGACTGTCTTCGCGGATGTCAACAATCAGATGACGATTGCCCGCGAGGAAATTTTTGGCCCCGTCCTCTCAATCCTGCCATTCGACAGCGAAGAAGAGGCCATCGAGATTGCGAACGACACGCCCTATGGCTTGACGAATTATGTGCAGTCTGAAGACAGCGAAAAACGCAACCGCGTTGCGCGCCGCTTGCGGTCCGGCATGGTTGAAATGAATGGTCAGTCGCGCAGCGCGGGTAGCCCGTTTGGCGGCATGAAGGCTTCGGGCAATGGCCGTGAAGGCGGCGTCTGGGGTCTGGAAGATTTTCTGGAAGTCAAAGCCGTCAGCGGTTGGGGTTGATGGGCCATCATTCCCGTGCGGTCTAGCGGTATTGGCTGGGCGATAACTTCATTGTGCGCGTGAATGCGCGCCCGAATGCACTGGTATCTTGATACCCAACCTGGGCAGCAATCGCGTCAAGCCTTTGCTCGGTTCCACAAGTAAACGGCGGGCGAGAGCGATGCGGCGTGAGTGTAAAAACTCGATCGGCCCAAGGCCCGGTTCGGCATATCACATCGACAATGCTGATGAAGACATGGTCTTCACACGCTTCTATGCGCCGCTGAAAGACTAAGCATTTCAATTTGATAATGGGCTGTGGGGAGGTCGCCCTCATAGTCCGTTATCCAAGCTGCAAATACCATTGATCCAGTGCAGAGCGCCTTCATCCACTCACTGGATCGGACCTTAAGCTCTTCTCAATTAGGTTATTTTGCGCGCAATCGGTCGCAAATCGCCTTGCGTTTTCTCGTTCGCGCGGTGAAATCGCTCCTATGAATGAAGCCGCGAAACCGCATGACCCTCGCAATCTGATCGGCGATGCCCTGATTATGGAGGGGCTGACCGTCGAGGAAAACCGATCAATCTTTTTCGATTGGGCTTTTGGGTTGAAAGAACCGGAAGCGGCCCCGGCATCGGCGCTGGCTTTACTGGAAATCTACCGCACGACCGAGACAGCAGATCATCCAATGATCAAACTGCTGGAACAGGCGGCGAGTGGCCCAGCTCGCAAACGGGGGCGTACAAACAGACGTCGCGAGGCCGCAAAGCGCTGGGAAGAAACGCCGAATGGCTGACATCACACGCGTTATCGCTCAGGAATAATGGCCCAACCGCCTTTGCCTCCCGCTCGGTATCCGGGGGAGGTAAGATGAACGGCGATGCAGGCAATCCCTTGTCGGGCGGGCGCTCGACGCGACTTTCCGCCAACTGCCAGTCGTCGAGTGATGCCGAAAACTGCGGTTTAGGGATATACGATTGCCGCACAGCACTGGACGCTCTGCACATTTGCTTTTCAATCCGGTGGAGTAGCCGTGCGGCATGGCGCGGTAGATCGAGCAGAACGGCGCGCAGGATCTTCAAACGCCGCTCACACTCAGGCCGGGTAATGTCCGTTTCGTCGGTGATGGTGATACGGGCGAGGCGCTCGAAAATCCGGCCCTCGTCAATTTCCAACTCGCCGCGCGACATCATCAAGCGGGCTTGTGCGATGATCAGATATTTTGCGGCGGCTTCCGCGCGGGACAGGATTGATCCGACAAAGCCAAGGGTCCAGTCCGAAAATCGACGCGAGACCGGACCGACAGCCAAAACCCCCACCACCAGAACCAGCCCCGCCACAATGCGGAGCAGCCGATGCCGCTGAGTTTCTAGGGTCCGCTCGAAGTCCACGTCGTCTTTTTCCTCTTGTTACGTCAATACGGACAAAAAGAACTAAATAAGAACATTTGTCAAGA
>CAZJWF010000062.1:0-18432 GCA_964549375.1 uncultured Neomegalonema sp.
ATTCGCGAACCGCAGGATCTTTCGAAATTGCCAGCGCCAAATGTGCGTAGCTGATATCGGCGTTGTCCGCGGTGTACGCAACGTGGGCAAGCTCGAGATCATTTAGATCAGCGGGATCATCTGCCGCAAGCGTGACGGCGGTTGCCGAAAAAGCCAAACCAGTAGCCAACGCAATTGCTGAAAAGAGTCTCGTTCTTCTGTTCCTGTCATGCAGTTGAAATTGCATTCACAAGGAAGTCCAAACGATCTGGCTGATAAGTGACTTATCGTTCAAGTTTCTTGTTCGTTATGCTCAAAGAACGTTTTCTCAGTCTCTTTTGCGGGAGTTTGGGACAGGTTTTGCGTGATCATGCAACGCAAGTTTTGATCTGCTACCGAATCAACCACTTTTTTGCGCGGCTTGTATTTAGACGCGCTCCCGCGTTTGTTTGCTGTGTACGGTCAACCAAATCAGGGCTGCACCGGCCAACAGTAGGAAAGGGATCATCGCGTAATTGACGGCACTCCAACCGGCAACTGGCGTCCCTCCGGCACAGTTCATCAAACCACCCGATGCAAGGCTCGCCAGCGTGACACAGCCGAATACCATCATGTCGTTCAAGCCCTGCGCGCGGCCTCTCTCATGTGGAGCGTGAGACGCGGCCATCAAACTTGTCGCCCCCACAAATCCGAAATTCCAACCAAGCCCCAGGAAAATAAGGGCCATGTAAAAATTCGATAGGGCGATACCGGACAACGCGACAATTCCCGCCAGACCCAGAATAGACAGCCCGGCAGTCATAATCTTGATGGCCCCAAATCGGACAATCAGATGACCCGTGAAGAACGACGGAATGTACATCGCGAGGACATGTGCAGATACGATATCATTCGCATCATTCGTCGTAAAACCACATCCAACAACAGCCAGAGGCGTCGAAGTCATCACAAGGTTCATGAGCGAATACGTCACCATAGCGCAGATGATTGCGACAAAAATACTCGGACTACGCAGCAACTCGCCACGCGAGCGCCCTTGTGGTGACGCCTCGGTCGATAAGTCAGTCTCTTCCGTCTTAGGAATATCCAAAAAAACAAACAGGAACATCCCCAGCAAGTTCATGACAATGATCGCTACATATGTTCCTAGGAACGGAACCACGGAAAAATCATGCACCAGCTTATTGAGCTGAGGTCCAAACACTGCGGCGAGCAATCCTCCCGCCATCACATAGGAAATGGCTTTCGGGCGAAAGGAGTCTGATGCGGTATCCGCCGCCGCAAATCTGTAAAAGCCCTGCGCCGACATATAAATTCCGGTAAAGTACGATCCGACCAGCAAGAACAGAAACGAACTGACAAACAGACCATAGGCCGCAATAGTTGCGCCAATCGCACCGCAGATCGCACCCAGCACAAAGCCAAATCGCCGACCGCGCCGCTGCATCAAGGGTGAAATCCACGGCGCGGTGGTCATCGACCCAAAAACTACTGCGGAAATCGGTAACGTCGCGAAACAAGGATTGTCTGCTAGCATGACCCCCGCAAGGCCGCCGACGACGAAGACCATAGGCATCTGCGCGCCCAGAATAGCTTGCGCCGCCACCAAAACGAGGACGTTCCGCTGGGCGCGGCTGTCATCTGAATACGCTATTGGATCATTCCCCTATCTCAACCCGTCAGAGCCTAACCGCATTTTCTCATTCAACGCCAAGATTCTTCAACGCGGTCTCAATTCGGGGGGTATCGACAGGATTATTCAATTCCCAAAAAACTTGCCCCGGTGCTTCAACTTCAACGCAGCGGATCGGCACACCATTTTCCAAAAATCGCAGCTGTTCCAACCCCTCCAACGTTTCCAACGGCCCCGCCTTCCAGCCGACATACTGGTTCAACGTTGCCGGCGCGTAAGCATAAAGCCCAACGTGATGGAAAACCGGCACGACATCGCCTTCCGCGATCTCCGCGCCGACATAAGGAATGACTTCCTTAGAGAAGTAGAGTGCGCTGCCCCCTGCCCCGAACACCGCCGTCGTGCCGCCAACGCGCCCCGCCTTTCGATCTTCGACGAAGTTCCGGTAGGTCTGAGCATCACAACGCAATACCGGGGTCGCGACCTGCGCGCCTTGTTTCATCGCGTCGATCAAGGCTTCCACAAACCATGAGGGGGTAAGCGGCGCATCCCCTTGCAAGTTGACGACAATATCGGGCTTGCCCAGTTGAGAGAGCGCATCCTGACACCGCGCTGTACCATTCTCACAAGCCTCTGCCGTCATCACGACGTCCGCGCCAAAGCCGCGCGCGGTATCCGCGATCCGGTCATCGTCCGTGGCAACAACGACGCGAGATACGCCAGACACATTACTCGCCGCTTCCCATGCGCGTTGAATCAAGGGCTTTGAGATACCCGTTGCACCTTTCAGCGGAGACAGCGGTTTGCCCGGAAAACGGCTAGATTTGTAGCGCGCTGGAATAACGATGGTAACGCTCATCTCAGAACTCAACGCCGATTTGCGCTTTGATTCCGGAGCGGAAGGGATGTTTGACCAATTCCATCTCTGTCACCAAGTCGGCAATTTCGATCAGCTCTTCCTTCGCGTTACGTCCGGTCATCACGACATGTGTCATCTCCGGCTTTTCATTCTGAAGAAAGGCCGCAACCTCGTTCACGTCCAGATAGTCGTACCGTAGGGCAATGTTGATCTCGTCAAGCAAGACCATCTTGTTTGCGGGATCTCGGATCAATTCCTTTGCCTTTTCCCATGCGGCGGCGGCCATCTCCATATCGCGGGATTTATCCTGCGTTTCCCAGGTAAACCCTTCCCCCATCGTATGGAACTGGCACGCATCTGAGAATTTAGCGAGGATCAAGTCGCGCTCACCCGTGGACATCCCTCCCTTGATGAACTGGACAACCGCACAAGGCATATCGTGGGCAATGCACCGAAAGATCATGCCAAAAGCAGCCGTACTTTTGCCCTTGCCCTTACCTGTATGGATAATGACCAAACCCTTTTGGTCGGTCTTTGTGGCCATGATTTTATCACGCGCCGTCTTTTTCTTTGCCATCTTCGCGGCATGGCGGGCGGCATCGTCAGTCTCGGTCATGGCATCACTCCGTTCTCGTCAAACCATTTGGTTCTACTGAGATGTCAGAGTGACGCTCTTTCCGCAAACGACTTTTGGTTTTTCAAGATCGGCCAGCGCGGTTGGCGTTGGCTGTATCGTCACCACCCCGCGCCCAGAGCACAGCGATAGCAACACTTCGAATTGGCCGATATCTGTCGCGGACTCGACCTCTCCCGCACGAATAAGAGATGCGGCTTGCGTCCAGCTCAACGTCCCACTGTCATCCGCAACCGATTGCTCCAACTGATCCGGCTGCGGTAGCGCAGCCTCACCCACTTCAATGTTCGCGACACCAAGTGATGCCGGAAGCGTTCCCAGCGGCACAGCCTGCTCGACCGAGCGAAGAACCGGCAAGCCGGTGGGCGCCGTATCACCAATCGCGGCGGGCGCGGAAAGCCCCGGCACTTGCAAGGCCGCAATTGAAGGTCTTGGCGGCAAGACCGGCGCGGGCAGCGGTGGCACTCGTTGCGGCTGGGCGATACTCACCTCAGCTTGTGGCCGCTGGACCGGTGTCGGCGTCGCCGCGATGGGGCGAGGCTTCGGGGCCGGAGCGCGGTTGATTGCCGTCACGCGCGTCGGGGTTGGCGCCCTCGCTGCGGATCGTGTTGGCGAGATGGTGCGGTTCAAACCGACGTCAACGATATCGCGCGACGGTGTGCGACGATTTTCCTGAGGCTGTTTAGGCGGCGTCGGAACCGATGGTGCCGTGGGCGCGCGCCGTGCCACCGGAATATCAGACGGAACAGTCGCGTCGCCGGGCAATCGCCCATCATATCGAGAAAACGTTGCCGCAGGAGGCCGTGAGCCGTTCCGCAGGTTGATATCATCATCAGGTTGCAAAGCGGATGTATTCGGTGTCAGGCGCGACAACCTTGGTTGCCCCAAAGAACGCGGAACGACCGGCGCTTGAACGATCTGCCTTGGCTCCGGTTGAGGCGAGATTTCGACCGCTCTGGGAACCGCAGGCGCAGTTTGCACGTCATTGCCTGAGCGCCCGCACGCGCTGAGCAGAATAACTGATACCGCGAAACAAATCGTCGATGGCGCGCGCATGGCGAGAGCCTCCAAACCGGATACTAAGGCATCATCTTATCAAGTCTGAGCGTCAGCGTGAAGAGATGCCCGCCTCCAAAGCAGGAAACGGGCATCTATTTAGTGACAATTTTGCACTTCTTAGCGCTGACCATCCAGAGACTTCGCCAGTCTGACAAGATTAACGAATTCAGCGCGATAACCGAAATCATCATCCCCTTTGGCCCGGGTCGCAAGGGTAATCAGGTCGTCGTAGCTGTATCCTTTCAGCCGCGTACCACCGCGTAGCATTTGACCAAAAGCACCAACCGCTGCCGCAAAGCGCGTCTCCGTTGGGGCGTTTTCCAGTGAACCGGTTTCATCCAACGCACCCACAGGGCGAGAAATCAGCGTGCTGACATCTTCATCCGGCAGTTTGTAGCGAATCTTGACGAATGCGTATTCGGCACTGGCATCGGTATCGGCGACCTGAGTCGCATCGGCCTCGGCGTACCGCAACTCGTCAACCACTTGAGCGGGCGACCCTTTCGGCGTCATCTCATAAATTGCCGTCACCGTATGGCCGGACCCAATCTCGCCCGCATCGACCTTATCGTTATTAAAATCTTCGCGCTTGAGGGCGCGGGTTTCGTAGCCGATCAGACGATACTCGCTGATTTGCGCGGGATTGAATTCGACTTGAATTTTGACGTCCTTGGCAATCGGGATCAGTGCCCCGCCTGCTTCATCGGCCAAGACTTTTTGCGCCTCAGACAAGGAGTCGATATAGGCGGCGACGCCATTGCCGTTCTGCGCCAGCGTTTGCATCAAATGATCGTTGTAGTTCCCCATGCCAAAGCCGAGCACGGAGAGAAAGACACCGCTCTCACGTTTTTTCTCAACGTAAGTCTTCATTTCATCGGGGGATGAAAACCCGACATTGAAATCGCCATCAGTCGCAAGGATCACGCGGTTGACGCCATCCTCATCGAAATTTTCTTGCGCCTTATTGTAGGCCAGCTCCAGCCCCGCCGCGCCCGCCGTCGAGCCGCCCGCACGCAGGCGGTCGAACGCAGCAACGATCTTCTCGCGTTCACTCGCCGGGGTTGGCTCCAATACCGTCCCTGCACTGCCCGCGTAAGTAACAATCGAAACCGTGTCATCCTCACCCAGCGTATCGAGCAACAGCTTAAAACTGTTGATCAGGAGCGGCAGCTTGTTTCGACTGTTCATTGACCCCGATGTATCAATCAACAAGACGATATTGGAGTCGGGACGCTCATCAACGGGGGGCGTATAGCCCTTGATGCCGATATGCATGAGTTTTGTATCGGCGTTCCACGGCGTCGGCGTCACCGTGACATTGGCCTTGAATGGTTGCGCCGCGTCGGATGGCGCTTCGTATTGGTAGGGAAAATAGTTGATCAACTCCTCAACCCGGATGCTGTTCGGATTAGGAAGCTGACCCCCGTTCAGCGACGCCCGCATGAAAGAATAAGACGCCGTGTCTGTATCGACCGAAAACGTCGAGACGGGTTCTTCTACAGTGCGGAGGGTCGGATAATCCTCAACCGCTTCGAAGCGGTCGCGTGAGGGCTTTGCCTGAACCGGCACACCTGCGCTCAAAGGTAAATCCGGGAGACCGGAATCGGCATCAATAGGAACAAAAATCGCTACCGATGGTTTTGTAATCCGGCGTCTTCTAACTTCACGCGCCTCCAACGGAGTTCCGTCAAAATTTTCCACGACGATGACCGAGGCAGTGTAAGTTTCATACGTCGCGGGCTTCACTTCAAGGCGATACCCCTTTGGGGCTTTGACGCCTGCGCCGGAATTGCTTGGCACGATTCGAAGAGCCTCAGAAGGCTCTTCGGGTACAATCGTCTGTGACACGGTTTTGAACGATCCGTCCGGTTGGCGAATTCTCTTCGCAACCGTCGCAGTCTTCCTAGGGATCGCAACCCGATTTACGGAGTAAATCAATTCGTCTTCTGAGTCATTTACAGCTCCGGCAACGCCATCTTTTGGGGATTGCCGCACACGGGTTTGAATCGTTGCGCTCTTGCCCGGCAAGGCAATCGCGCGGGTCGAAGCCGGCGTAGAAACAACCCGCCTTTGAATATTCGCTGTTATCGCTGGCACGGCGACACGCCGCACACTGGCGGGTCGGTCAATCACACGGGCCGGGATCTGAGCAGTATTGCCGGGGATTGCGGGGGTTAAATCTGGGGCGACAGCAGGCTGTGGTACGTTTTTAAAAGTCGCCGGAACAACGGCTAGGTTCTCACTTGCCTCTTCAATAACGACCGTCTGTTCGACATTTTTGAACTCCGCAGGAACGACTTGAAGCTGAGAGTGCGTTTCATTTTTAGTGGCGGCTTGCGTGACCGATTTTTCAGCTTCCTGCCGCGCAACGACTTCGAGTGGAGCGCCCTCGGTTTGTATTTCCGCACCGATACCCGGATGTTTAATCCCGAATTCGCCCTTGATGTTCGGCGCGACAACAAAGGCCGCAAGCGCGGCTGCGACAGCAGTGCCGCCAAACATCATACTCACTTTGGCAATTCGGCTGGACATAGATCGTCTCCCTGATCTCGCACCCCCTCGGGGTGCGTTCTGACCAGTGAGACGACGGTGCGCGTCCGATCCTTGGTGGGGCGTCTGATTTATTTTACCCTGCTCGGCAAATGGCACAGTACCAGAGTTCATTTCACTTTGACGCGCGGTGCTCTCGGCCCCCTTTGACTCCGAGGCATCCGAAAACTCTTTTTCAAATGCCCGCATCGCGGCGTTCATGCCTTTGGCCCGCGCCACCACGCGCGGTTGGACAGCGCGAAGTTCATCACGAAGGCGGTCTAGATCATCTGTCATTCCGCCGCCTCCAATCCCATCTCGGCGATCATCCGAAGCTTCGCTCGCACCTCTGACATTCGCCACGCGATGGTACCCTCGGCCACGCCCAACACCTTGGCGGCTTCGGCGTGGGTCATATCATCTGCCAACACCATGACCGCTGTTTCCCGCAAATCTTCGCTGAGGCTGTCGAGCGCGACGCGCAGCCAGTGCAATCGCGCCTCGGTATCCGCCGCTTCTCCGCGAGCGAGTTCTGACACTTCCGCAAACCCCTGTGCCGTCCGCGAGCGGGTGGCGGCACGGCGCAGCGCATCGCGACTGGCATTCAGCGTCACCGTATGCAGCCATGAGGTGAACTTGGCCTCACCGCGCCAGTTTCTCAGCTTTGCGGGCAGCGCGGACCACACCTCTTGCGTCACGTCTTCGGCCTCCGCCGTGTTGCGGACAATCCCCAACGCAATACGGTAAACACGGTCGTAGTGACGCTCCAGCAAGCTGCGAAAAGCCTGCGCGTCACCCGTAGCCGCTTGGCTTGCAAGGGTTTCGTCCATCTCAAATCCGTCTTGTTCACCTGTTGGACGCATGGCGGTGATCAATCCTTGGCAGCTCCGAGAATTTTTTCGAGCGCCATCGTTGCCGAATTTGAGCGCGGCGTCCATAGGTTGCGATCAATCGCTTCGCTAAATCGGTCCGCAATTTCCCGCAATGCGGCGGGGTTCGCGCTCTCGATAAACTCACGCGTGTTTTCATCAACCAGCACGGCCTCAAAAACGAGATCAAAGTGCCGATCTTTCACCGCCTTGGTCGTGGCCGCAAAAGCGAACAGATAATCAACCGTCGCCGTTATCTCAAATGCGCCTTTATACCCATGGCGCTTGACCCCTGCGATCCACTTAGGATTGACGACACGAGATCGGATGACCCGGCCAATCTCATCCTCCAGCGTCCGAATGACGGGACGTTCGGGGCGAGAGTGATCATTGTGATAGATGGTTGGCTCTTTGCCTGAGAGCTTCGCCACCGCCGCCGATGCGCCGCCCTCGAATTGATAATAGTCATCAGAGTCGAGTAAATCATGCTCGCGGTTATCTTGGTTTTGAATGACCGCGTCTGCGCCGGAAAGACGGGTCTCCAGCGCATCGCGTGCGCGATCTCCCATCGTTCCTCCGCCATAAGCGTAACTGCCCCATTCCAGATAACTCTCGGCAAGGTCATCCCGCTCTGCCCAAAGACGCTCGTCGATCATCGCTTGCAGCCCCGCACCGTAAGCTCCGGGTTTCGAACCGAACACGCGAAAGCCTGACGCTTGCGGGTCGCCGGTCTTCTCTAGTTCGGTCCTATACCGCGCCGCCATCGGGTTTTGATCGACAGGTTCATCCAGCGCCATGACCGCCCGCGCGGCACTATCAAACAAGTCCATCTGTGCGGGGAAGGCGTCCCGGAAAAATCCCGAAACGCGCAACGTCACATCTACGCGGGGACGGTCGAGCGTTTCCAACGGGATGATCTCAAACCCTGTCACACGCCGATTGGCCCCATCCCATTGGGGACGCACACCCATCAGCGCCAGACCTTGCGCGATGTCATCACCGCCCGTTCGCATATTGGCCGTACCCCATGCCGTCAGCACCGCACTCCGCAGCCAATCGCCCTTTTCTTGCATGTGCCGTTCAATCAGCATCGATGCCGAGGCCCATCCCAACGAATACGCCGCTGGGGTCGGAACACACCGGCTGTCGACCGAGAAAAAGTTGCGGCCTGTCGGTAAAACATCGGGACGCCCGCGCGTTGGCGCACCAGAAGGACCGGGAGGCGTAAACCGCGCATCTAATGCCTGAAGGGTCGCGCCATGCTCCGCCTCTCCGCAATACCGTAGCGCCGGACGCATCGTTTGCTCGATCCATTTCAACACCGGCGCAGATGCGTCTCCGGAAAAGTGATCGGCACCTTCGACAAGCCGCGCGGCCAATAACTCCAACCGTTCGACCGTATCCCCATTCGTGCGCCACGTCTCCGTACTCAACGATTGCAAGACCTCCGGTTTTGTCCCTTTCCACGTCTCAGCCATCGCACAATCGAGCGGATCAAACGTCGGTGTATTCAGCAAGTCATCCGCCAGGGCACGAATAAGCGAAGCATCAGCCCCCTTCCCATTCCCGCGTGGCACCCGCGCGAGCGCGACGAGCAAATCCGTCTCCAAGCGTCCCTCTGGCGCGGAACCGAAAATATGCAAACCATCCCGGATTTGCGCCTCTTTCAACTCGCACAGATATTCGTCCAGCTTTACAAGCGCGTCATCTTCACTCGTGTCCTTGGTAATCCCGGCATCTTCATCCAGCCCCGTCGCCGCCGTCAGCGCTCTGATCTCGCCAAGAAGATAATCGAGCCTTCGCGGATCAACGCCAGAGGCTTCGTAATACTCATCTACCAAAGCTTCGAGATCTTTGAGCGGGCCATAGGTTTCCGCGCGCGTGAGCGGCGGTGTCAGGTGGTCAATGATCACAGCACTGGTCCGGCGTTTCGCTTGAGTGCCTTCGCCAGGATCGTTGACGATAAACGGATAAAGGTGCGGTGTCGGACCTAAGATCGCTTCGGGAAAGCACTCCTGCGACAGCGCCAATGCTTTTCCCGGCAACCATTCAAGATTGCCATGCTTACCCAGATGAATAATCGCATCCGCGCCAAACTCGCCGCGCAGCCACGCATAGAACGCGATGTAATTATGCGGCGGGACGAGATCAGGTGCGTGGTAGGTTTCTTTAGGATCAATATTGTATCCGCGCGCAGGCTGAATACCGACAACCGCATTGCCATAACGCAGGATCGACAGCGCAAACCCATCTTCACCGACAAACGGATCGTCGTTCGGAGACCCCCAACGATCCTCGACACTCAAGCGCAAATCCCACGGCAACGTTTTGTAGAAGGCATCATAGGAATCGAGAGACAGGCGTTCGCCGCCCGACCGTGCAGCACGATCCGCCAACCAGTTCGTTGGCCCGGCTTGCACTTGATCCATCAGTGCAGCAGCCGTGGCGGGCGCATCGGAAACCTGATACCCTGAGCGATCCAAGGCATGAAGAAAATCGACGCAGCTCTGCGGCGTATCCAGCCCCACGCCATTAGCGAGGCGTCCATCTTTATTGGGATAGTTCGCCAGCAATATTGCGACATTTTTTTCCGCATTGGTCTTGCCGCCAAGTCTCGCCCAATTGCGTGCGAGCTTTGACACAAACGCGATGCGGTCTCCTTGGGCGCGATAGGTCGCGATGCGGCATTCCGTGGCCTCATCGAAATAAGCCTCGGATTTAAAACTCACGGCACGGGTCAGCACCCGGCCATCGACCTCAGGCAACGCAACATTCATGGCGATGTCGCGGGCGTTTAATCCGTTCAATCCCGTCGCCCATGCTTCTTCTGTACCGCCGGAGAACACCATCTGAAAGACGGGCGCACCCGTCGCATCAAGCGGTGTCGGCGCGTGTTCAGCCGATTGCGGGGACGATACGGCAAACCCCGTTCCGTTTAGGACGACGGCAGGTGATGCCTCATCAAACAGCGTCGCAAGAGTTGCCGCTGAAATTTCATCTTTCAAAGATGCCACGAAAATAGGCAGGGGATTGAGTCCCTCCTGCATCAAGGCGCGGACCATCCGGTTAATCGGATTCAGCCCCGCGCCCTGAACCAAAGCCCGATAAAAGACGACGGCAGCAACGGGCGCAGTATCCTTCCAATTTGCTCGCAGTGTCGCTAGGTCGGCAATTCCGGCACCGGGCCAATATACCCCTGCTCGCAACAGAATCTTGGCCGATTCAGGGCGCTCGGTATCATCCAGCATGGCCTGCGCGTATCGCAGGGCATTGATGTTATTCTCTGGCCCGCCCTCTACGAAATAGCCCCAGAGTGCATGCCAATCTTCTTCGCTGACCGTTGAGGCCCGGCGCAGGGCTTCGTCGGGTTTATCGTCACCCGGCAGCGCCGCAAATAAAACGCCAGCTTCGCGAAGCCGTGCCGAAAATTGTTCGATGCCGTAAGGCCAGTATCCTTCCCCGCCAAGCACACGGGCAATCACCAGCCGAGATTTAGTCGCTGTTTGATCAAGGTAGAGATCAACCGACATCGGATGCGCGAGGTGAAGGAGCGACGCCAAACGCAGCGACGGTGCGGCATCGCCCAGCTCTGACCGGGCCTCGGACAACGCGGCCAATTCGGTATCCGCAGCAGAAATAACAATGACATCTGCTGGAGTTTGACCGAGATCGACGGCCTCTGATCCGTCCGACACTTCACCCGGTTGCGCGAGGAGAAGGTGCATTTACCGTTCAATCCAACGGGAAGGCATGACACTGCTGCGAACACCGCAAAGGCGCGTTAGCTTTGGCAGCGACGCGGGAAGAGGCGCGACGTCATCCGTCCCAAGGGAGTGGAGAAAGGCAACGAAGCCTGCGACCTTTTCCTCCGGCGTTGTCCCCGCATCTCTTGCGTCGACCGCAATAACTTGAAGAAAGCATGGACACGTTTTTTGAGCCAAAAATTGCCCGCCCGCCTGCAATTCGTCATCGCTCAAGCCCGCCGCATATTCTGGTGCCTGTCGTTTTAACGTCGCAATCCGGTGCTCCGTCATGTCAGCGAGGCACCGTTCCATAAACTGAGTCCCCGCCTCTGATTTCGGTTCTTCGGCTGCGAACGCTGGCCATACCGTCAACACAAGACAGGCAACGAGCCGTTTCACGACAACGCCTTGCGGATGGCGGCTTCGTCCATCCCGTGCAAACCAATGACGACCAGACGTGTTTCGCGTGCCTCATCCCCAAAGGCGCGATCGAAGTAAGTTTCAATGCGTGGCCCTACCGCCTGAACAACCATTCGCATTGGCTTGCCCACGACAGCGACAAATCCTTTCAAGCGCAAGACGTCGTGGGTGCGGATCGTTTCGCCAATCCGGGCGAGAAAAGCGTCAGAATCGTCAATCTCGCCGAGTGTCAGCGCAAAGCTCTCAAATTCATCATGGCCGTGCGCGTGCTCATGATCGTGGTGATGATCTTCGTCATCATGGTGATGGTCGTCCTCGTCGTGATGGTGGTGGTGCACTTCATGCCGTGCTGCCATGTCATCTTCAGCGCCCTTGGCCATGCCGAGCAAGACGTCAGCGCTCAGACCGTCCACGCCAGAAGGAACAAATGTCACGCCATCTCGCGCGCGAGGTTGCAGCGCCTCAATCGTCGGGGCCGCGCCGTCTGGCATCGCATCTGACTTCGACACGACAATCATGTCCGCACAGGCCAGTTGATCCTCGAACAGATCCGCAAGCGGCGTTTCATGATCAATGCTGTCATCCGCTTCGCGTTGCGCCGTGACCCGGTCCTCATCATGGGCAAAGCGGCCATCAGCAACCGCCGGACCATCCACGACCGTCACCACACCATCGACCGTGACACGCGTACGAATATCCGGCCAGTTGAAAGCACGAACAAGAGGTTGAGGCAACGCAAGACCAGATGTCTCAATAACGATGTGATCTGGCGGATCATCGCGGTCGATTAGCTTTTTCATTGTCGGGATAAAATCATCCGCGACCGTGCAACAAATACAGCCGTTGGAAAGCTCAACGACGTCATCATCGCGGCACAGTGCATCCCCGCATCCTTTGAGGACTTCGCCGTCAACGCCAATGTCACCGAATTCATTGATGATGAGCGCAATACGTCGCCCTTCTGCCTTCGCCAGCAAATTACGGATCAACGTCGTTTTTCCAGCCCCTAAAAAACCCGTCACGACCGTCGCAGGAATCTTTTGCATCATTCACCTTTGCAAAATTCGACCTGAGAGTCGCTTGCGGTGCTCCCAGCCCGCACGCTCTAACTCGCAGTCCAATTGTTCTTCTTCTGGCCAACCGAGGCACAGATGCGCGATGAGGGTCCATCCCTCCGGCACATCCAAATCTTTGGCGAGGCGGACGGGATCAAGGATCGACACCCAGCCCATCCCGACTCCAAGTGATCGCGCAGTCAACCACATTTGCATCACGGCACACACAACGGAATACCGACGCATTTCCGGCATCGTTGCTGCCCCCAACCCCGCGCCTTGTTCGGTACTCTCATCACAAAAAACCGAAATCTGAACGGGACATTCATCCAAACCCGAAAGTTTTAGTTTGGCATAGAGGGCGGCGCGCTCATCCGATTGATCCGCCAACGCCTCGGCATTGGCTGTTGCGAAATTCGCGCGCACAGCGTCTCGGCGTTTTGGATCATCGACGAGGACTAGCCTCCAAGGCTCGGATAATCCAACAGACGGCGCAGAACCGACAGACGCCAATACCTGATCGAGCAACGATGCCGTCACTGGGTCAGGCTTGAATCGCCTGACATCCCGCCGCCAAGCAAACAAGTCTTCTAATTCCCGCTGGAAATCGGGAGAAAAAGAACGGGTCGTCCCGGCAGCGGGAGCATGTGCTCCCGCATCCACGGGGATCAGCCTAGGCCGAGGGACGCGAAGACGGCTGCTTCCGCACCTTCGAGGAAGAAGGTCATGCCAACGCCCGCAACAACAGCACCGGCAAGACGAGGTCTGATGTCGGCTGCACTTTCAATACCGCGTGTCGTCAGCCAACCCGCCGCCACCGACAGCACGTATTGGATGGCCGCAAGGCCCAGCAGATACCCGCCAAGGACCGCTGCGCTCATGCCTGCTTCTTGGCCCGTAATCGTTTCGCCAAACGCCCAGCCATGAAACAGACCAGCGCCAGCAAACAGCGCCATCGCCAGCGGTGCGGTGATACCCCGACCTGACGCCAGCAAACCGCCTAGAATGATCAACGAACCGGCTATCACGAATTCAACATAAGGCAGCGCAACACCGTTCGTGATCAACGCAATCCCGCCCAGCATACCCGCAATATAGGCCACTGGTGCAGTTGAGAGGCGTCCGATGACGGCGGCAACGATACCGACCGCAATCACGAAGAACATGTGGTCAAAGCCAAGAATTGGATGGCCGATACCCGACAGTACGCCGTGCGTAAATGTCGTCATCTCCACACCCGCGAGCGGGTGGTGTGCGAAAGCGGGCGACGCAATGGCGGATGCAATGGCCGCAAGGCCAGTTATATATTTCATTTTCAAGTCTCCTCCCGTCCCACCGACGGGTGTTCGAGTTTCCTGGACGGCAGGTCTCCTGACTCGCGGCGCTGGCTATTGCCTGCTTCCCTCGCCTTCCCGGTTTTTACCAGTGGCCGAAGAGGGTTACACGTCGCTCACAGTCGCGGGGGCGGTTGCGGCTGTTGGCCCCCGAAATGGGTCGACCATATTCCACATTCCCTATTAATCCTCGTGCCATCTAAAGACGGGCACTTCGGAACCGTTCCTGCCGTCAGCATTCGGCGATGTCGGCAGTCGTGTCAACATGCCACGCCGCTGGTTTTTTGTTTAAAAACGACAATCACGCTCTTTATCAAAGAGCCAATTGGAGGATTATCTCTGCACGTAAAAGGTTTAATTGCCAAAATATTCTAGGACTTAGCTTATTGGATTTCCATCACAGCGGAGCGGCGTGTCGTCAATTTGTTCAATTACCACACGAAATCCGTCCCGTGACGTCGCCGACATCTGATTTTCTGCATCTTCAAAAACAGACCAGCAAGACGTCGTTTCATACCGAAAACAAATTTCTTCTTTCAGCGATTGATAGAGGCCGTCTTCGCACGTATCCGCCGGAAACTGCCAAGTTGCACGTCCCTTGCCGTAAAACCGCTCAGTCCCGTAATGTTGACCGTCCACCGTGTAGTGAACCGTTTTTCCTTCAACACGCGACAGAAATTCATCCGGCGACAACAGCCGCGCCTCCTCTTCCGCAAAGGCCGGAAGCGCAGCAAACGCTAGTACGACAAATGAACGAGTTGCTGCGGCGCGCATGAGACCGGTTCCTCCGAAATTCGGTTGATGTAAACAGCGGGAGAGTCGTTCGGCTCGCCATCCAAATCGACGGCCGCATGGCGAAACTGCGTCGAGCCATCTTCGTTTGAGGCCACGACATTCCAACAGCCGTAACGGTCGAGGCCGTAGAAATAGCAGAGCACTTCTTCCTTCACGATCCAGACGCCGTGCATGCATTCACCATCCGGCAGGCGCCAAGTCACACGACCATCATCGTAATGCTGTTCGTCGCCCCGTGGTTCATCAAGCAGCGTATAGTGAAACGTTTTCCCACTCGTCAGATCACGGATTTCTTCTTCGCCGAGGTTGCGCTCTGCGGTTTTGGGGCCTGCTATAGCTAAGCCAGCGCACAGTCCAACAGTCGCAATCAATCCGATCTGTGTTTTGAGGCGCATAATCCAACCCTTCCTTATCGTCAGGATACACATCTTTTTTAAAAATAGGGCTATTTTCGTGCGGCGAGTCGACCCTTTTGGTGCAACGTGCTACCTATACGTCAAACAGCCAGCAGGAGCTTGCGATGGAGCTGATTTGGGCCGGGGCATCGCCCTACGCACGCAAAGTAATGATCGTCGCGCATGAACTGGGGATAACAGACCAGATCAAAACGACGGATGGCACAGGGACGCCGGTTGGCCCGAACCCGATAACCACAGCTCATAACCCTTTGGGAAAGCTACCGTGCCTAATCCCAGACGAAGGCTCGGCCATTTATGACAGTCGGGTAATTTGCCAGTATTTGGTCAGCAAGTCCTCAGATCAAAAACTACTAGCCGAAGGGGAAGCGCGCTGGCCGACTTTGACGCTGGAATCTCTCAGTGATGGTATTTGTGATGCAGCAATCCTCATAAGGTATGAAACCGTGCTGCGTCCTGACGACAAGCGCTGGGACGATTGGCTAGAGGGACAATGGGGTAAGATTGACCGCGCATTAGACGCCGCCGAGGAACACTGGGCCGCGCATTTGGCTGGTCCCTTTGATCTTGGTCATGCCGCATTGGGCTGTGCTCTGGGTTATCTCGACTTTCGCTATGGCGATCGAGACTGGCGCGCGTCGCATCCGAAACTCAAGGAATGGTATGAAGGTTTCGCGGCGCGCGCGTCTTCGATTGCGACGGTGCCGCAGGGCTGATCAATGGTAGATGAACATGAAGACATGGCCGCAAACCGGACTGCGTTATACTTAGAACGCGCGGTTCAAGCTCTGGACAAGCAATTCGGCGAAGGATACGCAGCCGCAAACCCAGCCTTGGTCGGGGCGTTCATCCAATCTGCCTCAATCGAAAGTGCCGTGCTTTCCGCTGACGCGGCTTTGGAAACGGCGCTTGGTACCGTTCTGCCGCAGGCGGACAAGAGCATCGAGCGGGTCTGTGCTTCGCTCGAATATCTGAAACCAAGGTTATTCGGTTGATGTCATGGCGATCCGCGTCACGCCAAACATATCCCTCGACGAGACGGAGATTGAGGAACGTTTCGTCCGAGCATCCGGTCCGGGCGGGCAAAATGTCAATAAGGTCGCCAGTGCTGTGCAATTGCGGTTTGATGTTGACGGCTCGCCAAACCTTACCGCTCCCCAAAAAAGACGTTTGATGAAATTGGCAGGTTCGCGGATGACACTGGACGGCGTGCTTGTCCTGTCCGCCGAACAGCATCGAACGCAAAAGCGAAACCGCGAAGACGCATTAGCGCGCCTCATCGACCTGATTAGAGATGCAGAGAAACCGCCAAAATACAGGGTCGCGACCCGCCCTAGCCTGTCAGCCAAGCGAAAGCGCGTCGATAGTAAGGTCAAGCGCGGGGCCGTAAAGCAAACGCGAAAGAAGCCGAGATTGGATTGACGCTCGGTTCACGATCATTGCAGTTGTTCTAACGACAGGTTCTTGCGTGCCAATACGGATTGGCGAGTGGAAATTTCTTTCTCGTCGATAGCATAGAAGCTTTACTGAACCTGCGATAGAACAACCCTCAACAAGAGAATCGCGGTTGGGGAATGGTCTGATGACAATTATCAAAAACGTCAAAGTGCTGGCGACGCTGGGGCCATCGTCATCGGATCGAAACACGATTCGCGCCTTGGTCGAGGCTGGTGCCGACGTCTTTCGGTTGAACATGAGCCACGGAGACCAAGACGGCCAACGCGACCGGTACGAGTTGATCCGCGAAATCGAGCAAGAACTTGATCGTCCCATTGGTGTCTTAGCCGATCTCCAAGGCCCAAAAATCCGCCTAGGGACATTCGCCAATGGTCCACATGAGCTAAACGAAGGCGATGAATTTCAGTTCGACGGGGATGAGACACCCGGCGATGAAACCCGCGTCCATCTTCCCCACCCTGAAGTCCTAGAGGCCTTAACGCCTGATGCGACCATCCTAATCAATGATGGAAAGGTCCGCCTGCGGGTGCTTGAAAAGCAAGGCAACGTCGTCAAGGCGGTGGTTAAGGTTGGCGGCGAAGTTTCTGACCGCAAAGGCATGAACCTGCCCGACGTTGTTTTACCACTCGCGGCGCTATCCGACAAAGACCGTTCCGATCTGGAGTTCGCTTGCGAATTGGGCGCGGATTGGATCGCGCTATCTTTCGTTCAGCGCGCTGCTGATATTGAGGAAGCGAAAGATCTGATCAAAGGCCGGGCGATGGTCATGACCAAAGTCGAAAAGCCCGCAGCCGTCGCTGATTTCCCTTCTATTCTAACCGCCTCAGACGGAATCATGGTCGCGCGCGGTGATCTGGGTGTTGAAATGGACCTGCCTGACTTGCCGGCCATTCAGAAGCGGTTGATCCGTGATTGCCGGGCTGAAGGAAAGCCTGTCGTGGTCGCCACTCAAATGCTCGAAAGCATGATCCACAGCCCCGTTCCAACCCGGGCCGAAATCTCTGACGTGGCTGGCGCGATCTATGATGGGGCAGACGCGGTCATGTTATCGGCTGAATCGGCGGCGGGGGATTTCCCAGTCGAGGCGGTATCGACGATGCAGGAAGTCGCACTCAAAGTTGAGGCGGACCCCGAATACCGAAAAATGCTGGATGCTTCGCGGACGCATGCGAAGTCGAGCATTGCAACCGCCATCACCTCCGCCGCGCGCGAAGTTGCCGACGCCGTCGATGTAAAGGCAATTTGCTGCTTTACGCATTCAGGAACAACCGCTCGTCTCGCCTCTCGCGAACGTCCCAATGCGCCCGTGATCGCGCTCACGCCTTTCCGCAAGACGGCACGTCAAATGACGATGTTCTGGGGATTGCATTGCGTCGTCTCAGAAAGCGTCGAGCGTTTTAAGATGGCGGTTATTTCGGCGGCACGGGCAGCGAAGTCGCTGGGGATCGCTGATGATAACGACAGCATCGCCGTGACAGCAGGCGTGCCTTTCAACAAACCCGGCACGACCAACATTCTGAGGATCGCGCCCGTCGATGAACAGGCTATTTATGAGGGTGAGCCGGGGGGACGGTACTGACCGCACGAACCGTAGTTCTCTCGGCTGATACATTTAGGGCTGCCCTTCAATTGAAGAGCAGCCCTATTTT
>CAZJWF010000063.1:0-18357 GCA_964549375.1 uncultured Neomegalonema sp.
CGACGGGCTTCCAAGTACTGAAATCTTCAAAATCAATCAAAGGTTGATTTTAGATTGCAACGTTTCGTTCATTTTCGTTGTGTATTCGTGTATAGATAATTTGGGCGATGTAAATTATTAAGTCCTTTCAACTGGCGGCTCGCGTTATTGCCCAGAGCCTAACGTCAGGACTCTCAGGATTAACATGACCGACCTTACTCTCGCGACCTTGCTCAGCTCTCGCATTTGCCACGACCTGATCAGCCCTGTCAGCGCCGTCAATAACGGATTGGAAATTCTTGTCGACGAGCAAGACGCCGAAATGAAAACGATGGCGATGAATTTGATCCGCTCAAGCGCGGCTGCGGCGTCGGCAAAGCTACAGTTCATGCGAATTTGCTTCGGCGTCGCGGGTTCAATGGCTGAAAACATTCCGCTTGATGATGCGAAAGATCTTGCTGGCGCACTGACCAAAGGATCACCGGTGACGCTCGATTGGCGAGCGGGAGAGGTGATGTTGGACAAAGAGGCTGTCAAACTATTGCTGAATTTCATCTTGATCGGATTTGAATCGCTACCACGCGGCGGGACGCTGCATGTTGGTGCGCGCAAAGAAGGCGCAACCAGCCTAATGATCTCTGCCGAAGGTCCAAAAGCTCGTCTGCCAGAAACCTCCGCCGAAATCCTGAGAAACGGTGCGGCGCTATCGGAGATTGATCCAAAGCAGTCGAGTCTGTTTCTGACCCATGAAATCGCAAAGTCGCTCTCGGCAACTATTCATGTCATGGTTGAGGAAGAACGGATTGAGATCGGCGCAACGATGTAAGTCGATTCAAAACAGCTTCGCATAATCAAGATACTTCAAGTTTATCCGCGATGCGGTGGAGTTCTTCAATCGCCTCAGATGCATTGTGGGCGACGAAATCCGCATCGACGATTTTTGCGAGATCATCTTCCTGCAAGGTAAGTTCGCCGCTCACGACGATATAGGATGCGGGGCTAACAACACGCAGCGACGCGATCAACCGGGTGAGCGGCACGATCATACGTCGAGTACTGGCCGAAATCCCGATAATTGGAAAATGCCGGGAGCATGCGATTTGAATAAGATTTTCGTGTGAAACTGCGGTTTGCAGATCAATCGTCCATCCGCGTTCACGGAACATATCCGCCGCCATCGTCACACCCAAAACGTGGTCTTCGCCGGGCGCCGAACAAAACAGCGCAATCTTACCAGTATCGCGGCAAATCATCTCAGGCGCGAAGATGGATCTCAATGCACGCAAAATGACATAAAGACGGCCCGCTCCCAAGGTCACATCGGTAAATGACAAAGTGTCCGCAACCCAGCGTTCGCCGAGGCAACGTGCTGCACCCGCCAAATAACCTAGATAAATGGTATCCCTGTCTACCTTCTGCTTTTGAAGTGCCATCACAAAGTTCAGGCCTTCGTTGTCATCTTTCGAAATCAAAGCATCGGCGAGCGCATCAATGGATTCATCAGAAGGCGCATCGTTTTCGGCTTGCGGAACCTCAACAAAACGACTGGCGAGCCGACTGAGAACTTCTTCTGCAAGCAACCGCAAAGCATCGTTCGGAAACTTCTCTTCCCGAATCGAAAGAGCTTCATGCGCGCGCACACGAGCGTCGAGATCAACGGCTGAATTCATCTCATAACCATGATTGACGTCGCTCCGCATACCGTTCACCGGAATTGGCGAACGTCGGCAAACCAGCGTGTCGATCGAAGAACGACCCTAAAAATGTCAAATAACTTTTGCTTCTGACAAATTGAGCGGACCACATTGAAGAGCGTCGTGTCAATTCAATGAAAAGCAACAAATTGTCGCGGCACCGTATCCATGCGATCATTTGTCACAATGCGAAACTGTTCTGTCAAACAATGCTGACGCGCAAAATGCGCCCTTTTAATTACATGTTTTTTGGTCGCGAATATCACGTGAAACACTTTCTTTAAACGTGAAACAAAATGCTTGCGGCAGCCAGCGGAAGTCCCTACGTCCGCGGCTCATTGATATACTGCGGATCATCGCCGCTAGGGAATTTGGATAAGACAGCATTCGGGCACTCCCGATGCCACGCTAAGTTAGGAAACGGCTTGGAAACTGACGCCGCCAAAACTCCGAAAGGAGACGTCGGAGATGTTGAAATCGCTTCGCTAACCAACCGCTTGGTCGACCGTAACCGTGGCGATCATTTCCTTCGCCGTGACGGAAAGGTTTTTGCGGGAACACATCTGATTATCGACGTAATCGGCGGATCAAATCTTGATTGCGTCAGAACTGTCGAGGCGGCCTTTCGCCAGTGTATTGACGCTTGTGGCGCGACGCTGCTGCATATCCACATGCATCAATTCTCGCCGCAGGGAGTGAGCGGGGTCGCAGTTTTGGCCGAAAGCCATATCAGCGTTCATACGTGGCCAGAGGCAGGGTACGGCGCGTTTGACGTTTTTATGTGCGGGCAAACGAACCCTTTGAAGACCGTCGAAATCTTGCGAACGGCGTTCGATGCGAAAGACGTCAGGGTCAAAGAATTGCTGCGCGGCGAGGGATTGACTTGATGTCAGGGTCGGGATGGTCCGTTGAGGCACTGCATGATGGATATGGTCAAACGCTCCGAGAAGACCGTGTCCTCTATGATAGCGAAACGTCTCATCAAAGGTTACGGGTTTTCGAGAATGCCAAGCTTGGCCGGGTATTGACGTTGGACGGTGTGGTGCAGACCACGACCGGCGACGAATATATGTACCACGAGATGCTCGCTCATGTGCCTATCTTTGCACACGGATCAGTTAAACGCGTGCTGATCATTGGCGGCGGCGATGGTGGCATGGCCCGCGAGGTTTTACGCCACCAAAGTGTCGAGCATGTTTCGATGGTCGAAATTGATGCGGGCGTGATTGATTTTTCCAAAGAGTTCCTGCCAACGCTTTCTGCAGGTGCCTTTGACGACGCGCGACTGGAGTTGATCATTGCCGATGGCGCCGCTTTCGTGCGTGATACAAATCAGCACTATGACGTCGCAATTGTCGACTCTACTGACCCAATAGGCCCGGGAGAAATGCTGTTCACCGACACATTCTACGATCATTGCAAAGCGGTCCTCAACTCGGATGGAATCATCGTCGCACAAAATGGAGTGCCGTTCATGCAAGGCGAGGAACTGACCGGCACCATGCGCGCCTTCAAGGCGCTGTTTGCCGATTGGTCGTGCTATTTGGTTCATGTGCCGACGTATGCTGGCGGGCCGATGGCACTGGGATGGGGATCGACTTCAGACAAGGCGCGGACCGTCGCGGCAGAAGTAATTGAGGACCGGTTCCGGGCGGCGGAAATCGAAACGCGCTACTACACGCCAGACGTCCACAAGGCCGCTTTTGCTCTTCCGCGCTATGTGCAAGAGCTGATGCCATAAGCTAAATTTAATAGCCGTCCGAACGATGACCGAAAAAGACTTTTGTGAGGTCTTCACTGACATCCCACGTGACACGGCTACCGTCGCGGACGAAATAGCTGTCGCCTTCGCTTAGCTCAGTCGTCAGGCCAGTAGCATGATCGGTTAAGCGGCAAATTCCGGACAAGATCGTCATTAATTCATCCCCCTGCTCCGTACATTCGAAAGCGCCAACGGTGCAGCGCCAAATCCCGTAACGCGTGGTCTGTCCAGCGCCGCCCGCATCCAACCTGCCCGATGTTTTCGGAGTGCCTCTGACGATCCGATAATCACTGGCGGGGTTATCAAACGACCAATCTTCGAGCAGGCCGACATCGGCACCGGGCCGATATTTGAACGGCAGCATAAATCACCTCGATCTGGCAAAAGCGCCCAATGTGGGGTGCGGGTGTCGTCAAAACCTAACGTTCTGTACTCAATCCGGCAAATTTCTATCACTCGTTCCTGCTGATCTGTTGCAGGCTGTCCCCAGCCATAATCAAACGGGGAGATTCGCATAATGGAAAAAGGTGTGACCAAAGCCGGCGAGGGCATCAACGGACAGTCATGGATGGTCGTTGGGCAAACTTACGTCCCGAAACTTCTCAGCACGGATGCTTTCGTTTGGGATGCGACGATGCCCGCCGAAACATTCGTCCCGCCGCACATTCATCCCACACAGGACGAATGGATCATTGTTTTGGAGGGAGCTTTGGAAATCGAGTTCCTCGGCGATGTACATAAGGCCGGACCGGGCGACACGGTAAGAATGCCGAAAGGCGAAGCGCATGGAATCTTCAACCGATCAGGTGCCGAGGCTCGCTGCGTGTTCGGCGTCGCGCCCGCACGAAAGCTTTATGACCTCTTCGTACAACTCGATGGAGTCACCGATCCCGAAGAACTGGTCCGCTTATCCGCACTGCACGAAGTGAACTTCCTGCCACCCCCCGAAGATGTGTGAGAATGCAGAACTTACTGGAAAGCCTGTGATAACCAGTAGGCGTTGACTATCGGAGTCGGAAAAATGAGCGAAGACGTTACATTCGGGCGAACAATTCAACTCTTCCTTGTTGATGGAAAACCGACCGGCCTCCGTAAAGCCACGATCCACGATTGGCAACAAGCGCGTGCGCTGATGCAAGAAGTAAATACTTGATGGCACGTTTGATAACGAACAACTCGGCATGGTGCTTTTCCGCATTGTCATCCTTGAACTCATTTGAGAATCTAACGATTGCCTTCCCGATAATGTCAGAAAAGGAATGAGCGCCGAACTCATTGTCTTTTTGCTCATTGGAGCGGCCGCCGGAGGGTTTATAAATGGGCTGGCGGGGTTTGGGACGTCGCTTTTTGCATTGGGATGGTGGTTACAGGTTATCCCACCTTTGCAGGCCGTCGCGCTGGCACTGATCATGTCGGTGTGTAGCGGCATTCAAGGCGTTTATATTGTCCGTCATGCGATCCAGCTAAAACGGCTGTCGCGATTTTTGCTCCCTGCTCTCTTTGGGATTCCGATTGGTCTGCAAATCCTGCATCGCATTGATGCCGAGGTTCTGAAGATTATCGTGGCGCTGCTGCTCCTGCTCTACGGTGGATTTTTTATTCTTAAACGAGACTTGCCCACGCTGGCACGCCCGATGCCCGCGGTGGACATGGTGACTGGTTTTCTTGGCGGTATCCTCGGCGCGATTGCCGGATTGTCTGGCGCGTTGCCGACCATGTGGTTATCGATGCGCGATTGGTCAAAGGCCGAAAGCCGCGCCGTCCTGCAACCCTATAACGTCGCCGTACTCAGCCTGTCTGCCATCATGCTGGCCTTCAGCGGTGCCTATACCCACAACACGCTGCTGCTGATTGGCATCGCGCTTCCAGCGACAATGATTGCGGCTCAGATGGGTATCCGAACATATGACCGCCTGTCTGATACGCAGTTTCGCCGTCTGCTCATCGCCATGCTGATGTTGTCTGGAATAATCCTATTGATCCAAGAATCCTTGTCATGATCGATATGGAGTTCCTGATTGCTTTTGGCGCGCTGACGTTCTTGCTGGCGGGAACGATCAAAGGTGCCATCGGCATCGGAATGCCAACTGCCGCGATCAGTATATTGTCGCAAGTCATTGAGCCCAAAACAGCCATCGCGCTGGTTGTGATTCCGACTTTTGTATCCAACGCTTGGCAGATGATCCGGATGGGCGAGACCATGCGAGCTTGCCGCGACTACTGGGTTTTCGCTGTGGTGTTAATGGTCGTGCTGTTGGCGACGACCTCTGTCACCGCGAGCGTTTCACAAGAAACCTTGTTGCTCATTATAGGGATCGTCGTGGTCGGGTTTTCACTGATCAGCCTGTTCTTTTCCCCGCCGCATATTCCGAAAAGGTTCGATAAAGCTGCACAAATCGTTATGGGCGGTGTTGCAGGGGTATTGGGCGGTTTGACAGCAGTATGGGCCGCGCCGATTGTGATCTATCTCATCTCGCGACGAACAGAAAAGGATGAGTTTATCCGTGTGACAGGTTTGTTGATCACGTTTGGGTCGATCCCTCTGATGATTGGATTTTGGAGCAATGGCCTCTTCAGCGCGGAGGTTGCCGTCGTCTCGGCGGTCTTAGTGCTGCCTGCCTTGATTGGGTTTGGAATTGGGGAAATAATCCGGCGTCGCCTGCCCGTCGGCGGTTTTTCCACAACAGTTCAAGTTGTATTCTTGATGATGGGTCTAAACCTCATTCGCCGGGCACTCACCTAAAATTTTGGAAGTGCCGGAGCGCCAATGATGCCACGAAAACTGGTGTCAGCATTGAAAGAGCGGCGTACAAAGCGGCCATTGCGCCCCATTGCTCGATAATCCATGCGAATAGAAACGGTGCCGTAGCAGAGGCGATGAAACTCGGCACCAATAGCCGACCAACATATGCGCCGTAGTCTCGGTCTTCGAACAAAACAAGCGGCAACGCGCCTCTGGTAATCGTCAAGAGGCCCGTTCCGATGCCGTAGAAAAACGAAAAGCTAAACGCCGCAACCAACGACACGCCACTGGCGAGGCCAAGTGCAAACGCGATTGGCAAGATTCCTGCGGCCAAAAGGTTCAGGTTGATCGGGTGTAGGCGACTGCCGCTCGCGACCTCGACCAAACGTCCGAAGGATTGCCCCACGCCGCGCATCGAGGCGACAGCCACCGCCAACCCAGCGCCGAGGCCAAGTTGGCCGAGAATTCCGATCAGATGTGCAGACATCCCTGCATGAAGCGCATTGCCGAGCATCACGATTGTCACAAACGCAACAGCCCGCTTTCGCTGAAGCGGCATCTCGTTAGTTGTGGTTCTTCGCGGCTTGGCCTCTTCTTCACGCTTGAACACTGTTGATGGCAGCGGCAGGTGAACTGCCAGCGTCGAGAGCGCTAAACCGGCATACACGAGCAACGCGCCGCGCCACCCCAACCAATCAGATAAGAATTGACCAAGCGGCCAGAACAACGGCGCGGACAGGCCGCCAAATAGCGTGATCTGTGAAATCGGGCGCCGCGCCTCAGGTCCGGCAATCCGGGCCAGCGCCGCAAAGGCAGCATCGTATAAACAGCACCGCATCGCGACGCCGATGAAACCCCACGCGAGGTAGTAAGATGTCATGGACTGAGTGACCGACAGCCAAAGGCAACCGACGGCTAACATCACCGACCCCGCCGACAGGACAATGCGCCCACCGGATCTGTCGACCCATCGCCCGATCAGAGGTGAGGTCACTCCCATCACCAATAGTGCCACCGAGAACGCCCCGTGGACTACGGGACCAGACCAATCGAGGTCTTCGCCGATGGCCGGACCAAATACCCCGATCGTATAAAACGAAACGCCCCAGCAGATGATCTGCGACAGGCCCAACCCCACGATATGCCGCCGCGCGACCGTCACAGGCGTTTATCCGAATATGATCGCACGATACGCCTCCAATTGACGCCGGATTCTGGCTGTTATCGTTTCGCCGCGCATCGAAACCTAAACTTGCTCGGGTTGAGCCGTACTCACAACCTGAAACGACCTGACGCATAAAATCACGTCGCCGGATGGACATCGCGCTGGAATTGCATTAGGGTACTTAGGTAGTAAGGCGAGGACGGGGGCGTCACTCATTACTCAATCCTTAGAAACTCCGGGCGAAACCGGGCATTGCATACGAGCGATGCCTGCTTAGCTCAGGAGCGAGTTAAGCCAATTTGCCAAATCAAGCGAAGTTGGGTTCCACGGTGCACGAGCGCGCCCAGCTCATGCGGCGTAATCCTTCCTGAGTTTTCGAACTCAACACCACATTCCGCGTCGTTTTGTCCCAAACAACGTTTGGACGAGCCTTGACCACGGCCACAACAGCGGTAACACTAATTTCCAAATTATAGAGTCAGTACGCTGACCGTCTTACATCGCCACGCGAAACCTGTTCGAAGATAGGAATGCGCGGTACCGCATAATCCTCCAAGAACTCAAGTTCGGAGGGAAAAAAGCCCAAAATGGGTTTGTCAGGGAGAAGAAACCACCATGATGAAATGGACAGCTTTAGGCATCGCGGCAGCGACCGCCATGTCATTTTCGGCAGCAACGCCGGCTTCTGCGATGGAATGCGAAGATATTACGCTGGGTTCAGCGATCTCGCTCACCGGTAAATACGCCACGAACGGTGTTCACGCGAAAAATGGCTACGAATTTGCGATCAAAAAGATCAAAGAAAATGGCGGCATCAAAATCGACGATAAGTGCTACAACTTCAACGTCATCTACTATGATGACGAGTCCAAAGGGGACCGTGGCGCAACTCTCGCAGAGCGCCTGATCTCGCAGGACAAAGTTCAATACATGCTTGGGCCGTACTCTTCGGGTCTGACCAAGGCAATCGCGCCAGTCACCGAGCGCTATAAGATTCCAATGGTTGAAGCAGAAGGCGCATCGCGTTCGCTGTTCAACAAAGGATATAAATACCTCTTCGCAGTGCTTTCAACGTCCGAGCAATATCTCGCTTCGGCGGTGACTCTCGCTGAAGAAATGGCGAAGAAAGACGGCAAAGACGCGGGCGACATCAAGGTTGCCATTGCTGTTGAGAACGATCCGTTCTCGCTCGACATCCGTGCGGGTGTTCTGGAAGATGCCGAACGTGTTGGTATGAACGTCGTCATTGACGAAAAACTACCGCGCGACCTATCCGATATGTCGGCGATTTTGACCAAAGTGAAACTGCTTAAACCTGATCTTCTGGTTGTTTCCGGCCACTCCAAAGGCGCGGCAACTGCGGTTCGTCAGATTAAAGAGCAGAACATCAAAGTTCCAATGATCGCGCTGACCCACTGCGAAGCAGCGGACGTGACGGGTAACTTTGGCGATGCGGCGGATGGTATCTTGTGCTCGACACAATGGGCTGAGACACTCAGCTATTGGGATCCAGTATTCGGAACCGCAGCGAACTACGAACAAGAGTTCAAAAGCGCGTACCCAGAGTACAAAGAGAAAAAAGTCCCTTACCAAACCGCACAGGCATCCGCTGCTGTGATGGTGTTCATGTCAGCTTTCGAGCGAGCTGGTACGCTGGATAAGGAAGCTGTTCGTGAGGCGATCAGCGCGACGGATATGACAACCTTCTACGGTCGTATCAAGTTCTCTGAAGCTGGCAATAACATCGCAAAACCGATGGTGCTGCGCCAGATTCAGAAAGGCGAATATAACGTGGTTGCGCCGTCAGCATTTGCGTCTCACGGCCTCGACTGGCCGCGTAAGTAAAAATCTTTCTCACCAAACGAAGCCGGGTGTCAAACGACGCCCGGCTTCCCTTTATTCGTTTGACCGGGGACTCTGATGGATCAGATTTGGGGAAATATTGAGCTTTTGCTGCAATTCCCAATCGTCAATCTAAAAATTATTATTGATGGCATTATGATTGGAGCGCTGTTTGCGCTCGCTGCTTATGGCCTGGCGCTCGTTTGGGGCGTGATGAACGTCAAAAACTTGGCGCAAGGCGATTTTGTAATTGCAGGTGGATATGTCGCGTGGTGGATGGCCCAAAAGGGAATTCATCCGCTGTTGGGCGTTCCAGCCGCTTTTATCATCATGTGGGGAATTGGATGGGTCATTTACAAGCTGGTCATTGCGCGGGTGATTGAGCGCGACCTCTTCACCTCTCTGCTCGCCACGTTTGGTCTCGCGATTATGATGGCGCAAATTCTAAACCTGATGTTTGGCTCTGACACGCAGAGTATTGATCTGGGTTACGCCACGCTGCACTTCGCAGACGGCCTGATTGACGTACCGATTTCCAAGCTCATTGGCGTTTGCATGGCACTCGCGTTGGCTGCTGGAGTGATCATCTTCATGAAGCGCAGCCGGATGGGACAAGCCATCCGGGCCACAGCTCAAGATGCCCGCGCAGCCCGCGTCCTCGGCATTGATACTGAAAAAGTTTATGCTTTCACCTTCTCCCTGAACTCGGCAATTTGTGGTGCGGCAGGAGCGATCATCGTGATGGCTTGGGTCATCCAACCCTTCTATGGCATCACCTATTCGATCCGCGCGTTTGTCATTGTGACCGCAGCGGGCCTTGGCAACTTGCCCGGCGTTATCGCAGCTGGTCTGGGGATTGGCGCAGCAGAACAATACGGCAGTCATATCTTCGGAATCGGCTATCAACAGGCTATTGCGGTGCTGTTGTTGCTTCTCGTCCTCATGATCCGTTTGCTGCTTCAACGCCGCAAACGTCAAGTCTTGCAATAGGGAGGGCGCAGACATGAAACGCATTGGAATACCTCTGCTGCATATCGCTCTCCTGCTTGGGATCATCGCAGCACCGTTCGTCTTCCCGGATTATCAGACCCAGCTCGCAACGCTGTGGCTCTTCATTATCGTGTCAATGACATGGGATATGACCGGCGGGCAGATGGGATACAATTCGCTCGGCAACATCTTCTTTTACGGAACAGGGATGTATGTCGCCGCCGTCGTGACGATTGGGCTGGCCTATAACGTTGGCGAATATACCGATGCAGCGGGCGGCGGGATCTTTAAATTCACGGATACTCAGTATTTCACAGGCTTTGTCCTTGGATTGATCGGAGCAGGAATATTTTGTGCCCTAAGCGCCTACATCATCGGCTATCTCACCTTTGGCCTACGCGGTCCTTACTTTGCCATTGGGACACTAGGGGTTGCGATTGCCGCTGGTGAGTTAGTGTCAAACTGGGAATGGGTTGGTGGTGGCCAAGGCATCTCAATGCCGAACTTTCCGGGAGACGCGGAGCGGCTGTTCATCTACTTCGCCTTCGCTACAGTCGGGGTGATCCTCTATATTTTCTTGAGATGGTTATACTCGACACGCTTCGCTGCCGCGATCAACGCGATCCGCGATGATGAAGAAAAAGCCGAAGCAATGGGCATTCACACCATGCGCTACAAGCTGGCGGCGTGGGCAATGTCAGCATTCTTCGTTGGGGTAGCTGGCGGTATATCCGCATTCCAACTGCTGCACTTCGAGCCGCTGGAAACTGCGTATCAAACGATCAATCTCGGTATCTTTATGGTCGTCTGCGTGCTGCTCGGCGGCAAAGGTACGTTATGGGGACCGATCATTGGCGCGATCCTATTCCACGTCTTTAAGGAAGTAACCTGGAACTATTTCCTCGGTTGGCAGTGGGTCGCGCTCGGCGCACTGATCGTTGTCACGGTCGTTTATTTCCAAGACGGCTTGATGGGATGGCTGGCCACCAAGAAACCGGAATGGTTCGGCATTCGCGTTGACACGAAAGAAAACGCTCCAGCCGCAGGAGCAAGCCAATGAACGCGATTATTGAAGTCAAAGACGTCTCCAAATCCTATGGCGGCGTCAAAGCCAATACCGATGTCACGATGCGAGTGCAAAAGGGAGGCATTACAGGCCTGATCGGGCCAAATGGGTCGGGAAAAACCACTCTCTTCAACTCGATTGTTGGCTATCACCCCATTGATAAAGGCTCGATTAAATTTGAAGGTAAGGAGATTTCAAAACTCCAAGTCCCCGAAATCGCCCGCCTCGGTTTGCTGCGAACCTTTCAGCAAACGCGCATTTATGGCGACATGAATTGCGTTGAGAACATGCTTATCTCAATGCCTCACCGAAAGATGACCTTTTGGGATGCGTTCTCGAAAAATGATGCCGAGCAGATCGAGCGGGCCGAGGGCCTCCTCGATTTTGTTGGTCTGTACGAAAAGCGCTACTTGCGCGGTGGGTCGCTGTCTTTTGGTCAACAAAAGCTGCTCGAATTCGCGATGGCACTGATGAACGAACCAACCGTCCTGCTGCTGGACGAGCCGACGGCGGGAATTAATCCGACGCTGATCAACGGTCTGATCGACCGCTTAAAACGCGCCAATTCGGAGTTCGGGATCACTCTCTTCGTCATCGAACACAACATGCGTGTGATCATGAATATGGCTGATCACATCTATTGCCTAGCACATGGTGAATTGCTGGCCGATGGTGCGCCAGATGACGTGCAAAACGACCAGCGCGTCATTGACGCTTATCTGGGAGCGCACTGATGACAGACGAAAAGACACCCGTCAGCGGCTATGGCGTGGGCGGCGTTGACACCGTCATCTCCGTTGAAGACGTCACACGCCAAGTCTCGGCGATTGCCGAGGAGATCACACTCGACAAGCTCGACGAAATGGTCGAGGGCGAACCACATGTCCGGATCGACAAGCTCTGTGCGGGTTATGGAAAGATGCAGATCTTGCACGACCTGGATTTGCGGGTCGGCAAAGGCCAATCGCTCTGTTTGATCGGGCCAAACGGGGCCGGTAAATCAACGATTTTGCACTCGATATTCGGTTTCACGAACATCTTCAGCGGCAAGATCATCATTGAAGGTGAAGGCGGCAATAGCGATGTCACAAAGCTGACGCCGAGCGAGAAACTCGCCAATGCCGGTATCGCTTATATCTTGCAGGACAAATCAGTCTTCCCCGGCATGACGGTTGAAGAAAACCTGTGGATGGGCGGTTTCCTGAAAGACCAACCCGCTGAAGCCCGCCGTGCCGCTGAGATGGTGTTTGACAAATACCCGCGCCTCGCCGCACGCCGTAAACACCAAGCGAAAGTGCTGTCAGGTGGTGAACGCCGCTTGCTCGAAATTTCGCGTGCGCTGGTGATGAACCCGGAGATCCTGTTGGTGGATGAACCGTCCATCGGTCTGGAGCCGCGCTTCATCGACATGGTGTTCGAAATCCTCGACGACCTACAACGGCGTGACGGCAAGACGATCATCATGGTCGAGCAAAACGCCAAGAAGGGTCTGGAATTCGCCGACATCGGCTATGTGCTTGTCTCAGGTGAGGTGGCGATTGCCGGCAAGGGCGATGACCTGTTGGCGAACCCGAAGGTCGGACAGTTGTTCTTAGGTGGCTGAGGATAGCTGCTGGCAGCATTAATCATTCGCGGCATGGAATTCGTAACCGGTTGAACTGAGTCTATTGCTCGGCGAAGACTGCAATGGGGCGCGTTACCCCGCTGGGAACGCGCTTTCCCGATGCCTTACCAGCGCACTCAGGGTTTCGTTGTAGGGAGCTGCAATTCCCAAGTCAGCGCCAAGCTGTGCGACCATCCCGTTAATGGCGTCTATCTCTGATCGGCGCTGTGCGTGATGGTCGAGTAACATGGAGGGGCGCGCATGGGGCATCCGTTCGGCAAACTCAGTCACATAGGCAACAGGATCATCGAAGGAAAAGTTGACTTTTTTCGCCTGTCCCATCGCGTAAGCCTCTCGCGCACACCCTAGCGCAACCGACCAACGTGCCGGATCGCCTCGTAACTCTCCGACCGTGCAATCAAACGCGGTACATGGGGCGGACAAGGTGCAGTTGCAGACGAACTTTTCCCAAATCAATTGATCAATATCAGCAAAGCACTTCACATCGAAACCAGCTTCGCGCCAAACCGCGCCGACATATTTTGCGCGCTCAGTCAAACCGCCCTGCATCTCTCCAATGCGGATGAGTTTCATCGCGTTGTGATGCACATGTCCCGGTCCGCGCATCGACGCACCGAAGCCCTCAGCAACTCCCAGCAATACCCGATCCGTCGTGACATGGGCGGCAATCCGTTCTCCCGCACCAAGGCCGTTCTGGATTGTCAGGATCAACGAATCCGCGCCAATATGGGGCGAGATGGACTCCGCCGCTGCCGCAACACCCGATGCTTTTGTGGCGATGATATAAAGATCGCACGCACCGGCCTCTGCCGCGTCGCGCGTTGCATTGACGGTGGCGACAACACGGTCGCCACTCGCACCCTCGACGCGCAGGCCGTTCCGCTTGATTGCGGAGATATGATCGTCCCAAACATCAATCGCCCAAACCTCGTTTCCGGCATCCGCCAATAATCCGGCATAAACCGACCCCATTGCTCCGGCACCGACGACAGCGATTCTCATGGGCGCATCCTTTCGAGAGGTAAGCGAATGTCGAAGCGGTTTCGCAAATCCGCGTCAATCGTTTCGGGAATATGGCGCGGATAATGCGCGGCGAGAATATCACGCGCAACCCGCCGCGCGCGATCTCGCATGTCTTGTGACCCGGCCTCTTCCCATTCGGCAAAGGGCTGACGGTCCGCGACTCTGGGATAGAGGAAATCTTTTTCCATCCGTGCGAGCGTCTCGGCATGACCGAGATAGTGTCCGTCGCCCTCTACAGTGCCCCGAACGAGATCAACTGACAGAGCCTCCATAGATACGTCAATCGGGGCCATTGAACGAATAATTCCGCCAAGCATATCGTTGTCGATGACATAGCTTTCGAACGCACAACCGACCAAACCGGCATGCATACCAGCAGCTTGCGTAATCGCGTTTGCCCCGGCATGAGCGGCCAACGTGACAGAGAGGCTCTTTTCAAAGCCCGATTGCGCGTCGGCGATTTTGCTGTCCGTCGCCCCCGCAATACACGTGCTCGGCAAGTCGTAATACCGCGCCATCTGCATTGCGGCGGCCATCAGTAAAGCTTGCTCGCCGCCGCCGCCGCTCATGGCGCCAGTGCGTAAGTCGGTGATCATCGGGCGTGGGCCAAAGGTGATCTTCGCGAAAGGTTCGACCACCCATGCGAAGATCATACCGGCCAATGTCTCGGCAACCGTCTGCATCACGGAACCGGCAATCGTCACTGGAGTCGACGCTCCGAGTTGCCCGAAAGTATTCGCGTGAACAGGAATCCCCGCCCGAACTGCCGCCGCCATAACGCCGCACGCATCCGCCGCAAACCGCATGGGCGAGACCACATGGTTGATATTGAGCGACAGAAAAGGCCGCGCACGGAACGCGGCTTCTGATCCGGCGAGCGCGTAACACATCTCGGCAATCGGCTGAACGCTGCTCTCAACCGTCGCGCTGGTGAAGACATGTTTGGCGGTGCCGGAGAGGCTGGCATAGGCCGTGTTCACATCTAACAACGCATCGGTTTCCATATCTCGCGCGACGACCGAGCGGCTGAAGAAATGGATATTCTCCATCGCATCGACAATTCGCGCGGCATCGTAGAGATCCCGCAAAGTGGCATCGCGATACTGACCGGTCTCAAGATCAACAACCGAAGGAGCTGCGCCGCCAGACCCCATATACACACGGCCTTCGGACATATGCAGATCACCGCCGCCGCGCCCCGCGAGCACGAAGCCGCGCTTGAAGCCCGCCAATGCTTCCTCGATTAGATCGGCGCTGAATGTCAGACGACCCTTATGATACTCCCCGCCACGCGCACAGATGGCGTCCACGACGATTGGCGGAGCCTCTGACATGCCGACTTCGCGCAGCACCTCGCGAGCCGCGTTGTCAATCTCAGACAATTGCATCGACGTAAGCGGGCCAAATGTGCCGCCCTTGGTTCCCGGTTGAGCCGGGTTGATGTACGCTGTGTCCGCAGCACGCTTTTCAGCGCGGCTGCGGCGACCTCGCCTTGGCGCTGAGGTTGATGAGGAATTCGAACTCATACCCTCAGCGCATCGAATATTGCGGGACGATCTCTCGCAACAGTTTTTCGAGGATTGCCTCTGGATAGGCGTCATACGTTTCGGCGACGATGACAAATGCCCCCGGCCCGCGCGCGACGTTCTCGCGGTAATACGCCTCGGGGTCCGGCGTCGCGCCTTTGATGACCAGACCATTTATCGTTATACCGTCAAAGACCCCTCGTTCAGCAAAATATGACGGTTCTACCGCCCAATTCGTAATCCCATCCCCCGAAAGATCGATTACCCGCCGCGTGCAGGGCATGGCGTGGAGCAGCTTAGCGGAGAATTCGAGGCCCTTGCCCAAGGCCGTTGGCTGATCTTGAGCGCCGCGCGAAATGTCCGCGGTGGCCGACGCAAAACCAGCGATGGCATCTTCTGTATCAAGGCGCGTCCACGGCACATCTTGCGTTTGGTGCTGATACCCACTCCATTGAACCACGGTCGCAACGACTGGATCGTTGGACTGGCCCAACAGCGCATCACGCAACACCGGATTTCGAAACGCCTGAGCGATCCCCTTCATCTGAAGGGAGAATTCTTCGGCATCAATGCTGCTCGACACATCGGTCGAGAGGACCAAGGCGAGACCGCAGCTTTGCGCCTGCGCGGGGGTCGACTCTCCGCCGCATACCAGCGCAAAACTTACAAAAGCCGCATTTTTCCAGCGTTTCATAGGAAAAGCGTCTCACGGGACAGGCGATTCGTCTATTCTCACGGCATCTCAAGCAGGCGTGATTTTTTATGAGACCTTCAATCAGGCAATATGCAGAGCGTAATCAGGAGATTGTTATGTTGAACAGACGCACGGCAATGGCTGGTATGGCCGCAACGGCCGCTACAGCCGCGACGACGACACCGTCCCTCGCACTTCCCGTTGGCGCTCAAGCGCCAGAATGGGACATCGCGGAATGGATCAACTCCGAACCCGTGCGTCTGCAAGATCTACGCGGTCAGGTCGTTGTCATCGATTTCTTCCAGCTTTGGTGCCCCGGCTGTAAGTCTTTCTCAATCCCGCTGACCCTGAAATGGGAAAAGGAATTCGCGGAAGAGATCGCGAATGACAAGATGAAGATCGTCAGCATCCATACCGTCTTTGAAGGACACCGACATCAAACGGTAGATCGGTTGAAGAAGTTTGTTGAGGAAACTGGCTTCGGTCATCCCGTCGGCCATGACCTGCATGACGACAGTATCCATGATCGCCTGCCGATCACGATGATCAAATACGGGACACGCGGCACGCCAGAAGTGGCGATTGTCGACAAGGAAGGCCGTATTGCTTACCAGAAAATTGGCTTCTTTGATCCAGAAGAAAAGGCATCGCTGATCCGTTTCTTGATGGACGTCTAACCGATATGCAGGGCCGCTTTTCGAAGCGGCCTCTCTTCATCTGACCATGTTTCCCGCCAAAGGGCGGTTAGATTGAGTGATACGTCAGAGAAGTTTTCGAATTTCCTTTCGCAGCGCTTTTTGATGTACGTCTGATGGGTCGTCGGAATGCATATTTGCTGCATCAATGATCGCTGTCATATTTTCGGGCAGGCGCGCGCTGTCATCATTCGCTAACTCGTCCACCCGACGCGCCGCATTCTCTAAATCCTTCGCAATCGCGTCCTCCGCCCCACGTGAGGCTTGGCGGAGCGCATGGCTGAGCCTCGCCGCATTTGCGCGTTTGGCGGCATCAGCGGTGTCGGCAGACAAGCGCTCGGCGAGCACCTCGGCATTGGTGTCCATGCGGATCAAGCCGACCACGGGCGCATCAATATGGCCGTCGTTGTTCAACAGCCGCTCTAAGCGATCCCCTGCCTCACGCAACACGCCCTCGGCCACAATCATGCGCTCATTCTGAGCCGCAGGCAATTCTTGCCCCGCGAGCGCGACATACTGTTCGGCGGTGGTCGCAATCAGCGGCAAATCCTGAGTGATATTCGGCGCAAATACGGGGCGCAGATCTGGTTCTAAGGCCAGACGGCGTTCGATCTTGCGGGTTTGGCGCACGAGACGATCAAGCGGTTGATACATGGCCGCGCGCCGCCCAACCTTCTTACGTGCTTTTGCCAAGCGGTCTTTGGCAACGCCAATAGTCGAACCCAGCGGTTCTTCGGCGAATTCAGATAAGGCATCAGCGGTTTGGTCTAATTCTGGTTCACTTTCAGGGCGCCGGCGCAGCAACCAGCCCGTCAGGGCGATATTGACTACGGCATATCCGAGCAAAATTCCGAGGATTGAAACACTGAGCGACAGTATCGATGCAATCGCGGTTGCGATGGCCCATCCACTGCCCAAAAGGGCGATATGCAGCAATGCGGCGCGAAAAAGCGGTTGGTGCCAGAGGGTTTTTGCGTGCGCCAAGGTCATTTTCCGACCCTAGCAACCCGCTTCAGAAGTTGACAGCCCGTGATCGCCCTCACACAAGGGAAACAGAGATTTATTCCGAGTGACCCATGACAGACCAGCCTCGCACCCTGCCCCGCTTTTCCGCCACTTTCGACCCGCATACGTTGAGCGAGATCAGGCGCGCGGCGGCAACCGGGATTTATGACATTCGAGGCGGCGGCGCGAAGCGCAAAGTCCCGCATTTCGACGACTTGCTATTCCTTGGGGCAAGCATGTCGCGCTATCCGCTGGAAGGATATCGCGAGGCGTGTGATACCGCTGTGACACTCGGGGACAGGTTCGCGGAAAAACCGATTGAGCTGAAAATCCCCGTCACCATCGCGGGCATGAGCTTTGGCTCGCTCTCTGGCCAAGCCAAAGAAGCGCTTGGGCGCGGGGCGAATATGGCGGGGACGTCCACAACCACGGGCGATGGCGGTATGACGCCGGAGGAGCGCGGGCATTCAAACCAGCTTGTCTATCAATACTTACCCTCGCGCTATGGCATGAACCCCGACGATCTGCGCAAAGCCGATGCGATTGAAG
>CAZJWF010000064.1:0-18232 GCA_964549375.1 uncultured Neomegalonema sp.
ACAAGCCGGAGCAGCCTCACCCGCTGAGTATCCAATGCCCGTTCTAAGTCCACGTCGTCCGGTGCCTCTTTATTAAAACAAAACATGAACAAATTGAATAAAATTCGATTTCTTGTCAAGCCAAAATCTCAAGCACCGCGCGGTCAGCGACACTTCGAGAAGCGCACAAGAGCATAAAACGCCTCAGTCTCGTGACGCAGATGTGCGCGACAGCGAGCATTTGAAGAGTTGCAAAGCGAATCTACGTCAAGATACCTTGCAGCCAATTCGCCGCCTTGGTCGGCGACACTCGATAAAGGAAAAACCAGCGATGGCCGCGACCAATACTGCGACAAAACCAAGAGCTTATACCGATGTTCGCGGCGTGCCGGTTTCCTATCCTGACAACGAAGCCATCGCGGGGTTGGAAAAAGCGATTGAAATGTCTCTGTCCTTTCGCGGGGACGCGAGCGCACAGATCAATTCGGTCCTTGAAGAACACCCTGACTTTATCATGGCGTGGCTGTTCAAGGCTGGATGGCTGACACAGTCGATGGAAACCCGAATTTACAAGGCAATGGTCAACGCGCTCAACGAGGCTGAGAAGCGTTTGGCAAAGGCCAATGATCGCGAAATCGGCCACTTTGAAGCGGTCAAAGCGTGGATCAACGGCGATTTTTTTGGGGCGGTCCAAAAGTGGGAAGCCGTCTTGGTCAAATACCCCCGTGACCTTTTGGCGATGGAGTTGGTTCACTACACCGATGTGCTGTTGGGCGACATCGTGGGGCAGCGCGACGTTGTCGCACGGGCCTCAACGCTTTGGGATGAAAGCATCCCCGGATATGAATTCGTATTAGGCTTTTACGCATTCGGGTTGGAAGAAAATCGAGATTTTTCTCATGCGGAAGAACTGGCGCGTCAGGCGCTCGCCATTCGTTCCGATCACCCCTATGCCGTTCACGCTGTCAGCCATGTGATGGAAATGCGCGGGCGACAAACTGGCGGCGTCCGGTTTATGGCCGAGCGCGAAAACCAATGGTCGACCTCTCATTTCGCCAATCACCTTTGGTGGCACACCGCGCTCTATCACCTCGATCTGGAACAATACGACCGAGTCTACGAGATTTTTGACAACCATTTGGACTCGCGCCGCAAGGACGGAAACAAATACGAAGAACTGGATGCGGCTGCGCTGCTGTGGCGTATCAATCTCGTCGGCCAAGAATCTGGTGATCGCTGGAAGCACCTGGCTGATAAGTGGGAACCTGCCGCACAAGACACGCTCTATGCCTTCAACGATGTCCACGCGATGATGACTTTTGTCTCTGACGGCCGTGTGGAAGCGCAAGAAAAACTGCTGACAGCGAACGAGCGCTATCTTGAATCTGCGTCGGACGCGAATGTCGCGATGAGCCGCGAGATCGGCTTGCCGTTCTGTCTGGCGATGCGCGATTTCAAGGCCGAAAAATACAAGGAATGCGTCGAGCGTCTTTTGCCCGTGCGGTATATGACGCATCGGCTGGGCGGTAGCTTCGCACAGCGCGATATTATCGGCTGGACGTTGCTAGAGGCTGCCCTCCGCGCTGGACAGAACGATTTGGCGCTCGCCCTCGCCAACGAGCGCACCGCGCTTAAACCGACCTCGGCACAAAACTGGCGTGCTGTCGCCCGTGCCTTCGAGGGGTTGGGCGACAAATCCAACGCAGATCGGGCCGACGCAAAGGCCCAATCGTTTATCTTGGCATAGTCAGACGCGCCTCGCGGCGGGCAGTGGTCAAATCCAGCGCCGCGTCTTCGCGGCGTATTCCCGCCATTCGTCACCAAAGTTCTTCTCGATGTGGTGCTCCTCGCCCGCGATGAACAAGTCCTGTAAAATCCAGAACAGCGCGGCCACAGGGATCAACGCGCCCAGCGAGCCAAAGCATAGCGCCGCACCAAAGGCCAATACGACCATCGCGAGGTAGATCGGATTGCGGGAGTATTGATACAGGCCATCGGTCAACAGTTTCGTCGGCTTGCGGCGAGGATGTACCGGAGTCTCCGCCTGCTGAAATTGCACAATCGAAAAGATCGCCAGCGCCATCGCCCCAACGATCATCAATGCACCGACCGTCTTCGACGCCATCGTGCCAAACTTCACAATTGGCAGCATCGAATGCCAGAGCCACATGACCAACAGCGTCCCCAGCAACCAGACAGGCGGGATATTAATCTGTTTCGTCAGAGGAACTTGTTCGTCACTCATGCTTTTGCCTTCATTCCATTCGCCATCACGCACAACAGCTCGAACATAATCGTTGCGCCGTTCAGGGCCGTGATTCCGCCCACATCATAGGGTGGGGAGACTTCGACCATATCTGCACCGATAATGTCCATCCCTTGTAACGAGCGGACCATGCCTTGGGCCTCGCGCATCGAAATCCCGCCGGCCTCTGGCGTGCCCGTACCGGGGGCATAGGCCGGATCAAGGCTATCAATATCAAAGCTGACATAAACTGGGCCATCACCGACGAATGCTTTGGCCTCTTCCATACATTGGCGCCAGCCTTTGTCTTCGACCTCTTCGATCAGCATGACCCGCATCCCGCTGTCATACGAGAATTTCCACATGTCCGGGTCGTAAAGCGTACCCCGGATTCCGATTTGTGCCGTGCGCTTCGGGTCAAGCAACCCTTCATCCACGGCAACCTTAAACGGTGCGCCGTGGTGGAAGCGTGATCCCATGTAATTGTCGCCAGTGTCGCAATGGGCGTCGATATGAATCATCCCAACGGGCCGGTCCTTGGCCAGCGCCCGCAAAATCGGCAAACTGACTGAGTGATCGCCGCCGCAAGTCAGCGGCACAATCCCCGCTTTATGAACCGCAGCGAATTTTGCTTCGATCTCCCGATGCGCGCCCTCAAGTTCATAGGGTTTGCTAATCCACGCATCGCCAATATCGGCAACGGTGACATCTTCGAAGGGCGACAGGCCCGTGGCCTGATTAATCCGGCGCATCAGCGAGGATTGGTTCCGCACTTCACGCGGACCATGTCGCGGCCCCGGACGGTTCGTGACGCCGCCATCATAGGGCACACCAATCACGCCAATATCCGGCGAGTTCGTCGCAAAATCCTCCTGATACGGCAGGCGGAAAAAACTCGCGAGCCCGGTAAAGCGGGGCCGCTGCATCGGGTCATCAAAGTTCAGGGTTTCTGCATCACTCATCGCCGCTCTCCTCTGGACGGTCAGGAAGCGCAAAACCTCTGGCAGCGTCAAGCGCGGAATGTTGAGGGCCAGCTCACTCCAAATACGCAATCCACTCACCCGTGACGTGCATCACTTTCCCCTCAAACGCGACTTGGTAGATCGGTCTCCAGTGCTGATGCAGGCCATTGAGACCGTGTTCGGAGTAAGTATATGACGCTGGAACTCATCAATTCGATCACTTTCCTTGCGGCTATGGGGATCCTGTCCGGTGTCTTGAGTACCTTTGCGTATGTGCCCTACGTCATCGACACGCTCGCCGGTCGAACGCAACCTCAACGGGCTTCTTGGCTCATCTGGTCCGTGCTGGGTTCAATCGCGTTTTTTTCTCAGGTGTACGAGGGGGCCAGTTCGTCCCTGTGGTTTGCGGGGGTACAAGTCACAGGGACGATCGCGGTATTTGTTCTCTCGATCCGCCTCGGCACCGGCGGCTTTCTCGACAGACGCGATTGTATGGTTTTGCTCTGCGCCTTGGCGGGCCTCATGCTGTGGTATTTCACGGAAACCGCCATTTACGCGCTCGGCATCACCATCAGTATCAGCTTACTCGGCGGCAGCGTGACAGTGCTGAAGGCATATCGTGACCCAAGCAGCGAGACCCTCTCGACGTGGATGATGTCGTTCATCGCTGCGAGCTGCGCCATTGTCTCGGTCGGCACGCTCGACTGGATTCTCCTCGCCTATCCGCTTTATCTATTCACCCTGAACGGCGCGATTGTCTTCGCCATGCAGCTCGGCCACGCCAGAGATGCCGCCCCACGCCGCGACCGCACCATCGGCATCTACCTCCCGCAGAGGACTTAGGCCTCAACAGACTGACTTGCCCCATCGCCTATCGCAATATCGCCAAGCGCATAGGGATCGACGCCCTCGATACACGCGACGTTAACGCCATATTCATTCGGATTCGAGCGGCGCTGGTGATGGGTGTAGATGCCACAGACGCCGCAGAAATAGTGCTTCGCGGCGTGCGTGTTCCACGTATAGACGCGCAAATCGTCTTCGCCCTCAAGGACATGCAGGCCTGCAAGCGAAACACTTGCCATCACCGCTCCCTTACGCTTGCAGAGCGAACAATTGCAGCGCCGAAGGTTTTGCAGACCGTCAGGCAAATCCAACCCCAGCCGAATACGCCCACAGTGACAGGATGCAACGGTTTGGGTCATCATCATCTCCTTGAATCAAGCCTCGCCGCTGATGATCGAGCAGGTCACTTCTTTTCTCGTCCAACAAAGAACTCGACTGTGACGTGTATTACTTTGTTAAATTTCAAACTAAGGTAAATCTCGATTTGTCGATCTCATAACGCATTGCATAATTTTGCTTCGTGTTTGAGTTGAGTAGCAAGACAATTCCGGTACTGTCGCCAGGAGGAGTTGCTTGCGGTTGGTCGTGTACCTTTTGCGTATCTGCGTTATGTGGTCGACACTTAGCTCTGAATCGCCGGACTTGCGGTAGGCGGCGGTTAAACGTGCTGCCCACCATTAATCTCGATCTCGACCCCGGTGACGTAGCTGCTTTCCTTCGTGCACAGATAATAGATCGTGCGCGCGACTTCTTCGGGCTGCCCCAAACGCCGCAAGGGGATGTCTTTGACTATGTCTTCAGTTCCCGCCGACAGGATCGCAGTCTCGATCTCCCCCGGCGCAATAGCATTGACCCGAACGCCATGTGGGCCGAAATCCGCAGCCATCTCCCGAGTCAGTGCCGCCAAAGCCGCCTTAGATGTTGCATAGGCCGCGCCCGCAAACGGATGTACCCGCGCGCCCGCAATCGAAGTGACATTCACAATCGCGCCCTCGACGGATTTCAGCTCTTTGAACAAACCTCGCGCTAACACAACGGACGAGAAGAAGTTCACGTGGAACACCCGTCCCCAAGTTCGCAGATCGGTGGTCAGCGTATCCTGACGCTCGCCGCCTTCGCCTTTGGGCGACATACCGGCATTATTCACCAGTGCATGAAGTCCGCCGTCACCAAGGCGCTCTCGGATCACGTCGATGGCCCGGATTGTGTCGTCAGGACTGCTCAGATCGACCTGAATATGGTCTTCTTCACCCGCTTCCCACGGGCAATCCTCCGGAAAAGGATGCCGCGAGCAACTCAGCACCCGCCATCCCGCCGATGAAAACCGCTTGACCGTCGCATGGCCAATACCCCGACTCGCGCCGGTCAGCAGTAAAGTGCGTCGTTCGGCGTTTTGCGTGCTGGTCATCAAAGTCTCCCCGTTCCAACCTTAGGGATAAAGTCGGGTAACCGTCCAGCCCTGCTCCGTGGTTTCGCGCGTCCAGCGAAAGCGGTCATGCAAGCGATGTTCGCCATCGGCCCAAAACTCGATCTCGACCGGCTTGATCCGATACCCGTGCCAATGGGCGGGGCGGGGCGGGGCATCATTGTGATCCGCCCGAATTTGTGCCGTTGCGTCGACCAAAATTTCTCGCGCCTCTAAGGGACGGGACTGCTGTGATGCGATAGCCCCTGCGCGGCTTTGCGGATGGCGCGAATGAAAATACGCATCTGACTGCTCGGCAGAAACCGCTTCAATGGCCCCCCGTGCGCGCACCTGTCGGCCCAACGATTTCCAGTGCAGGACAAAAGCGGCCTGCGCATTCGCCGCCAGTTCGTCACCCTTCGCACTTTCGGAATTCGTATAGAACACGAATCCGCCGCTTTCGACCTCTTTAAGCAGAACCATGCGCACATTCGGCAACCCAGACGAATTTGCCGTTGCCAGCGCCATCGCATTGGCGTCACAGGGTTCCGCCTTCCATGCTTCGTCGAGCCATTTCGTAACAAGTTCGAAAGGATTGTTGCCCGAAAACAACCCATCCCGCGTATCGGCACGGCCAGCGGCGTCGGAGAGAACACTTTCGTTCATGGGGTGTTGGTCCTTCGGAGTTGCCCTAATCATACCGTAAAGGCGTGGTTTTAGAGACACGGGTCGATTGAGTAAATACGCGGCACAGGTCGCACATTACGGAGAAACGAGAATGATGACGCTTGGATTGAAAAATGCCACTCTTACGGCCTCGATTTTGACGCTTGGCCTCGCAGGTTGCGTTGAGAATACAGGCAGAACGACCCAACAAGACGCGGGCATTGCAGTGGGTGGACTGGCTGGCGCGCTTGCTGGTGGTTTCTTGGGAACGCAAGTGGGCGGCGGCAGTGGCCGGACAACCGCGATTATCGCGGGCTCGATCCTGGGCGGTCTTGCGGGCGGTGCCCTCGGCAATCGTCTCGGCCAGCAGGATCAGCAGCTCTCGCAGCAGGCAACGCAGCAAACGCTCGCCAGTGCCCCCGTGAATCAGCCTGTTCGCTGGCAGAACCCACAAACGGGCGCCTATGGTGACGTTGTTGCAACAACGCCTGTGTACCAGCAGACTTACGCGGCACCACAACCAACTGCCGCGAATTACGCAACCACGTACAGCCGGCCACAAACCGTCGATTGTCGTGACTACAAACAGACGATTTTCGTCGACAATCAGCGGTATGAGACCGCTGTTGGCACCGCATGTCGCCAGCCGGACGGTACCTGGCGCATTCAATCCTAGTCATTTTTCGACGTTAGGGTTGAGCGGCATCAATCGCACAAGACGCCGCGAAACATACAACGGCGGAGCTTAGACTCCGCCGCTGGACTTTGCACATGCGGCTTCAGTGTCACTGAACTTCACATGTGGGTTGCGTTGTTAATCATCGCGACTATATTTTGGCCCTTGTCTTGCTTTAACACCTTGTCAATTAAATTGTTAATCGCAACGACGGGGTGGGATCATGCCTTCTCGAATTGTTAAATTCACGACTGTGGCCGCGCTCATCAGCGGTCTTTCCGTCGCTTCCGCCCCAGCAAGCGCGCAGAGTACCGATGCGTTCGAGAAAGGCGTCGCTGCCTTTGAGGTCGGCAAATACAAAGAGGCAATTGCCCTTTGGGAGCCTGCCGCCGAACAGGGGAATGTTGACGCGTTAGTCAATATGGCACAGCTTTATCGTCTGGGTCTCGGCGTGGACCAAGACGACGCCAAGGCTTATGAGCTCTATGAAAAAGCCGCGAATAAAGGTTCCGACGACGCGCAGGTCAACGTGGCCTTTCAGCTTTTGATGGGAAGAGGCGTGGACCAAGACCGCGAAGCAGCGGCCGGATGGTTCGCCAAAGCGTCAGATCGGGGCAATGCCTTGGCACAGTATAATCTGGGCCTCATGTACGAAAAAGGCATCGGCGTCGATCAGGATCAAGAATTTGCCCTTGAACTTTATCAGGTCGCAGCCAGCAAAGGTCAACGCCGCGCCCAAGCCCGTCTTGAAGCCCTCGAACAAGCAAACGAGGTAGCTGCCGCCGAGAAAGCAGCAAGCGATGAAGCCAGCGCAGCCGCGCAGGAAGCTGCCGAGATCGAGGAAAAAGAACGCAAGCGCGCTGAGGCAGAAAAAGCGAAGGCTGAGAAGAAAAAAGAGGCAAAACGTCCGCTTCTGTCCATCAAACCCATTGATGGAAAATCAAAAGCCGACAAAGATGACCGTCCTGTCGTCAATGTGGTTCGCACCCCAACCCGCAAACCGGGTGATCGTGTCGCCGATGCGCCAAAGGGCAACGAACCAACGCCGATCTATCTTCCAAATGCCAGATCTGCCTACATCACCTACGCACCGCCTCCTCCAGCTCCAGCGGTACAACAGCCTGCGAACCGCTCGAAAAATTCTGCGACCGCTGGTTTGCGTGTACCAAGCGATCCCTTTGCCCGGATTAAACTGGCTGAAAAAGTCTATCGTAATGGTGACTTTGGCATGGCAGCCCAAATGCTGGGCCCTCTCGCCGATGCGGGAATGCCAGCGGCTCAATTCTGGATGGGTCGCCTCTACAATCGCGGCGAAGGCGTCGTTCTGAACCGTGCCGAAGCCTACAGCCTATGGCGCAGTGCAGCGACCAACGGCAACACTCAAGCAGCAACAGCTCTCGCCAATCTTGCGACGCGGCTTTCTCCTGAGGAAATCGCTGTGGCAGAACAACGGCACCTTTCCAGCGGCAGGGCGCGTTGACCCCGTAACCGCAATGTGTACGATGCGCGGCGCAGGGGCAACTCTGCGCCGTATTTCGTTTGAGTGAGCCCGACGAGCCGAAAATGGCCTTGGGGCCGAGAACAGGCATCAGCATGAGCGGACCCGAACCCATCCTTTCTGGCAAGCGCGGCCTCGTTATGGGCGTGGCCAACGACCGCTCTATCGCTTGGGCGATCGCACGAACCTGCGCCGAACACGGCGCGGAGATGGCGTTCACCTATCAGGGTGATGCGCTGAAAAAGCGCGTCATCCCCCTCGCAGAAAGCATCGGGTCTTCGCTGACTCTGCCTTGTGACGTGACAGACATGGCGTCCGTGGACTCTGTCTTTGAGACGCTTGAGAAAGAATGGGGCAAGCTGGATTTCGTGATTCACGCCATCGCCTTTTCGGATAAGGCCGAATTGAAGGGGCGTTATGTTGATACCAGCGCCGACAATTTCGACCGCACCATGAATATCTCTTGCTATTCGTTCACGGCCATCGCGCAACGCGCGGAAAAGCTGATGACGGATGGCGGATCTCTGCTGACCCTCACCTATTACGGCGCAGAGCGGGTTATGCCGCATTACAATGTCATGGGCGTTGCCAAGGCTGCGCTGGAGGCCAGCGTGCGCTATATGGCGATGGACCTCGGACCAAAGGGCATCCGCGTGAACGCGCTGTCAGCGGGCCCGATGAAAACCCTCGCCGCCTCAGGTATTGGCGATTTCCGCTATATCCTCAAGTGGAACGAATACAACTCGCCGCTGCGCCGCAATGTCAGTCAAGATGACGTGGGCCGTGCCGGGTTTTATCTGGTCAGCGATCTCAGCTCCGGCGTCACCGGCGAAACCCATCATGTCGATTGCGGCTACCATGTTGTCGGCATGAAGGCCGAGGATGCACCGGACATTACCGTTTCCTGAAGTTCGGTCCCCGTGGACCCGCACACGCTCGAAACTCTCATCCGCACGGACCGCAACGCGGCAGGCGCGGCATTGGACGACGCATTGCAAGCCGAGCACGGCACCGGCAATCCACATACCATGCTGTCGCTACATCTGCTCGCCGCTGAATATTGGTCAGCCGACGAGCACCAATCCGCCTTTCACCGCACCCATGCCTACGTCTATGCGTTAGAGGCCGGAGATTGGAAAGCAGCCGAAACTCTTTTCACCGACCTCGCCGCAGCGGGACGTATTTAGAATATCTGCGCCGCCTCCTCAAACAAGATGAGATGACGCCGCGCAATGGCACAGGGGTCTTCGCCATACCCGCCGCCCAACACCCCAACAATCGGCTCGCCCCGCCGCTTCGCCCAGTTGAGCACCGCAGCATCGCGCGCCCGAATGCCCGCATCCGACAGCGACAGCCGCCCCAACCGATCTTCCGCATGAACATCAACGCCCGCGTTGTAGAAGATCATATCAAACGGTCCCGCCGCACTTACCTGTGACAAGGCACGCCGCAAGGCGGTCAGATACCCTTCATCCTCAAGACCATCCGCCAATCCCAAGTCCAAATCACTCGCCACCTTTCGGAAGGGAAAATTTTTCTCGGCATGAAGAGATAGCGTCGTCACTCGCTGATCTTCCGCAAAGATCGCGGCTGTGCCATCCCCCTGATGCACATCGCAATCGACGACCAAAAAACGCAGCATGGGATTTTCGGCCTGCAAGGCACAAATCGCCACCGCGACATCATTGAAAACGCAATACCCTGCACCTTGTTCGCGCCGCGCATGGTGACTGCCGCCCGCTGCATTGCAAGCAACCCCCACGTCCAACGCATGACGCGCCGCCAGTAAGCTCCCTGCGGCAGCGAACCGAGACCGCCGTATCACTTGCTCAGTTTGCGGCAACCCGATGCGCCGAACTTCATCGCGCGTCAGGCTTTCCGTCAAGGCTCGTGCGACATACTCAGAATCATGCGCGAGAGAGAGCATCTCGAAATCCGCTGGTTCTGGTCTCGTCGCGGTCCCATCGGACAAAAGGCCCAGAGACTCCAGCGCCTCGCGCAGATAGCCGTATTTCGACATCGGAAAACGATGCGTTGGGCGCAGACTCGCCCGGTATTCGGGGTGATGCACAATCGGCAGTGTCACTGGATCACCGCCCAAACTGCCTTTCAAAAATCACCTGCACCGCTGTCTGTGAAGCGGCCAGCTTTGCCATGACATCCCGAAAGTCACCGACCTCTAACGCCCGCGCAATCGCCGCGGCCAAAGCGGGCGACGCGGCCTCTGCCGAAATCGGAACATCGAGGGCCAGACGTGAAAACTGAAGGATGGCACTTTGCAATCGATGCGCCTCGCGCAACACGTCATGCTCATCACTGTCCAACTGCCCCGCCGCTGCCAACACGTCCATCGCTGCCGGTGCCGTCACCGTTTCCAACGAACCGCACCCCGCCAGCAACAACCGCGTTTGTAAGATAAAGTCGATATCGAGCATTCCCCCTCGCGCCAGTTTGACGTTCAGGGGTTGCTCATAAGCTTGAGGATTTGCGTCGATCAGCCGGCCACGCATTTCCGTCGCGTTGGCCAGCGTTGCTTCACGTTCGCGCGGCATCGCCAGCACGTCATTGATCGCGGTCCGAGTCCGAGCCAACAGATCGCTGGGGCCGCAAACAATGCGCCCACGGGTCAGCGACATATGCTCCCACGTCCACGCTTCTTCCGCCTGATACTTTCGAAACGCTTCCAGCCGAGTGGCGAGCGGCCCAGACCGACCGGAAGGCCGCAACCGCATATCCACTTCGTAGAGTGTTCCTTCGGCCGTCGGCGCGGTCAGCGCCGCGACCAATCGCTGAGTCCAACGCGCAAAATATTGCTGCGGAGACAGCGGCGTTTTGCCGTCAGATGCCTCTTCTGTATCGTCGTAAATCACCAACAGATCGAGATCGCTGGAAGCCGTCATTTCTCGAGCGCCCAGCCGTCCCATCGCCAGCACACACGCACCCTCACCTGGCGGCGCACCATGCCGCCGCGCCATCTGTGCCGTGACATGTGGGGCGAGCGCCCGGATACAGGCATCCGCCAGCGCCGTGTAACCCTTCGCGGCTTCCTCCGGTGACGCAATCCCGCGCAACAACTGCGCGCCAATTCGAAAGTGCTGTTCCTTCGACCACCGCCGACACACATTCAGTACGTCTTCAAAATCGTCCCCATCGGGCAGCGCAGAAGATAACCCTTCGAGCAACACATCAACATCCGGCGTCGGTTCAAAGAAATCTTGCGCCAACATCGCGTCGATCACCTGCGCGTTGCGCCCTAAATACTGAGCAAGGCGCGGGGCGGCGGCGCAAATATCCGTTAACAAATCAAGTAAGTTCGGATTGGCTTCGAAGAGTGACAGAATTTGCACCCCGGCGGGCAGACCGTGCAAAAATCGGTCGAACTCGGCCAATGCACCATCGGGGTCGAGCGCAGCCGAGGTTGCCTCAATAATGCGCGGGACCAATCCGTCCAGCTTCGCCTGCGCGCGCGGAGATTTTGTTGCGGTCAGTGTCGTGCCATTCCACTCTGCCAAAATCTCGGCACCGCGCACGGGATCGGCAAACCCTTTCTCGGACAGCATCGCCTGAACCTGCTCTGCCGATTGGCCCGACAGAAGCGGCGTATCCTCCGCTGCTCCTTCCTCGTTGAACAACGCCTCGAAATGCGCCGACACGCGAGTCAAATGCTGGCGCAGTTCGGCCTCTAATTCTGCGGCTTCCGCCAACCCGCAAAAATTCGCGATCCGCAGCATCCCTCCCGCATCATCGGGCATCGTATGAGTCTGAGCGTCACTGACCATCTGCAAACGGTGTTCGAGTGTGCGAAGATACCGGTAAGAATCTGACAGTTCATACCGTGCTTTTTCTTCGATCCATCCGAAGTCATGCAAAGTTCGCAAAGCCGACAGTGTCTCTCGCTCGCGCAGCGCCGGGTCGCGCCCGCCCGCAATCAGTTGTTGAGTTTGGGCGAAAAATTCGATCTCTCGAATACCGCCGCGCCCTAATTTGATGTTGTGTCCGGCCACCGCGATCTCGCCGTGACCTTTATGCTTGTGGATCAGCGACTTCATATTCCGCACGTCTTCGATGGTCGCAAAGTCGAGATATTTGCGCCAGACAAACGGAACCATCCCGCTCAGAAAACCCTCCGCCGCCGCGACATCGCCGCCCACCACACGCGCCTTGATAAACGCCGCCCGCTCCCAATTCTGGCCAAAGCTCTCATAGTATCGCTCAGCAGAGTCCATGCTCATGCAAGCCGATGTGGACGATGGATCAGGACGCAATCGCAGATCGACGCGATGCACATACCCATCGGCGGTTTGATCAGAGAGAATTTTTACAAATTGCCGCGTGAGCTGATTGAACCGCTGCTTGACCTTGGCGAACTCATCGGGGGGATACCGCTCCGCGTCGAACAGCATGATCAGATCGACATCCGAGGAATAGTTCAGCTCATGCGCGCCCAACTTCCCAAGGCCCAAAATTGCCAAACCCGAAGACCCAACCGGATCTGCCGGATCAAGCGGGATTTGCGCCCGCCGTGCATAGTCATGCAGCAACCATTCGGCTGTCACAGCAATGCAGGCATCGGCAAAATCTGAGATCGCACGCAGCACAGTTTCCAGCGGCCAAACCCCACCCAAATCGCAGAGCGCCGTAAACAAAGCCGCGCGGCGTTTTTGTACCCGCAGCGCTTTCATTAATGCATCTTGAGTGTCGCTATTTGCCAGCGCGCGGGTTTCGGTCAATAACCCGGCCATCGTGTCATCCGCCGCAGCGGTAGATGCCGCCGCCAGAAACTCCGCCTCAACCGACAGCGACCGCGCGAGATAGGGGCTACATCCGGCGACCCCTTCAACGAGTGGATGAAGTCCCGGATCAAGCTTCGCGCCAATCTCCGACAAGACACTCGATGCGCGCTCACGGTTATACGGCAGCGGCACACTCGACAGAGCGGAAGGAAACGAAGCATTCATATCCGGCACATACCTTCATCCTGAGCGAAACGCATTGAACCTTGACCGCGCTTGGGGTCAAAGGGTCCATAGCACAAACCACCAAGACGGGAGACCCCGCTGTGATCGAAGAATACCTGCCTATCCTTCAAGAAAAAGCCGAGGGCCAAATCGAGGGAACCGTCAAACTTGTCATCGCCAACGAGGGTGAGATTTGGCTGGATGAAACCGGCGCACGCGCGACTGACACGGACGGCGAAGCCGACGTCACCCTGACCGCCGAAGCCGATGTCTTCACTGAGATCTTTGCCGGAGAGCAAAACCCGATGACGGCGTATATGTCTGGCAGCCTAAAAGTAGACGGCAGCACGTCGCGGGCGCTGAAAGTCAGCGCGATCTTGACCGATGATTGAACTCAGACGTTACTGATAGAAATTCATCACCGCATGTTTGGCTTCCGCAAAGAACAGCCAGCGCTCGGTTAGCATTCCGACCAGATGCGCAATCACGGCAAGGACCAGCCAGAACGCATCGAACGGCGCGGGTAGGGCAATCAAAATCAATGCGATAGGCAACACGCCGCCCAGCAAAAATGCAATCCAGCGCAGCTTTGTCGCATGCTTGCGGGCAATCTGATGGCCCATTTCTTTCATGAGATAGTTTGAGCCTGTATGAGGCCGTTCCAACAGGCGCGTCTCACCGATCTTTCCAAGACCCGTCGCGCTGCCGGTCGTAGAAAGGGGCTTGATCCTGTCGCCGCCAAACCACCAGAACAGCTTTGCGACCCAAGCGGTCAACAGCATCACCATCGCAACGCTAGACAGAAACGATCCTGCACTGCCAAAAAAGACGGCGTGCAGCATCAGAAACAAGAGCGCACCCCCAGCAAGGCTAAACAGCAGATAACAGATCGGCGTCAGGACCCGGCTCCACACTTGCACGGCTTTAATCTGGGCATAGATCATCCCGGTCGCATAAACAGTCACTAGACCGAGGATCGAGGAGATCCAACCGAGAACCCCAATCGGCGTATCAAAGAATATCCACAAAAACGCGTATAGCCCCGCGACCAGCAGCGCCAAAATCGCAAACACCCCTTCGCGCGATAGCCAAGAACTGCGCCACTGCGTCAGCGCACGCCACGCGCGCTCGGGATGGCCGAGGTGAAATGTCGAGGAAATCAATCCTGCCACCGCCATCGCAAAGGCCAGGCCAAAATGCACCACGAGGAACGCGGTCGACGGTGTTGCATTTGACGATGTCGCCAACCCCATCAGGATGAGCAAGCCAAAACCCGCCCCCGAGAAAACCGTGAAGAAAATAACCGAAGCAGCAGGATGCATCAGCCCATCCTCGACAAAGCATCATCGAGCCATCCCAGAAAGCCGGTCGCTTTCGGTTCTGCCAATGACGCGAGATTCACGGGTTCATCAAGGTCTTCCTGCTTGGGACGTGGGGGCAGGTATTTGTTGACCGGCTTGGTGCCTTGTTCAGGCATCAAGTCATAGCCGCCGCGTTCGGCCACCAATTGAGAAACATCGCTGTCCGGGTCGCCAAGATCGCCAAAGTGACGCGCTTTGGCCGGACAGGTCCGCACACAAGACGGCACGCGGTCTTCCTCGGGGATATTCTCGTTATAGATACGGTCGACACAGAGCGTGCATTTCTTCATCACCTTCTCGGCGCCGTCCATCTCCCGCGCACCGTAAGGGCAGGCCCACGCACAAAGGCCACAGCCGATGCAAGAACTTTCATTGACGAGGACAATGCCGTCATCGCTTCGCTTGAAACTCGCCCCTGTCGGGCAAACCGTCACGCAGGGTGCATCTTCGCAATGCAGGCATGATTTCGGAAAATGTACCACCCGCGCCGGAGCGTTTTCAGGTTTGACCTCGAAAGTATGGACGCGGTTCAGCCAAGACCCCACCGGCTCATCGCCATAGGGCTGTTGATCCGACAAGGGCGCACCATACCCCCCAGTGTTCCATTCCTTACACGACACCACGCAGGCATGGCACCCGACACAAATATCGAGATCAATCACCAACCCCAATTTGCGGTCAGTTGACGCGGGGAGCGTTGTCATTGAAAGCCCTCGCAAATTAAAAAAACAGCTGCAAACGTCGCGACAGAGGCAAATGCCACGAGCAAACTTGTCCGCTTGTTGCCAGCTTGACCAAAAGGTAATCCCCCCACACCTTTCGACCACCACTTATCCCAGACGGTAATCTCCGATGTCTCAAAGAAGGGATATTCGATGCCCTCATTATTAAGGTCACGACGGAATTCCCGACGAGCCTTCGACATCATCAAATGATTTAGAAGCACGGCAGCGACAGCTGCGATCAGAAAACAACTCATGCGACCGACCCCATCGTTTCACGCGCGCATTCGGCGAGATGCGTGTCGAATTGTTCCGCCCGCTCCCAGAACGGCGCGTGGCCGGTTCCCGGAAACGTCAAAAGCTTCGCATGAGGCAGCGCCGCGAGCGTGTCATCAATCATGTCTTTGAATATCAACTTTTCGGCTTCACCCCAAAAAACCGAAACAGGGCAGGTAATCCCGGAGAAGTCCGGCTCAAAGTCTGGCTCTCTTAATCGAGACGCCCGGCGAATATGCGGCGGGCAGAGCATATTGAACCCTACCATCGTCGCGAGGTCCATTTTTGACAGAGGACTCGCGAAGCACCCCTTCACAAACGCAATCGTCGCTGCGAGCGCAACGCGCTGATCTTCGGAATACATCCCTTCGGCGACCACATCCGGGCGGCGACGTTGCACCAACGAAGGATCAGAAGTCGGAACAACCGACGCCCCCACCAACACCAACCCGGAAACATCATCACAGCCATAGTGATGCAGATAATCCATCGCGATCCGCCCACCGAGCGACCAACCCACCACCAATGGACGATCCATCTCACAGGTCTCGATCACGGCGGCAACGTCATCAGCCCAGCTTTTCGAATGGAGATAGAACTCGACGTCGTCGTGCTTATCCGACGCACCATGCCCGCGCAGATCGAACGCCACTAAGCGATACGTCTCCGCCAATGGCCCCTTCATCTGCTTTTCCCAACAGAGATGATGTTGCGACCAGCCATGAATCAACAGAATCGGCGGCCCGTCCTCTTTGCCACCATCGCGCACCAGCAATTCCACCCCATCGCCACCCTCGATATGATAAGTGGACGACTTCATGAATAGCTACCAGACGTTCTACGGGGCGGCGGCATGAAGTCTCCTGTGTGAAAGATGCGCTGCTCTCTTGCAGCATCGCGTTAGTCGTGGCTTTCTCATCACTCGTTCCGGTGCCGTCAAGCGCTGGACCTTTTAAGGTCGAGAAGTGGATACTTCAAAAATTGAAACTTTTATACTCATTTTTTGCACATAACATGCGAGCATCATGAACGACTTCACGCATTTTGACGCATCCGGCAACGCTGTCATGGTCGATGTCTCCGAAAAACCCGTGACATCGCGGACCGCCACAGCACGCGGCGCAGTGGTCATGGCCGCTGAGACCCTACAGATGATCGTCTCAGGTGGCCACAAAAAGGGCGATGTTCTCGGCATTGCACGCCTTGCGGGCATTATGGGGGCAAAACGGACCAGCGACCTGATTCCACTCTGCCATCCTCTTGGTCTGTCAAAGGTCTCGGTTGACCTGACCCCGGACGAAAGCGCTTCGCGGATCAATATCGAGGCCACCGCCAAAGTTACCGGACAGACAGGCGTCGAAATGGAGGCACTAACGGCTGTCTCGGTTGCCGCCCTGACTGTTTATGACATGTGCAAGGCTGTCGATAAGGGGATGCAGATCGAAGACATCCGGCTCGTTTTCAAGGATGGAGGCCGCAGCGGACGGTTTGAGGCGACGTGAGCCTCCTGCCAGTTTCCGAGGTTTTGTCCCGGACCCTCGCGTTGATGACACCCGTCGGGCAAGAGATTGTGCCGATCACCGCGGCCTATGGCCGCGTTCTCGCTGAAACCGTTATCTCCCGTCGAACCCAGCCCCCGTTTCCCGCATCAGCGATGGACGGCTATGCCATGCGCGCCGCTGAGGTGACGCCGGGCGCGACGGTCACTGTTGTCGGTGAAGCCGCTGCTGGGACGCCGTTCGAAGGACCGGTAGCCGAGGGCGAGTGCATCCGCATCTTCACCGGTGCCGCCGTCCCCGCCCCCCTCGACCGCGTGGTCATACAGGAGGATGTGGATCGCGAGGGCCAGCGCATCACGCTGAAGGCCGACCTTGATCCGCAACCTTATGTGCGTCGCGCGGGCCTCGATTTTGCGGAGGGGGCAACGCTCCTGACGGCTCCGCGTCGCCTGACTCCTGAAAATGTGGCGCTGATCGCGGCGGCGGGCGTGCCCTTTGTGACGGTTCACCGCAAACCCAGTATTGCTCTGTTGGCAACCGGCGACGAGCTGGTCATGCCCGGCGAGGCGACGGGACCGGGAGAGATAGTCTCATCGAATAATTTTGGATTAGCGGCCCTGATCGAGAGCCTCGGCGCAGCAGCAGAGATTCTGCCTATTGCGGCGGATACCGTCGACTCGTTGAGAACACTGGCCACGATGGGCGCGCAAGCAGATCTCTTCGTCACCCTCGGCGGTGCCTCGGTGGGGGATCACGACCTCATCCGTCCGGCCTTGGCGGATATTGGGCTGACCCTTGACCTCTATAAGATCGCCATGCGTCCCGGCAAACCGTTCATGGCAGGAAAGCTCGGCGCGACACCGATGCTGGGACTTCCGGGAAATCCGGTCTCCGCGATGGTGTGTGGACGGTTATTCGTCGCCCCGGCGGTAGAAGCCCTGATGGGCTTGCCGCCGATGCCATTGAAAACAACCACTGCCATTCTCGGATGTGAGCTGGGCAAAAACGGACCCCGCGAACATTACATGCGATCCCGTGTTGAGGCGCGAGACGGCGTGCTGATCTGTACACCTTTCGACAGCCAAGACAGCTCTCGCCTCGCCTTGCTGTCAGACTCAAACGCCCTAGCCATCCGCCCC
>CAZJWF010000065.1:0-11500 GCA_964549375.1 uncultured Neomegalonema sp.
CAGATCGAATGGGATGACGGGTTTTACCGCTCGGATATTGGCTGGCGGGCGCTTTAACGTGTTCGGCATTATCGCCTGGCTGGCCCCGTGGCTGGGAGGGATCGCTGCTCTGGAAGCGGTCTTGTTTGTCGTCGTTTCGGGTTACCTGAAAGGGCCAGACAGCCGCCTGAAGCTTATCCAGTGGCTCAAATCTGACCGGGGAACCCGGCTCTACGAACGGTATGTCGGCGGCGCACTCCGCCGTGTTGATCGATGGCTGACACCCGAAGATGCAACGAACAATCCCCGCCCAACCGATGGCGAGCCATTCAAACAATTGGATTGGTTGACAGACCCCCATGCACCCACACGGCAGGAGGCTCTTCGGGTCGGGCGCGATGCCTTTGGATGGCCGGTCTGGGATTTTGCTTTGCGGCTCGCCGTGGCTTATCCGTTTCTGTTTCTCTTCCTGCAATGGGGGCTCTCCGGGTCGGATGGAAAACTCGGCCCTTGGATTGTCCTTCCAGCCCCCGAAAATACGTTTCAGCATGGTGTGACGATATGCGGAATTGTTCTGCTTTTCGCTCTTATCATTTTTAGACAATGGGCGTCAGCCAATCAGCGACTTCGTTGGGTAACCGTCGCTGATTGGCTGTTTGTCGCATTCGCATTCGCAGTCGCATTCGCAGTCGCAGGCGCATTCGCATTCGCATTCGCAGTTGTTGCTTTGCTCTTTACGATAATCCGACTGGGTGCCGATGGCAGGGTAAGCTACGCAGGTTTTTCCATCGCGCTCCTCCTTGTTCTCTTCGCGATAGCAACAATTCCATTGAGCGATACAGCGCGCGCGTGGCTGGTCTTTCTCGGCGTCCTGCCCATCGCCAATGCATGCTTTGACTACCTGTCTTTTGGCATCACGCGAACGTTGATCCGATGGGGCGTGGAAACACGGAACCGCTTGACGATCATCTATGGGTTGGCCGATCTGCTCGCCGCGTTCCTCCTGTTCACAGGTTTGGGGTGTTTTACCATCGCCATCCTAGCCGGGATGAATTCAGTTGCCCCCGAACCACTGATCGACATTCAGTCAACATTACAGGATATCGACGTAAATCGCGGAAACTACTGGTGGCTGTACCTGTCATTCTTCTCGACATTGTTGCCGACCTTTGCTCACTTTGCGCTCTCAACATTGTGCCTGATCGCCTATGTCCCATCGACGTGGCGACGCGGCATCAGGGCGATGCTCTGTGACAAACGACATGGCGGACGACGGGAAGCCTTTGGGCCGATGCTCATCGCCCTGATCGGCGCTTTCGCAATTGTCGGTCCGATTTTGCTGACCGTCGGAGTGGGTTGGCTGATCTTGTCTCTGTTCCCGTCTATCGGGACGGCATATCTGTGGATCTTCGCGATCTTTGCCGATTGGATTGGCGCACCCGTTGATCCAGTACAAGTCTGGCCAGAATATTACAAAGCGATTGATGTATAACAGTTTTTACGCTTGGCAGCCCGAACAGACTGGTGGATGTGGGAGGCGGATAGCATCGCTGCCGTGCCCGTCACGGGGGAAACCTTTAATCGCGCGGCGGATTATCCGCTGGATTACCGGGACCATTTCGACAAGCTGATCGCTGCAACCGCTGAGGTTCACGGGCTTGATCTGGTCAGCGAAGATACCGAGATTACCCGCCTTGAGGCGAGCTGGAACCGGATTTGATAGGGCATTCTGGCCATATCCATCGAATAACGCACGATTCCCTGCTTGCACCCCTCGCGCCCCTCGTCTAACCACGCGCGAGGGCCTGTTTAGGCGTTGAAACCATTCAATCTGGGAGCGTACCATGCGCGTCTACTACGATCGCGACTGCGACATTAATCTGATCAAAGACAAGAAAGTCGCGATTGTCGGCTATGGCTCGCAAGGCCACGCCCACGCGCTGAACCTGCATGACAGCGGCGCAAAGAACCTCGTGGTTGCACTGCGCCCCGGTTCAGCCTCGGCGAAGAAAGCTGAAGGTTCCGGCCTGACGGTCATGGGGATCCCTGAAGCCGCCGCGTGGTGCGATGTCATCATGATGTGTATGCCTGATGAGCTGCAGGCCGAAACCTACTACGCGCATATCCATGACAACCTGAAAGACGGTGCAGCGATTGCCTTTGCCCACGGCCTGAACGTCCACTTTGGCCTGATCGAGCCGAAAGAAGGCGTCGACGTCATCATGATGGCCCCGAAAGGCCCCGGCCACACGGTTCGCGGCGAATTCACCAAAGGCGGCGGTGTGCCTTGCCTTGTGGCAGTTCACCAGAATGCCACGGGCCGCGCGCTCGAAATCGGCCTGTCCTACTGTTCCGCCATCGGCGGCGGTCGCTCGGGCATCATCGAAACGGACTTCAAAGAAGAGTGCGAGACTGACCTCTTCGGCGAGCAAGCCGTTCTCTGCGGCGGCCTCGTTGAACTGATCCGCATGGGCTTTGAAACGCTGGTTGAAGCCGGATATGCGCCGGAAATGGCATATTTCGAGTGTCTGCACGAAGTGAAGCTGATCGTCGACCTGATCTATGAAGGCGGCATCGCGAATATGAACTACTCGATCTCGAACACTGCTGAGTTCGGCGAGTATCACTCCGGCCCGCAAATCCTGCCTTACGACGAGACCAAGGCAAGGATGAAGAAGGTTCTCAAGGACATTCAGGACGGTGCGTTCGTCTCTGAATGGATGCGCGAATACAAGGCCGGTGCGCCAATGTTCAAGGCCATCCGCCGTAACAACGACGCTCACCAGATCGAAGAAGTCGGCGCAAAACTGCGCGGCATGATGCCTTGGATCGAAGCGGGCAAGATGGTCGACAAAGAGAAGAACTGACGCCCCGTCAGACCTCTCGTACGAATACGCCAACCGGGAAGTGATCAGAGTATCCATCCCGGTTGACGTTCGTCGCCGCATTGCCTTTGGGAAGCCCAAATCGAATTGGCCCCTCCCCCTTTTTATGCGAAACCATTTCAGGGACGGCGATGATCCCTGCGGTATCAGGGACCAATTTGAATCCTGAATCCTTCTTCGTGTCGATCAGAGGCCGATTAGCCAAAATTTGATCGAAAACATTGCCATTGCTCCTGAAATAAAGCGTCCCTTCCAACACACGCGATTTGCCTTTGTTATCGGTCGCAGGCGATTCCAGATATTCCCAAGAGAGATTGTAGAATTTCGCCGATGTTCCGCGCTGAACATCGCCCCGTTCGCGTGTCGCCAAAGCGTTGATCGTCAAACTGGAATCCCAAGGATCATCATTCATATCACCCATCGCCAAAACAGGTGTTCGGTCTTTCTTCGGGGCAAGATCAAAAACTCTTTGATGCCAGTAAGCCAAGGTCTCGCCCGCAGTAGCGCGAAAGCCAGCCGAACGCTCTGGCCCGCCGCCACCAGAGCGGGACGGCCAATGGTTCGCCATCACGACTAAATCATTCCCACTCCCCACGCTGCGGAATGTTGCTTGAAGAATATCGCGCGTGCCCGTTCGACGCATAACGAAGTGATTGAAAACAAATTTCTTATCGACGGTGAACACCTTTTTGTCGAAGAGGAACGCCGTATCAATCCCGCGCGAACTCAGATCCGCAGTGGCATAGACGACGTCATACCGACGCGCGGACAAACCGGAATTCAACGTTGCGGCAAGATCTTTGAGAACCTTCAGATCCTCAACCTCACACACGCCAAGAATGTCGGGCCCCGCGCCACCCTTCATTTGGCAGATCACGCTGGAGAGCTGAGATAACTTTCGCTGATAGAGCGCTTTCGTCCAGCCCTTTAGGTCAGCTTTCACCTGCTTTTCGACCCATGGAATTCGATCGGGGTGGTTTGCTGGTGCAAAGAGATTTTCAAGATTCCAAAAAGCAATAAAGTGCTGCATTTGCTCCATCCAGCTCAACCTTAAATAGTGTGAAAACTAACTTCACGATGAAGTTTTAGTCAAGCGGGAGGCAAAAGGCTTATGCGCGCTAAAAATTCGACATTTCCCGCGCTTTAGGGTAGGACGCGCGCCTGAACCTATGTTCCGCGTCCCTCGCGGAAGCTGAAAACCGGATAAGTCCCTATGGAACAAGCCATTCTTCTGCTGCACCTAGCTCTTGTGATCTTTTTGATCGTGCTCGTCCTGCTGCAACGGTCGGAAGGCGGAGCCTTGGGGATGGGCGGCGGTGGTGGTGGCGTGGTCACGGGACGCGGTGCTGCCACGGCCTTGCAAAAGGTGACGTGGTATCTCGCAGTCGGTTTTCTGACGACGAGTCTGATCCTGAACGTGATTGCTCAGTCTGATCGTCAGGGTGGATCGGTTCTGGACCGTTTGTCGGTTGAAGACGCGCTGTCTAGTTCGACAAGCGATTCTGATGGTGATCAAGGCGTCCTCGATGCACTGACACCGCCGACGATTGGTGGCGACGAACCCGCACCAACGACACCGGCCGAGTAAGGGCTTGTCTCAAGACAGATTTCCGTTGATCGTCCCAGACGATTGACGGAAGGCGATATGGACACTCCGCCCAAACGACAGGAACGGCGAGGCCGCTCGGCGCGCATGGCGGCACGGGCCATCGCAGCGACACCTGAAAACCCCGCTGCACCGGGACAAGTTGGCGGGCAGTACCGCCCGCTGACAGAACCTCAGGTGACGCAAATCTACGAGGCCGCGCTAACGCTGTTGTCTGAGCTGGGCATGGGAGAGTCGCCCCCTGTTCTGGTCGAGGCCGCCTGCGCGCAAGGGGCGTTCCTCAACGATCTCGGACGGTTGTGTTTTCCGCGCGCGATGGTCGAGAATATTGTCGATGGGGCCTGTAAGTCCTTTGTCTATTATGGCCGCGACCCGAAGCATGATTTCGAAATTGGCGGCGACAAGGTCTATTTCGGCACGGGCGGCGCAGCGGTGCAAACGCTGGATCTCGATACCGGCCTCTACCGCCCCTCGACCCTGCGCGACCTTTACGATTTCACGCGCCTGCAAGACACGCTGACCAATGTTAGCTGGTTCACGCGGTGCTGCGTGGCGACCGATGTGCCAGACCTGACCGATCTGGATATCAACACGGCCTATGCCTTGCTGCGCGGCACCACGAAGCCCGTTGGCACGAGTTTCACAGTTGCGGAGACCGTCGATCCGATTATCGACCTGTTCGATCACGCATTGGGCGGGACTGGCAAGTTCGCAGCGCGCCCCTTCTGCAAGGCGCATATCTCGCCGGTGGTCTCGCCGATGCGCTATGGCGAGGATGCAGTCGAGGTAACGGTTGCCTGTATCAAGCGCGGCGTTCCAATCAACGCGATCATCGCTGCACAATCCGGGGCGACCGCGCCCGCGACCCCCGCTGGGTTTATCGTGCAATCCACCGCAGAGACGTTGGCGGGCCTAATCCTCGTCAATGTCTTCGCGCGCGGCTATCCCGTGATTTTCTCGAACTGGCCGCTGGTGATTGACTTGCGGACCGGGGCGTTCAGTGGCGGCGGCGGGGAAAGCAGCATCCTGAATGCGGCGGCGGCGCAAGTGTCGAACTGGCTGGGCTTGCCCTCTGGTGTGGCCTCGTCGATGGCAGATGCCAAAGCGGTCGATGCTCAGATGGGCGCCGAAAAAGCGATGTCGGCGCTCGCGTGCGGGCTAGCAGGCGCGAATATGATCTACGAAAGCGCCGGGATGACCGCGAGCTTGCTCGGCGCAAGTTTCGAAGCGTTTATTCTCGATGATGAAATGCTCGGCCATGTCCATCGTGCCGTGCGGGGCATTGAAGTCACCGAGGAAACCCTTGGGATGGACGCCATTCGCGAGGCTGTGCTGGGCGAGGGACATTTCCTCGGCGGGGACGATACAATGGCCTCGATGAGCCGCGATTATTTCTATCCCCTTCTCGCGGACCGCGACCCCCCTGTAACGTGGGAAGAAAAAGGTGCGCCGGATGCCTGGAGCATCGCGCGGGAGAAAGCGCGGGAAATTCTCGCGCGGCCTGACCCCGGTTATCTCAGCGCCGCCACCGACACATGGGCACGCGAGCGATTCCACATCCTCTTGCCGTAAGGCTTGTCTGCCCAACGTCGCTGGATTGTGATGTGGGAATCGAGACGACCTGCGTCATCTTGGTCCAAATGGTTGTTCGGGAACATGTTATGAAATTCGCGCTTGCCGCCTTCTTGTGTTTTTTACTGCCAATGAGTGCTGCTCACGCCTGCGGGATCTCAACCGATTGCAAAATCGGCGACCGGATTTATCGGATCAAGATGCCGGATGGCCATGACGGTGTTACCCCCGTCGGCGCAATCATCCATGCTCACGGGTATCGCGGCACAGCAAAAGGCACGATCAGTAGTAAGGCATTGCAGCGCATGGCATCACGCCTCGGCGTCGCGTTAATCGCCCCCAAGAGCGCCGGGCCCGACTGGATTATCCCCGGTGCCCCTCGTAAACGCGATGTCGATGGATCAGTCGAATTTGAATATTTTGATGCGTTGATCCAAGACGCAACAACGCGATTTCCGATTGACCGCAGTCGCCTGATGGTCAGCGGATTTTCGGCAGGCGGCATGATGGTGTGGAATCTGGCCTGCCATCGCGGCAGCAGCTTTGCGGCCTTCGCCCCCGTCGCCGGGACGTTTTGGGAAAGCCTGCCGACCTCGTGCCCCAGCGCACCCGTCAATCTGATCCACACGCACGGCACCAGCGATAAGACGGTTCCTCTGAATGGACGCAGAATTGCCGATACCAAACAGGGCGCGATTTCAGACGCGCTGTCTCTGTTTACGCGGATCGGCGGCTTTGGCTCGGCGCGCAGATACGCCGACAGAGACCTCGATTGCCGCCGCCGCACGAACGCGACGGGGAAGATCCTCGAATATTGCACCCATCCGGGAGGGCACTCGATTAAGTCGAAGTGGTTGGAGCGGGCGTGGAGGGCGTTTCAGGTCAAAGGCGTGCTGTAGCGCGTCTGCTCTCTGGCGATCTGGCTCACGCCATCAATGCCGATGAACGGAACGTGTCAAATCCACCTGAAACGCTGAAAAGCGCCATTAGCTTCTGCTGGTCAGAAGACGCAGACCCGCAAAAGCGAAGTCTGCGTCATGCGGGTATTCGCAAGGGCGGATTTGCGCCGAAGACTTATTTTGCATTCGCAGGCTTGAGCAGGCGCTTTGCCTCCGCAATCCAATCCGCCGGTGTATTTTTGGACATGCGGATTTTTTCCATTTCGACGATGGACGTCAGGTCTGTGATCGAGGTCTTGGCCAAGTCAGAAATCGATCCAATCCCGTGCGCCTGAAGTTTGTTCATCGTTGACGGGCCGATCCCCGAAATGACGGTTAGGTCATCGTTTTCCACGGATGGATCACTGTTTTCGGCGGATAGATCGCTTTTAACGGCCAAAGGTATCACCTTGGCAGAGGTCTTTTTCACTTTGGACGCCGCAGCGGCCTTACCCGCTTTCGCCTTCGCAGGTGCAGCGCGCAGAGAGTCAGATAGATCATCCAGCCCCTGAAGGGCGGCACGCTGCATCGTCGCAGCAGCGCTGAAGAACGAGGAAATCGGCATTCCCTCTGAATTCTTTGCATAAATCTCAAAAATCTCAGCCTGCCCTTCGACGACAGACTTTGTGATGTGAGCGGCGGATGTCGAGACCTTTTGAAAAGCGACAGTATCCATTGGATTCTCCATTTTGCTGCACTGCAATATAATTACTATATTGCAGTGCGTCAATGCGGAGGTTGCACTCGTAGAATTCCTTCGCCCGAAGTTAAACGCCGGAATGCTCCGAGTCTGCCTGCTCAGCACGCCACGTCTCTATGGCCGCATTATCTCGGACAGACACGTCTTCATAAAAAGCGGTGAGCCGCTGAAGCGCGATTTTGAGAACGACTTTGCCGGATCGGCGTGACCAATTCATAGAAGATTCAACGGTTTCAATACCTTCCAGAAAACAACAGACGCGCAGCACGACATCCGCAAGGCTCGGCCCCAAGGCATCGAGCGCATCCGCCAACCGCGCCCGCGACGCGCTGGCACCGCCCCCAACCTCTCGTTCCTGTGCGGAGGTGCATCTGCCCCCTTCCACGCCAGAAGTCAGAAAACGCTGCCAGTTTTGCGTGACACCCGGTGCCAGTTGGCTACGTTCGAAGTCCACACGCAACCGTTCTGCCGCTGCAACTTCGTCCCGTGAGAGGAATGACTTGCCATCGGCACCGCGTCGCCGCGCCAACCATCCAATCGGAGACTCGGCCAACGTTGGCATATCTTTAGGCGTTGCAGCACAATCTGAACGCGAAAATACGCGATCCGCAGCTCTCCAGGCAGCGCTGCGATGCTCGCGCGCCGTCCGAGGCGGCTTTACGCGGTCTTTGGTGGGCACCGCACGATACAACTTTCCCGACGTCGTTTCGCGAACGAGAACGAGTGCGCCGGTCGCCAAGAGGACTTCAATCCCATTCACGCTGAGACGACTGAGAAGGTCGGCGCCCCCCTTTCGTGCTCGAAATACACCTCCCTCGCGTGCGTTTGTTGGAATAAACACGCGCGTATCAGGCTTGGTCATGTGTCGGCAAACCCCGTTTATCTCCCGTTGGATCATGGCGCGTGTTGGTCGTGGCGTCACTGCTGTCATCAAAGTCTCCTGCGTCCCAAGTCAGGCAATTTGATTAGAACAAATCATGAACTTATTCAATGTATTTTTGTTACCGCGCGCTCATCCGAAAGAATCTCGCTTTTACCGGAAGTTAGTCATGTTCTGTCACAAAGGGCGCTTCGGGATGCAATTTTGCCCGATCAGAGACTCAGAAGGCCCGAGATGAATAAAGCCTCGATGATCCGATATGGCGCGACCACCGCAATCGGTCTTGCAATGAGCGCGGCACTGCTGAATGCGGTGACGAAGAACAATCGAGCCAGCACGCATGACTACAATGTCCAGATAACAGAAACCATCGCTGTTGATTCAGCGCAGGCCATACAAGCCGTCGATCTGAACATGGCAACTGTCGCCCAAGCGCTTTCCGCGGCCGCAACCGCTGGAAATGGCGCGATTGCGAATGAGAGCTTCGCGTCACTGGCGCAACGATTTTTTACGCTAACGCCGAGCACGCAAGGCATCGCATATTTCCGTATTTTGCCAGATCAGCAGACAGCACGACGCGTCGCAGCTCCGAATGCCGAAGGGGTTGCCCAATTTACCTCGGACACCGGCACGATTTTCCTTGCGGCATCACATCTTGTGTCTGACCAACGTCATGACGGATCACAGCTCGCGTTTTCAGGCTCAGGCGGACGTTTGCCTATCGCTTTGGTTTCCGGGCAAGAGGCTCGCGACCGAATGGGTCAAGCGCTTGGTTTTGACCTGCCACTCTCTTCATCGCTGTATTCTGCAACTGCAAACGGCATCGAGCCCGTCAGTAGTAAAACGCTGAAATCAGATGGCAAGACTGGGTTTTGGCGCATGACGGCAATTCGCGGTGTCGGTGCGAACGGCCAGCCTCAAACTTTTGGGATTCTCGCCGCTTTCGTGGATGCGTCGGCTCTGTTTGCCGTTCCGAATGCTGCGCCTCTGACGGTCACCGGCCCGATTGATGCGCGGTTACTACCCGAGCCGAACTCGATCAACCGGGCAACAGGCGCGCGCGAGATTGCAGTTCCTTCCGGCAATCAAGGCTTTAGCATTTCGGTCCCGATGCCGTCGACTTCTGTTCCACTTACGGGCTGGTTACTGAGTTTACTGGGCGGTCTGATCGCTGCTGGTGCCGTCTTTTACGCCGTTCAGAGCGAGAACAAATCCCGCCAAGAAGCGCAGCGCAAACTGGCGCTGCATAAACGTGAGTTCAAAAAACGCACTGGCGAGTTGAAACGAAGCGAAGATCGCTTTCGCCGTTTAGCCGAGTCAACAAATGTGATCCCTTGGGCCGCCAATATCACCGAAAGCCGCTTCACTTATATCGGCCCACAAATCGAACGGATGTCCGGATACCCAACACGCTCTTGGTGCACTCCAGGTTTCTGGATAGATCATGTTCATCCTGAAGACCGTCCGCGTTTCTCCGATGAGTTAGCGGTTCTCAAAAGCGGGGATTACGCAACCATTGAATACAGAACCCGCAGTGCCGATGGCCGGGTTGTTCATATACGAAACATGCTGACACTCATCAAAGCACGCGCCAAAGACCGCACTGCTGCAGTTGTCGCGCAAGGTTATCTGCTTGATATTACCGAGATGAAAACCGCGCAGGTCACTTTGGACGAAGCTCGTCGCGGCGCAGAGCAAGCGAATAGATCAAAATCCGAATTCTTGGCCAATATGAGCCATGAACTTCGCACGCCGCTTAACTCCGTCATCGGGTTCGCTGAGGTGATGAAAGACGAAGTCTTCGGTCCAATCGGTGAGCGCTACAAAGAGTATGCGGAAAGCGTTCATACGTCGGGCCAACACCTGCTGTCGCTGATCAACGACGTTCTTGATCTATCAAAGATCGAAGCTGGCAAAATTGAGTTGGTGGAAGAAGAAACCGATATATCTGTCGTGCTTTCGAAATGCCGCCAGCTCTTGCACGAACGCGCGTCAGCTGCCGGGCTTCATATCCGACTAGAAATTCCTTCTCCGCTTCCATTCGTGATTGTCGACGGACGCCGCATCAAGCAGGTCATCCTGAACCTGATGTCAAACGCGGTGAAGTTCACTCCTCCGGGCGGGCGCATTTCTCTACGTGCCGAGTTGGTATCGCCTCAAGGTATCAAAGTTTCAGTGGCAGATACGGGCATTGGTATGTCGCCAGAAGAAGTTGATGTCGCCCTTGAGCAGTTTGGTCAAATCGACAACGACTTGTCGCGCCAGCATGACGGCACGGGCCTTGGTTTACCGATCGCGCGGTCGTTGGCGGAATTGCATGGCGGAAAGTTGGAAGTTGAGTCCAAGAAAGACGTTGGCACGACCGTCACGTTATGGATACCGATGAAGCGTGTTGTTTCTGGGGATGATGCCAGCGGCCTCAGAACTGGATAAGATCAGCAAACGACTTTCTGATCTAGGAACATCGGATTTCCGTCGGACTGACCGTTGCATGAAACCTGAGCTTCGCCGGATCTCTTACGAAGTGATACGACGCCGCTTGCGGCGGTTGCCATGACGCGCCTCCCTTCCCTCCAGCGCCACACGGCCTTTCGCATCCTAGATGAAGGCGGGGAAAGCGACGGCGACGGTTTTCATTTCTTCCGGCATTATCTTGCGTTCTTTGTTCGCATCTAGCCCTTCAAGCATTCCGGCACTGCGAAGGTAATTTTTTCTCCACCTTCCGTGCCAACGCTCTCACCGGCACCGAGGCCGGAATGACCATTGCGATAACGCCAATCGATGCATCATTTTAAATATGAAAATCTCGTTCAGGCTGCGAGGAATGCTGTCCGTCGTCATGAATATCGAACGCGGGCATGTCGCGTTAAGTCGAAAGGCAGCTATCTCAGGCACGATACCGCACAATTCAAATTACATGAAGTATAGTTTATCTATATT
>CAZJWF010000065.1:11600-18140 GCA_964549375.1 uncultured Neomegalonema sp.
TCTCAGGCACGATACCGCACAATTCAAATTACATGAAGTATAGTTTATCTATATTAAATTACAAAAATTCTCTTTTATAAAAAATAAACCTCAATACTTACATAAATTTATATTATTCACAATTTTCATGGAATTTCGTAATAATACATCGTAATAAAATAACATATTCTATCTCTATTTACTCGACATTCACTCAGATCGATTAACTTCTGTCTCACGACAACGACCAACAACAAGTTTTCTAAAGAGGGACTCTCACATGTCAAAATTCATCAAATCTGTTGCTGCTGCTGCTGTTCTTGCCACGTCTGCTACTGGCACGCACGCTGCTTCGCTCAGCACAGACGTCGATGTTTCCCTGCCGTCGATTATCGCACTGTTCTGCTATGACTCTGTCACTGTAAACGTCGATGCAAACGGCCTGAACGCTGCTCTCGGCGCCGCTCCAACAGGTGGTCTGGGTAGTGCAACCGTAACTTCGTTCACGCCTGACCTCGACGCTGCTTCGAGCGCTCCTGCTGCTCCGGGCACCGATGTTGATCTGCGTTTGAATAACGTTTGTGCATTCCGCGCACTCGTCACCAACGGTGTTGACGTTGCTGTTTCGCAAAACGCAACGGCAATGGCTCACAGTTCGGTTGAAGGTGCTCAGATTGACGTTGCCGCAAACAGCATCGCTCTGCACAACACCGCTGCGACGATCAACACTGGTCTTGGTCTGACGGCTGCGCCAACGCCAATCTCGGTTGTTGTTCCACTCGATCTCGCGAACGCGACCGCTCCAGGTTCGTACTCGCAATCTGATCTGTTCACGGTTACCGTAACCGCGAACTAATAAAATACCGTAATTTGCGGTTCAAGAGCGCCGCTCCGGTTGTATCGGGGCGGCGTTTCTCGTTTTAACTCGATCAACTATCCGACAGTTCTAAATTTTCTGTACGCCGATTTAGGGAGTATTTACGCAACTTTACCATAACCGAGACATCACGGGCGTGCCGATTCTGAGAAAGAGGGCGCTCATAAGATTTTTCGGAGTTAATCATGCGTCGCTATCTATCGTTGCTCGCGTTTTCGCTCGGCTTAACCATTACATCATCGCTCCCTGCGTCAGCACTTGAAATTGCTGTTTCGCCAGCACGTTTCGAACTCAATCTCGATGAGAAGCGCAAAACCCAAACACTTGAAATTGTAAATAGTTCCGACGATCCTGTCGAAATCGGGATCGACATGGCGAATTTTGATCTTGACGAGAATAATCAGTTGCGCGTTCTGCCGCCGACCGAACAATCGCTCGATCAGTGGATCGCAATTAATCCGACGCGCGTTAAGATCCCAGGCAAAGGACGCCGCACGATGCGGTTTGCCATTCGACCTCAGGTCGAGCCGGAACCAGGCGAACATCGCGCTGTAATTTTTCTGAACCAAGACAGAACGAATGAGACCGCTGATGGTCTGCGCTTTAAGTTCCGCCTTGGCGTCGTTGTTTACGGTCAGGTTGGTGAAGCCAATCGCACCGCCCAACTGCATAATGTCAGCTCGGATGAGCGCGGCATGACACTTGATGTCCAAAACACGGGCAACGCTCATGCGCGCTTCAAAGGAATTTATGCCGTTTGGAACGCTGCCAGCTATCCCGGTGATGCGGCTGCTGCGTCGATGCTTCAAAACATCCAAGACACCAGAAAATTGTCGGAGGACGTTGTCGCCCCCGGCACGCTTGCCGCTGGTGTCGTCGTAGAAACGCCTGTCCTGCCCGGCACTCGCCGGACCGTCGTGCAAAAACTGCCCGATACGGCAAGGGCCGGTCAGCGTAAAGTCTATCTGCTCGGCAAACTGGGCGATATGCCCGTATCTGCCAGCTACGGGCTTTAACCAGATATGCGCGGGGCAACTTTTATCTTCGTCGGAACGCTTGCGCTGATGAACGTAAGCCTTCCGGCTCATGCCGAAACGTGTCGGGACGACCTCATCTCGGCACCAATTGGTATGATTGAGAAGAACCGCTCCGCGCAGACTGAACCCGTTTCATCACGCGAAGCACTCGCGCTCGCGGCAAAAGGTGGAGGTTTAAACTTTCAACGCAGCGTAGACGAGTTCTGGCGCATCAAAGTGAGGCGCTCCGTCGATCCGAGTGATCTTGACGTTCGTTATCGGATCATCGGCGGCGACGATCGCTCTGGCTCGGCAGTTCACGAGGATACGGATAGTCAGAAATTTCCCGTGCGATTGATCCCGACCCAACCTCGTATTTTATGCGAGGATCGCACCCACCGAATAATTTATGGGGGCTTTACCGCCCTTGCGCGCGCGTCCGGCATAGGGCTTGCCGGACTATACGCGCTTGAAATTGACGTTGATGTCCGGCCGAGGTAATCGCTCGCATCTCAAATTCGTCACGGCGTTTTCCTTGATCGCGCTTTTCTTTAGCGTGCCTTCTTCGCTCGCGCAGGATGATGGCCGCGAAGAGTTGGACGAGGGGCTTGCCCTGCTTGGCATCATTGTCGGTGCGGAAGAACGTGACGCGGTTGACGTGATCGTCGAAGGCGGTAAATTTTTTCTGCCAGCCGAAGAAACTTTCGCTGCAATCAACACGCGTCTCCGCGAGGAGGAAGGGAATGCGTTTCTCGACACCCCTATCGGGTCGATCAAAATTGAACCTGACTCCCTACGCGAATTTGAAGATGCCACATTTGTCGGCGAAGATTTCCTAATCGAATTCCTTAGCACTCCTGTCAGCTTTGATATTGAATCCTACGCCGTTGTATTGGAGCCGCCTTGGGACCCCGATGATCCCCTAAAGACCGGTGACGATGCCGGTTCAGAGATTGAGCCAGACGTCGTGCCACCTATCATCGGGATGACGAGTGCCCACGGCGATGTCTTCACCACCTATTCGAGTGCATCAGATGACGTCGGTTTGTCCTCGCAGCTTGAGGTGAACGGTCATGCCTTTGGCGGTGTCTGGCGTCTGCAATATGCCGGTTCCAGCGATGAACATGAGTTGACCGATTACGCTTGGCTGCGCGAAGTCACCGATAGTATCTGGACGTTGATCGGACGACAGCAAATCGGCGTCCACCCCCTCGTTGACATCATTGATATGACGGGGGCACAGGTTGCCTATTCCAATCAGAAAGAGACATTTGAGCAGATCGAAGACGTCGGCGGTATCTTACTGGATCGCGGAGGCGGTTCGGGGCGGCGGTTCTTTGGCGAAGGTCCAGCCGGAGGACGGGTTGAACTGATCATTGACAATGTTGTCGTCGCCGAAACAGTGATCGGCGTGAACGGAGAGTACTCGATTGAAAGTCCACTTCTCGGTCAGCGGCGCAGTGAGATAGAAATTCGGGTCTTTGAGCCCTTGTCAGACAATCAGGTTGAGACAATTGACGTCACCCTCACCGCCAATAACTTTTTGGCACCGAAAGGATCATTTAACATCGTCGCGGGTGCGGGTGTCGAAGGGGATCTGTTCAATAAGGACGAGGACTCCAGCGGTGAGGCCACTGGCTTTGCCCGCGCGCGCTATGCGCCGCTAGATGACGTAACTGTCGAGGTTGCAGCCGCATACCTACCCGAAGACGGCGTATCGGGCGCCGCCGGTGTCGCCGTTCAACTTGGTGAAGCCGGAACTGCCTATGTCGGGGCAGGGATTGACGAGGACGGATCAAAATCGTTCGAGGCGCTATACTTTGGAGAATACAAAAAGGCGACTCTGAATGCGCGGTTGAGCTATCAGGAAAACGATCCGCTGGAGCAGTTAGACGGCGAAACCGCTGACGATGAAGATGAGTTTCACGATCATTTTGCGGAGTTGAGCTATCAGTATTCTCGACGTCTGCAATTCGGGGTCATCGCGCGATATAACCTCGAAGCCGAATATGTTCTGCCATACTTCAACTGGCACCCCAGAGATAAACTGCGCCTTTCAGCACGACCGAATAACGAAGGCGAGTATCGAATTGAGGCCCGCGCGGAACCATTCCGCGATGTATCGCTTCAAGTCTTCTATGAAGGCGACGGCTTTGCCCGTCTGGCCTATGACTTTGATACTAAATTCTCAGGCGAAACCGAGTTGAGTTTTGAAACCAACTACCGCACGTCCGATGACGAATTTGGCGTTGCGCTGGGCCTGCATGGTGAGCATCTTTTTAACCTGCCAGTCGCGTGGCAATTGCGTGCTGAAAAGGACCGCAACAGCATCGCCGGTTCAATCGGCCTTCGTACTGAGTTGCGCCCCGGCGTTTCTCTATACGCTGATGGCGGGGTCCGATCATTTCAGTCTAGCGGGGATGAGACATTTGGCTCGCTTGGTCTGTCTTTCGATGTTGGTTTTGCCGATGGCGGCCTATCCGCGGCGCCTCGACGGGCCACGAACCCGCGCCTCGGTCGCTTAGCCGGACGCATCAAGGCACCTGATGGAATCGAGCTGACCGAAGAAGAATTGGAAGGGTCGCGGGTCATCGTGGATGGCAAGCCGCTAGGGCGCGTCGATTCAGACGGCAGCTATTGGCTGTCGCGCGTTCCAACCGGCGTCCATTCCGTGCGGCTCGAAGCCGATGACTTGCCGATTGATCTGGTGATCGACACGGATGTGCTCAACGCGAAGATTGTTCCCGGCGCCGTCACGCCCGTTGATTTTGATCTTGCCGTCGAAGTTGGAGCGGCTGGACGCGTTACCGGACCTGATGGCAAGCCCGTGATAAACGTGCCGCTGCAAATTCTGAATACAGAAGGCGAGGTTGTCTCGAAGGCGCGGTCCAATCAATTCGGCTTGTTCCGCACAGACGGCTTGAGACCCGGTACTTATACGTTGAAAGCGCTGGATATTTGGGAAGGCGCATCACGAACGCTTGAAGTTGGAACGGAATATGTTTTCGGAGCCGATCTTGAAGTCGATAAACCGTCAAAACCCGAAGATGCCCCCGAAATCGTAACCGAGCCTTAACCGAACCCCGCGAAAAAGGGGTGTCTAGCAACCGGTGAGTGAGGCAGGTTCATGATCGCAGATTCCATGCGTATCGCGCTTGCGTCGGTTTTTCTGCTGTCCGGTATCGTTGAAGCGGGCGGCGAGACCCGTCGGCTGGAATTTGAGATCGAACCCATCATCATTCTGAAATGCGTTGAGCAAGTCGACTATACCGTCGATACCGCCACCTTGTTGGCCGCGGGCAACTCCAGTACAATTCAGGGACGACAAGCACGAACGACAGCAGATACGACCCAGCGAATTCAAGCCAATTTTGGCGCAGCCTCCGTGCTGAATGACGCAGACGGCGTGCTTGTTGATATCACGATAGAAGATGCTTGCTCTGTGCGCGGTTTGGGTCAGGGCGAAGGCTTTTTAGTTGAGATCGACGCCGTCAATGATGGACGTCTGACCAATACCTCTGCCGGAGGTGTCCTGACCGTGCGCGGTGCGCGCGGCAAACCAAGCTATGCAAGCCGGTACACACGGCGCTTTGCCATTCCGCAAAGTCGTATCCGGCTCGACAAGCCCATCCGCATCGATGTGCAGGTCGATGTTGATCTACAATTCGCGAATGGGAGTGGACGTTACGCCTCGCCCGTCGATGGGGTCTTCTCGATCGAAGTCTCCGCGCCGTAAGTTAGGCCGGACCCGTTTCAATCGGCAATTCGTGGAACGCTCCCCACTCCGTCCACGAACCGTCATAGAGCGACCAAGAGCGATGCCCGCTGTGATGCAGGGCCAGCGCCAAAATTGCCGCAGTCACACCAGACCCGCACGTCGTCAGAATTGGCTTCTCCCAATCCACACCCGCAGCCTCGAAGGTCGCCCGTAGAACTTCAGGGTCTTTCAACACGCCATTGTCGAGCAAGTCCGCGTAAAAAACATTCTTCGATCCCGGAATGTGACCGGCTCGCAATCCTTCGCGCGGTTCTGGCGCTTCGCCAGCGAACCGGACCGGAGGGCGCGCATCGACGATTTCCTCGTCACCCAGTTTGGTCGCGCGCGCGACCTCGGTAACATCCCGCAACAGCGTCGTATCACGTCGAGGCGTAAAGTGCCGCTCACGCGGTGCTTTGGGCAGATCATCAAGGGCACGACCCTCAGCTTTCCATTTCGGCAATCCGCCGTCCAACACAGCCACGTCTTCGTGACCCATCAGACGGAATAGCCACCAAACCCGAGCCGCGCTAAACAATCCTGACGTATCATAGACCACGATGCGATTGCCGTCGCCCAAGCCTAGTTTCCGAACTCGCGCCGCAAATTTTTCCGGGCTAGGGGCCATATGCGGCAAAGGCGATTTTGAATCGCAAATGTCATCGATGTCAAAGAACACTGCGCCCGGAATGTGCTCGCCCCGAAATTCGATCTTTGCATCGCGTTCGGAGGGCGGCAAATGCCAAGATGCGTCGACCACCTTTACATCCGGCGCATCCAAATGTTTGGCGAGCCACTCAGTCGAGACAAGGCATCCGGGGTCCGATTGAGGCATGTCACATTCTCCACAACTCGAAAGATGCGAGACCTAAACAGCGCTGCCTGACCGTATCAAGCACGATCCAATCGAC
>CAZJWF010000066.1:0-17972 GCA_964549375.1 uncultured Neomegalonema sp.
CTAACAAACGCGGCGAAGAGTTATCGTATCACGCGATGGCGCATAGTTTCAGGAAGAACCGGACGAAGGCCGGCATCGATGGCGTCTCGCTGCACGGGTTGAGAAAGAATGCCACGATTTCACTCGCTGAAGCAGGTTGTTCCAACGCCGAGATCAAAGCGATTACCGGCCACACGACGGATGCGATGGTGGAGCTTTACAGCAAGGGCGCTCGACAAAAGACGATGGCCCGGAACGCGCGCCGGAGAGCGAGTGGCGATGCAAGTGGCGATGCACACCAAACCGGACCTATCTCCAATTCGACTCAAGCCCTTGAAAATAAGAAGAAAAAGATGGAGGCGACGACCGGAATCGAACCGGTGTACACGGATTTGCAATCCGCTGCGTAACCACTCCGCCACGTCGCCCTGCATTCGCGAATTAGCATCCTCGTGGCGGGGCGGCAAGGGTGATCGTTCGGGGTTGAAAAATTGATCTGAAATAACCACATAAAAAACATGTGAATTATAGGAGGTCTGTTTGTAATTGTTGCGCTTATCGGATTTTGGTTGCTGTTTTTCCTCCCCGATGATGAGGGGTGGAGGTAAGCGCTGCTTACATTGATTTGATCTCTGCGACTTCAAGCGTACCGATTTCGGCGAAAGGGCAGGCTTTGGCAATCTCCAGCGCGGCGTTCATGTCGTCGGCGGTGACGATGGAATAGCCCGTCAGTGGTTCAGGACCGTCTGGCGCGATGCCGTTTGCGGTGACGAACTGCGATTTTCCGAGAGGCGTGCCGGGATTGACGGCAGCATCGCCGAGGTCACTCAGCCATTTTTTCCAACGCGCCATCTGAGCTTGACCCTCTTCGGGCGTGTCGGGCTGGCGGCCACCGCGATAAGCGAGAATGAAGTCTGGCATACGTCCTCCGTCAAGGATTGGCGACAAAGCGTGACACGCGATAAGGATGCAGGTCTTTGACCAACTTGCCACTCAGGATTTCTTTTGCCATCGACTCGCCGATGATTGGCGCGAGCGTGATACCGCTGTGAGTGGTCGCGACCCAGAGGCGATCAAGTCCGGGGACCGCGCCGAGTGCCGGATAGGTATCTGCGGGCGTCGGGCGCTTGGTCGTTGTGGAGCCTAAGATCTCATACGTATCGACACCCTTGAAATACCCGTCGAGTTTGTCTTTGACGCGCTCGATGATCTTGGCGTCGCCTTCCGCTGGATCTGTGCCACCGAAATCTTCGCCAACCAGCAATGACCCATCGTCCTTTTGCCAAACATGCAGGCTCATGGAGGTCAAAACGCGCTGCGTCACAGGTGAGACGGGTGATGTGTTGATCAAGAGGCCAGGCGCATTGTCCATCGGAAGGGTAAAGTCATGAGCAGCCAGTAGATCGGATGTACCCGCGCCCAGTGCGAGCACTGTTGCATCTGCTTCGATGAGTCCTTCCGGAACCTCGACACCGGCGACGCGGCCTTTTTCGAATGTAAGGCTCAGGACTTTCGCATTGGTGCGAAGGGTCGCACCGTGGGAAAGAGCGGCAAAGACAAACGCCTCGGCGATGCGGACGGGGTCGGCTACGCCTTCCGCACTGGCCTCGATGGCCACTTCCGGTGGGTTGGCGAGATTTGGTTCGAGCCGCGTGATCTCTGATCGAGAAACCAGCCGGGCGGGGTTTCCGCCCTCGTCAAGGGCGCGTTGAACTTCTTCGATATCGGCGGGGTCGTCTTCCCAGTTCAGCGTCCCAGAAAACCGAACGGGCAAGTTCGGGATGGTTTTCGTCAACTCTTTCCAGAGGCGAATGCTCGCCATGCGGAACTGAAAGTAAGCTACGTCCTGCGGATGGTGCGCGTTGATCCAAGCAAAGGAGCCGTGCGTGGCGCGATTGGCAGGGGTGCCTTCATCTATGATCGTAACCTGACCACCTGATCGCGCAAGGTGATAGGCGATGGAGGCACCGAGAATACCTGCACCGACAACGGCGATATGGGGCGTTGCATTCATCGGTGCAGGATAGAGTTGCTTGTTGGAAAAGCCACCGGTTTTGCGGAGGCGGTTTTAATCCCGCGAAACCCGGTTTTCTCAGGCGTTATGTCCTAAAGATCGAACGGTGGGCAAAATCAGGAATGTCAGCGCGTTCGAGTCCAATCGCTGTGAGTTCTTGGTTCGATAGCCGCGACAAAGCCTGCACCATTCTCACGTATTGCATCGTGTTGAACGCGTTGCGGAGCTTTTGTCCGATTTGTGTCCGGAAACGCGCCGCCACAGTCGGTTGAGGCGCGTTTATTTCGTAAAACGACATGGCGGAAGCCTCTTTCGAGGATAGTGCCAGAGATGGGAGTAAGGTGGTCATAACTGGCCTTTCAGGAGTGAAAAATGCTGCGTTGCAAAATATTTTGCTGTAATGCACATTTAAGAAGCTTGACTCCGGAATTTACCCCTCCATTTGGCATTGTATCTGTTCCATTTGGGCATAGATGAGGTGCATCATGGATTTGCCTAACCTGATCGTATTATTTGCGCGTGTCGTGGATGCTGGCAGCTTCTCGGCGGCCTCGCGCGAGTTGGAGCAATCGCCCTCGGCGGTGAGTAAGCGCATCGCAGAGTTGGAAGACCGTGTAGGGGTGCGGCTCTTGGTCCGTTCCAAGCACGGGGTCGCTCTGACAGATGATGGCCAAGCGTTCTATGAGCGATGCGCCGAGATCCGTCGCAGCATTGCCGCCGCTGAGGATTTGGTCATGTCTTTCGGGGATCATCCGAAAGGTCAGCTACATATCGCGGCGACGGTAGCTTTCGGTAAAGCGCAGATTTTACCCATTCTACCGGCTTTTATGGCGCAATATCCTGACGTTTCGGTTTCCGTCGATTTCTCAGATCGAAAACGGGATTTCTCAGTCGATCAGATTGACGTCGCCATCTTGTTTACAGAGCAGATCGAAGACCAATCGCTCGTGGCGCGAAAACTTGCGCATAACCGGCGGGTTATCTGTGCTTCCCCGGAATATTTGCAGCGGAACGATGTCCCAACAAGACCAACTGATTTACAAGCGCACAACTGCTTGCAGCTCTCGACAGTTTCGCGTTTTAATGAGTGGGATTTTAAGGATTTCCAATCGCAAGGTTTGCAATTGCGAAGTAGTTTTGAAGCTAATAGCGCCGATGCTCTGTACCATGCCACATTGGCGGGACTGGGGATCTCTCGGCTTTCAACCTATTTGATCGGTGATGACCTGCGAGACGGCAAATTGGTTCGCGTTTTGCCAGATTACGAGGATAATGGGTCTGATATTTACGCGGTTTACTCTACCCGGCGAAATCTACCGCCTAAGGTTCGGGTTTTTATCGATTACCTTGTTGCTGAGTTTTCGCCGGTTTTGCCGTGGGAACGCGAAGGAATGACGCCAAGTTGTTAGGCTAGTTCTTGGGTGGTGATGAAAGCCCCTTAATCTTGGCCCTTAGCACGTCGCAAACGGCTGTGGACGCATTCACGTCGCGGGTGTTATGTGCCGGGCATTCAATGCCAAAAGGTTCGCTGCTATGCACGATTACGCCGCCGCCCGAGAAAAGATGGTTGATTGTCAGGTTCGTCCCTCGGATGTGACGCGATACGCCGTGATCGACGCGATGCTTGAGGTCCCGCGTGAGCGGTTCGTTCCGTCTTCTAAGCGACCTGTCGCCTATGCAGGCGAGGCGGTAGAGCTGGCTGAAGGTCGCTGGCTGCTCGATGCCCGTGTTTTCGCAAAGATGATTGATGCAGCCGAAATCGAGCCGAATGATGCCGTCCTCGATATTGGATGCGGTCTTGGCTATTCCAGTGCGGTTCTGTCGCGCGTATGTCGCGCCGTCATTTCGGTTGAAAGCGATGAAAGCATGGCGAAGTCGGCGGAAGAAACGCTGTCTTCTTTGGGATATGACAACATCGCCGTTTTAAACTCGGCCTTTGAAAGTGGAGCTGATAGCGAAAAACCCTTTGATGTTATTGTGATTCAAGGCGGCGTTGGTGATGTTCCGCAAGCTTTGTTCGATCAATTGGCGGATGATGGGCGGTTGGTAGCCATTTGGATGGATGGTCGCTTTGGCCAGGTTCGTACTTCGGCGAAAACGGGGGGAACGATCTCCCACCGGTGGATTTTTGATGCAGCAGCGCCACTTCTCCCCGGATTTTCAAAAGATGCCGCGTTCGCCTTTTAAAAATTCTGGATCTGGTCATTTCGGTATTTCGCCTGTCTAAGAAGGCTTTAACCCTACGTGGTTATCTTCAAATCTGAGGGTACTGTGTAAGTGTTTTCGGGACGATGCCTTGTTCCTGACAAGCGCCGCGCGTAACCTGTGTCAAATTGAGCCGTTTTGGACGGTGATTTGAAAAACGAAGGGCGCTATGACCGATAAGCCTTCCTCCACTTCGCAGCCGAGCATGGAAGATATCCTCGCTTCAATCCGTCGTATTATTGACGACGATGAGGCGACGGTTGCGCCCGCTGCTGCCGCTCAGACTGCGGACGAAGTACAGCAGGAAACTGCGTCTTTTTCGATTGATGAAGATGCGGCTGCGATTGCGCGGGCGGAATATGACGCTGCATTGGGCCGGGAGAATGATCACATGACTGTTGCCGATCCCAAGGAAGAGACGATTTTTCCTCAACGTGATGGAGCTTTGTGGCGCCGCGTCGCTGGACATCCACTGTCCGAAGGTGAAACAGATCCACTCGCCGCCGAAGACACTCTGGAGCTAACGGAAGTGCTGGATAGCACGTCATTGGCGAGTGAATCGGACGATTCGGCGTTGGAGTTGAACGAATTGCTTGATTCGTCCGAAAGTGTGTCTCCCGACGAAACGGATCAGGTGCTTGATGCAATGTTGTCCGATCCGGCGGGAAGTGATACGCCCACCAGCGAGCCTCATGACAATGAACAATCGCTCGGGATCGGCGCCGTAACTGCGGCTGGATTAGGAACGGCAGCCGCATTGGGTGCTGGCGCTGCGGGGTTGTTCAATGCCTCAGCTACCGGAGAGCACACCGAAGTCCCGCAGGATGAAGACGAAGAGGTTCTTGATCTGACGCGCGGTATGGATGCTCCCGGCTCGATTGAGGAGTTAGCATCATCGCTGGGTGACACGCCGACCGTTGAGGAAGATGGTCTTCCGCCTGTTGAATTCGAGCGCGTGAATGTTGAGCCTTTTGATCGAAGCCGTGAGAACCACCTCGATCGGAGCTTTGAAACGGCTGCGGTGACAGGTCTGACCGATGAATATTCGGCTTCAATGACGTCCATTGGCGGCGACGATCGTGAGCGTGCGCTGGATGAACGTTTTTACGAATCCGATGGGTTCGCGGGAATGCCACCAGAAATCAGTGAGACTTACCTATCCGATGTTGAGGGTGAGACCCCGCGTCCCAAGAATGAGGGGGCGCCGACTGAAGATGAAATGGAGACTGTTGGCGGTTTGGTTCGGGATGCGCTTCGCAGTCGGATGCCTCCCGGAACGCAACCTCCGTCCGATCCTGATCCATTGATATCCGGCGGTGCGGAGGAAAGCGCGGCCCGCTCTCTGGCGACGTTAGCACAATACGATTCTCACGCGCCTCGCCGTATCTACGGTGGGATCAAGATCACTGATGACGAGGATTCGCCGACTATTGAGGGCGTGGTCCAAGATACGTTGCGTCCGATGCTGCGCGAGTGGCTGAATGACAATTTGCCAACGCTTGTCGAGAACATGGTGAAACAAGAGGTTGAGCGCATCAGCGCGCGTTCGCGGCAGTTCGTTCGCGACGACAACGACTAAACAGGTCACTTGCGGCACCAATCATGTGCTAAGAGTGCCTGATTTTGGCGAGTCTTTTTCGTCACAGCCTTGCGATGACATGCTCGCGTTAACCATTTGGTAACGTGCAAAGCGGCAATCGGTGCGGAGTGTTTTCTGCCAGCCGAAAGCGGCATTCTCTTATGAATTCGATTCCTCTGAACCTTATCGAAGAGGTTCCACTATCCGGGCGGATTGTGGATCGAACACATGTTTTTCCAGTGCGTGTTCATTGGGAGGATACGGATGCTGGCGGAATCGTTTATCATGCCAGTCATCTGAAATTCATGGAGCGCGGGCGCAGTGAAATGCTGCGCGTGCTCGGCATAAATCAAAACCGCCTTCACCAAGAGCATGGTATTAATTACGTCGTCGCTCGGATGGAGATTGATTACCAATCCCCCGGCCTATTCGACATGGCTGTGCATATTCTCACTAAGGTTGTGCGGCTTGGTCCGGCGCGGCTGGAACTTGAACAGGTAATCACGAACGGTGAGAACATTCTGGCCAAAGCCTTCGTGCGCTGCGCTGGTATCGGAAGTGACGGAAAACCGCGTGTGGCACCCGAGTCCGTGCGTACCGCTTTTGCACCGATGCTGAAATGAGACGAGTAAGGATGACTGCGCCTAAAGGCTGTGCAAAGTCCAACTTTGGTCAAGATTCAATCGTTGTTACGAAATCAAGGTGCGGGTCGAGGAACGGTGGGCAGATAGGTCTGCCGTCTTTTGCGTCGCTTTTATAAAGGGCTGACTTGAATGGATTTTCACTCCATTGACTTGTTGAATAGCAGTATGAGCGCCTTGTCCTGGGGAACGCCCCGTCAGGCGTCACCTGCGATTGAGGCGTTGAACACGGGGCCGGATTTCTCGGCTTGGTCGATGTTCAAAGAGGCGAGCCTCGTTGTTCAGATCGTTATGTTGATCCTGATCGCAGCATCGTTTTGGTCTTGGGCGATTATCGTCGAGAAAATTGTGAAATTCGGCGCGCTGCGGAAAAAGTTTGATGCTTTCGAGAAATCATTTTGGTCTGGCACGTCGCTAGATGACCTCTACTCAAAGCTGGATAGCGAGAAACGCTCTCCGATTGAGCGGGTTTTCGCCGCTGGGATGCGCGAATGGCGGCGGTCTTTTGAGACTGGCGGCGGTTTAATCGCAGGGGCCTCGCAGCGGATAGACCGCGCGATGGGCGTCGCAGTTGAGCGCGAGACTCAAAAACTTGAAAGCTGGATGGGCTTTCTTGCAACCGTCGGCGCGATTGCACCGTTTGTTGGTTTGTTCGGGACGGTGTGGGGCATCAAAAACAGTTTTGAGGAAATCGCCGTCAGTCAAAACACCAACTTGTCTGTGGTTGCACCCGGCATCGCAGAGGCTTTGCTTGCGACGGCGTTGGGTTTGGTCGCGGCGGTTCCTGCGGTGGTTGCGTATAACGCGCTATCAGATCGCGTTGGACGGTTGTCCGGGCGGCTCGACACATTTTCCGATGAATTCGCAACGTTGCTATCGCGTCAACTTGAACGGCGGGCTGCGTAATGGGTGCTGCGCTCGGCAGTGGCCGCATGGGTGGCCGTCGGAATGGCAAGGGTCGTCGGCGCGGTCGCGGAGGTGCGATGTCCGAAATCAACGTGACACCGTTCGTGGACGTGATGCTGGTGCTGTTAATCGTCTTCATGGTGGCGGCACCGTTATTGACGGTTGGGGTGCCGGTTAATTTGCCGAAGACCGATGCGAACCCGCTGCCAACGGAACAGCGCGAGCCGGTCACAGTGAATGTGGACGTTGACGGCACAATCTTTTTGCAAGGCGATCCTGTCACCCAGCCGGAATTGCGCGAGCGACTTTTGGCGATTGCCTCAGAACGGGGCGCGGATGAACGGGTTTTCGTCCGGGCGGATCAGGCCGTTGGTTATGGCGATGTGATGCAGGTGATGGGGCTGCTCAATGCGGCAGATTTTCGAAATATCGGATTGGTGACTGATCCTGGTGGACCTGTCGCAAGCGGTATTCGCGCCGGACAGCCGCAATAGGCCACAGGTAGAGAAATGTATTTAGGACCGGCAGTTTCTGGCCTGATGCACCTAGGGCTTCTCGCCCTAGCGCTGGCCCCTGCGCGTCCTGAGCCAATTATCTCGCCAGACTCTGGGCCACCGGTTGAAGTCGAGTTAATGTCGCTGAATGAATATAACGCGGCAATCTCTCGTGCACCGCAGGTACCGCAGAGCGCAACGCAATCGCCGAGTATATCGCCGCCCGTGCCGGAAGTTGATGTTGCGATCAACACGCCGCAGCCAACACCTTTTCCATCGGAGATTACTCCCCCAGTTGGTGTCACATTATCTGCACCGCCTGATGTCGCAATTCCGGAACCTGAGATTTCGCCGCCTGAAAGCTCGCCAGTTGATGCGGATACCACTACGCCTGATTTAGCGTTCGACTCGCGTTCTTTGCAGGACCGTCCGGTGTCTAAGTCCGATATCCTGCCTGATGATCGCGTTCGCATCGTCACAGCGCCGGAGGCACCAAAGCAACCTCGCGGTGTGATTGATGCGCCGGATGTAGATACCGATCCAGATGAACCGCCAGAGCCGGAAAAGCAGGCTGAACCAACGCCAGAACCGCCACCGTCGACTGACGTCGCAGACGCGCAAGAGCCGCAGCGAAATGGTGCTCCGCCATCTGAGTCCCCTGTGCCCCGCGCAAAACCGCGCGGGAGCCTTGCTGCTGAATCAAGCGATGAAGATAGACAAGCGTCCCCGGTCGCCGAGGCTGGGGAAGGGCCGTTGCAGCGCAACGCCGAGGCGGAAGCTTTGGCAGAAGAAGAACGCTTGAAGGCAGAAGATGCGCGAATTGCTGCCGAAGATGCTCGCCTAGAGGCTGAAGCGGCAGAAGCTGCGAAACGCAAGGCTGCTGAAGAGTTCGCGGAACGAGAGCTCGCTGAGATTCGCGCCGCTGACGAACTGGCAGCACAAAAGGCTGCCGAAGAACGAGCGGCGCAAGAAGCCGCTGAAGAGGAAGCGGCACGCGAACTGGCCGAGCAAAAAGCTGCGGAAGATGAAGCGGCACGCGAATTGGCAGAACAACGTGCTGCCCAAGAAAAAGCCGCCCGCGAACTTGCGGAGAAAGAGGCCGCTGAGGAGGCTGCAAGGCAATTGGCCGAGAGACAGGCGGCAGAAGAAGTTGCAAGGGAATTGGCTGAGCAAAAAGCTATTGAAGAAAAAGCGACGCGGGAGTTGGCCGAGAGGCTGCTTGCTGAAGAAGAAGCACGCGAGCAAGCGGAAAAGGAAGCGGCAGCGCGTCGGGCTGCCGAAGAAGAAGCGCGTCGTTTAGCAGAGGCGGAGCGTGAGAAACAACGTGCCGCTGAGGCAGAGGCTGCTCGCTTGAAGGCCGAGGCAGAACTTGCTGCTCAAGAAGAAGCAAAACGCTTGGCTGAGGCCGAGCTTGCACGACAACGCGCCGCTGAAGCGGAAGCCGCGCGGTTGGCTGAAGAACGACGCAAAGTTCAAGAAGAAGCCGAAGCCTTGCGTCGCGCTCAAGTCGAAGAAGAGGCCCGCCGCGAAGCATTTCTTGCTGATCTGGCCGCTCAACGCGCTTTGCAAGAACAACAGATTGCGGAAGAACAAGCTAGAATTGCCTACGAGAAAGAGCAACAGCGTCTCGCCGCCGAAGCGGAAGCAGCGCGGCAATATCAGCTCCGGCAACAGCAACTTGAACAGTATAATGCACAGTCGCAGATTGGACAGCAAACTGATCAGAATCTGGCCATTGGATCGGGCGTTCCATCGCCTGAACCGGCTCCCGCTGGCGATGAATTCTTGGCGTTATTGGGGAGCGCAGTCGGTTCTGGCGGTGCGACAACAGGCGGCGGTTCGAGAACATTTTCCCAAAATGTAGCGGCGCAGACCAATGCGGCCCCGCTGACACCGGGCGAGCAGCAACAATTGCTTAACCAGCTCGCACGATGCTGGCGGACGATAGGGCAAACGACTCAGATTGTGACGATGCGCGTCACGCTCACGCGAGACGGTCGAGTGAGCCGGGCGACGCCGCTTATTGGTTCCGGTTTGGCGGTCGAACATGCGTCTCGGGCTTTGCGGGATCCGGCTTGCCAGCCGTTCCGCTTGCCGCAGCAAAAATATGGATCATGGCAACAAATCGACATCGTCTTTGATCCGAGAAGGATGACACTGCAATGATGAATAGCTTGATGCGATTTGGCTTGTTTGCCGCTCTTGTGTCCGCCTTTGCGATGGTTGGAGCACCGGAGAGGGCGGTGGCCCAATCGGCACCATTAAAACTGACGCTCGATCAAGGGATCGTCGAGCCTTTACCGATTTCGGTTTTGGACTTCTTCGGTTCGGGTGGTCAGCCGAACCAACTTGGCGCGCAAATCGCTGAGGTGATTGAGTCGGATCTTGCCTCAACGAACTTGTTCCGAACTGTGCCTGACGCGGCGGTTGCTCCGTTGGCTCCAAGCTTTATTTCGCCGCCTCGCTTCAGCGATGTACGGGCCGTGTCGAATGCCGTTGCTTTGGTGACAGGAGAGACGACAAATTCTGGCGATGGCCGGATGACATTGAAATTTCGTCTCTGGGACGTCGTCAGCCAACAACAACTTGCGGGATTTCAATATACCGCTGACCCTAACGCATGGCGTCGGATGGCGCATCGCGCGGCGGACGCCATTTATGAACGTTTGACGGGCGAGCCGGGGTATTTCGAAACCCGCGTCGTTTTCGTTGATGAGCAAGGCCCCAAAGACCGGCGAGTGAAACGCCTCGCCGTGATGGATTACGATGGTGCGAATGTTGAGTATTTGACGGGCGGCAGCACGTTGGTTTTGACGCCGCGATACTCTCCGCGGTCGCAAGAAGTTACTTACATCAGCTACCGTGATGGCCTGCCTCGCGTCTATTTGCTCAATGTCGAAACGCGCCGGCAGGAAATTTTGGGCCGTTTTCCCGGAATGACCTTCGCGCCGCGCTTTTCGCCAAATGGCACCAGCGTTGTGATGAGTCTGGCAAAGGGTGGCACAACCGATATCTTCGCGATGGATCTTGCCTCACGGCAGATCAAGCAACTGACCCGTGGTTCCTCAATCAATACGGCACCATCATTCTCACCCGATGGTTCCCGGATCGTGTTTGAGTCAGATCGTGGCGGCGCGCAGCAACTTTATACGATGAGATCAGAAGGTGGAAATCCACGTCGGATTAGTTTTGGGGATGGTCGTTACGCCTCTCCGGTTTGGTCGCCGCGCGGTGATTTGATTGCCTTTACGAAGATTACGAAAGGGGCTTTTGGAATTGGTGTCATGGCTCCGGACGGTTCTGGCGAGCGGATGCTGACGAACAGTTTTTTGGACGATAGCCCGACCTGGGCACCAAATGGTCGCCGTTTGATGTTCTATCGCGAAACGTCCGGCGAAAACGGCCGTCCTGCCTTATACACCGTGGATGTCCGTGGCGGGTCGGAACAACGGGTTCAAACCCCCGGACCAGCTTCTGATCCAGCTTGGGGACCGTTGATGAGATAAATGTCTGATGCCGCGAGGCAACAGGTTTTCGACAATGCGTGTATCCGATGGCCATGCCGCCTCGATACGCAACCGGGAGCAGGACCCTGACGTTTCCTTGCAGATTGAAAACGACCGATTGAGGAGAATCCTTATGCGTAGTGCTGCATTCCGTGTCGCCGTGATTGCCGTTGTCGCTTCTGTAGCGATGGCGGGTTGTGCAAAGAAGAAAGGGCCGGTTGATGTTGACTCAAACACGTCGGCCTCAGGTGTTGGTGGGTTTGGACCCGGAAGTGGTGCGGGTTCTGCACCCGGCGGTTTCGGTGCCGGCAATGGTGCTGGTGGAGCTGGCAATGGCGCGCTCGCGGGCGGCGCTGGCGGTGGCATCAATGGAGGACCGCTCGGCGCACCAAATCCGGCGGCTCCAGGTGGGTTCGGCGCGGGCGGCAATAATGCGGGCGCTGCTGGACAGCTTTTCCGTGATGCAAATGGCAATCTTGTCGATGCCAACGGAAATCGCGTTGATGAATTTGGCAATCCCATCGGTGCTGCCGTCGCGGGTGGGGGCGTTGTTGGTGGGGGTGCAGGCGTAAGTAATCTGTTCCCGCATGGCTCGACCGGATTGTTGACCGATGGGCAAGGAAATTTTTATGACGCCAATGGAAATCCTGTTGATCAATTCGGTAATCCGCTGAACGGTGCCATCGCTGGTGGCGCTTATCAAGGTGGGGGCCAATTCGCGCAAGGCGGTGGACAGTTCGCCACTGGTCCGGGCGCGGGCGTCTACAACTTCGCAGGCGATGACGGCAGCCCCGGATACTTTGCACAGCGCGTTGGGGATCGTGTTCTCTTCGAAACCGACAGTTCAACGATCGACTCGCAAGGTCAGGAGATCCTGCGTCGTCAGGCTGCTTGGTTTAACCAACATCCGCAATACGCCATCACGGTCGAAGGGCATGCGGATGAGCGCGGAACGCGCGATTATAACCTTGCACTGGGTGCGCGGCGCGCCAATTCGGTTCGTAGCTTCTTGATGTCGACGGGTATGGACCCTAATCGCATCCGTACCGTGTCTTACGGAAAAGAGCGTCCCGTTCGGGTTGGATCAACGCCCGGAGAGTGGCGCGTCAACCGCCGTGCTGTGACCACCCTGCGCGGCGGCCCTTCGTCATAACTTAGCGAGGCCCCGGTATAAATCCGGGGTCTTTGCGAAGATGTGACTTTCTTTGGCCACTGTCCTAAGACAGTCTTTTTGATCAGTTCCAACAAATAGTGTGCTCAGACGCATGAATTTATTTCGCCGTATCAGAAGCTTTATGCTTGTTTTCGTCACTGTTGGGGTCGTTTCTGCTCCGGCATTTGCACAACAACGCATCCAGATCAGTGACCTGATCCAGCGGATAGACCGGTTGGAGACGGAAGTTGTTCGATTGCGCGTCTCGCAAGGATCGGGAGGCGGTGATGTCGCACGCCTCGATCTGTTCGAGCAGGAATTGCGGCGTTTAACGGGACTGATCGAGCGTTTTGAATTCGAATCTCGTCGCGCGGAAACTGAGCGCGCGAAACGGCTTGATGTAATGGAAGCCCGGCTCGAAGCGTTGGAACGTTCGAATACTGTAGTCTCTGTTTCCCCGCCAGCCGCCCCATCTTTCGCGGCTGAGCAAAACTTCTCACATGAACAAATTCCGCAAGCGGCCGTTGATCCGTTCGTGACGGAGTTTTCTCCGGGCGTGCAGCAGACTGAAATCTATCAGCCAGAGACAACGACGCTCCAACCTCAAACTGAAACGGTTTTTCAACAGCCTTTTCAACCTCAACCAGAACCAACGAATTTTCAAAGCCCAGACGTTCTCTATGATGAAGGTATTCGCCTCCTCAATGTGGGCTCCTTTGATCGGGCGGGCGCTCAGTTTGAAGATTTAATCGCGACCTATCCTGAGGATCCAAAGGCGGGGCAGGCGCAATTTTGGCTGGGCGACATGCACTTTAAGCTGGGCCGGTTTGAACAGGCTGCAACGGCCTTTCTTGACTCGTTCAGGAAGTGGCCAGCCGGACCAAAAGCCCCCGATAGCCTTCTAAAATTAGGAATGACCCTCGCCAATATCGGCAAAACCGAGGAAGCCTGTTTGAGCTTTAAGCAAGTTCCCGCGCGTTACCCCGGTGCATCGTCCACATTGTTGCGGCGCGCTGATATTGAGAGTCAGCGGCACCGTTGCGGAAGCTAAATCGCGATCTTCCGGCACTGGTTCTAGATGCTGGACTCAGGTGTTTCGGTCCTTCAGAAAATCTTCCAGATATTGCTGCTGTCGCAGTGTCTGGTGGAAGCGATAGCACGGCTTTGCTGCGGCTTGCTCATTGGTATTGGGGGCAAGCTGGTAAGCAGATTGTCGCCCTGACCGTCGATCATGGTTTGCGACCTGAATCTGAGAGAGAAACAAAGCAGGTAGCGACATGGTGTGCCGATCTGCGGGTCCGGCATTATGTTATGCGTTGGCATTTCAACGGCACCGGCAATCTGTCTGCTGCGGCACGAGAAGGCCGCTATCATCTTATGGCAGATTTCTGCAAATCACATGCGATCGAACACCTCTACACCGGCCATACCCTTGATGATCAAGCCGAAACCGTCTTGATGCGGTTCGCACGAGGGTCTGGGGTAGACGGCCTCACAGGAATGACCAGAGAGACTTCTAATTGGGGGATTTCGGTGATCCGTCCGTTTATTCGGGGAGAAACCCGCGAAAGTTTGCGCGCGATCCTCGCGGAGTTTGAACAAACATGGATTGAGGATCCGACCAACGACGATGCCAGCTATGATCGGGTAAAGGCGCGGCAACTGCTTACCCATCTAGAGCCGCTGGGCGTCACGGTGGACAGCCTTTCGAGGTTGGCTCATCGAATGGCGGGTGCGAAGCGTGTTCTCAACAATGAGGCCGATAAGCTAATTAAATCAGTTCTCGAAATGTCGCCACTGGGATTCGCGACGCTTGATGTCGATGCTTTGGCGAGCGCTGAAATGGACACAGCTTGCCGGGTTGTGAGCCGCGCAATGAGCATGATGACCGCTCGAAAATATCGGGCGCATCTATCATTTGAGGAGCAAATTGTCGCACTGGCCCGCCGACGTGAGATGACCGGCGGGCAGACCCTTGGCGGCTGTATGTTTCAGCCCTTTGGAGATCGCTTCAATATTTTGCGAGAACCCGCGCGTTGTGAGGTAAAAACACCGACAGGACAGGCTACTGGCATGTGGGATGAGAGATTTCAGTTCCAAATTGACGGTGGTGGGAGTTTCTCCGATCTTTGCGTCGGTGCGCTTGGAAGGGCTGGATTAAGACAGATCCCCAAAAACTATAATGGATTTTCAGAGGCTTGGCATTCGTCTCCCTATGAAGCGAAGCTGACGACACCCGGTCTTTGGAGCAACGATGTTCTGCTTTCAGCCCCTCTTGCGCCTTGGACAAGCGATCGATCGGCACCGAAACTGCTTATTAGCATGGCATGGTCCAAAATGGACTGATGGAAATAGCCTAGGTTGATTGGACTGGATAAGGTCTTATCTTTCCTGCAAAGCCCGCCTATAGAGGGCACCCCGCGTCCCGCACGGAGACACCGCGTGAATAATTTTAAGAACCTTGGGCTTTGGCTCGTCATCATTTTTCTGGTGATTGCCCTGTTCAATCTGTTTGGGCAGCCGGGTGGACCCGGTTCCTCAAAAGAATTTGCCTATTCTGATTTCATCGAACGAGTTGAGGGCGGCGAGGTCGCGCAGGTTAAGATCGCTGGCGAGCGCGTCACGGGACAGCTCACCAGTGGCGAGACTTTCTACGTGTACGTGCCTGAAGATACCGACGGCATGTTCGAAAAGCTGGAAGACAGCAACGCACGGGTGGAGGTTGATCCGCAAGAGCGCGGCGCCTTGATGTCGTTCTTGTTCTCGTGGCTGCCGTTTGTGCTGATCATTGCCGTTTGGATTTTCTTCATGCGCCAGATGCAAGGCGGCGGTAAGGGCGCGATGAGCTTTGGGAAGTCCAAGGCGAAATTGCTGACCGAAAAAGCGGGCCGTGTGACGTTTGACGACGTGGCTGGCATTGATGAGGCCAAGGAAGAACTGCAAGAGATTGTGGAATTTCTGCGCGATCCTCAGAAATATTCTCGTCTCGGCGGTAAAATTCCCAAGGGTGCTCTGCTTGTTGGTCCTCCGGGTACGGGTAAGACGTTGCTGGCTCGCGCTATCGCGGGCGAGGCCGCGGTACCTTTTTTCACGATTTCCGGTTCTGATTTTGTCGAAATGTTCGTTGGCGTGGGTGCCTCTCGCGTCCGCGATATGTTCGAACAAGCCAAAAAGAATGCTCCTTGTATCGTCTTTATCGATGAGATTGATGCAGTCGGTCGGCACCGCGGTGCGGGCTATGGCGGAGGCAATGACGAGCGCGAGCAGACGCTCAACCAATTGTTGGTCGAAATGGATGGCTTTGAGTCCAACGAGGGCGTGATTCTGATCGCTGCGACCAACCGTCCCGATGTACTGGACCCTGCCTTGCTGCGGCCCGGTCGTTTTGACCGCCAGGTTACGGTGAACAACCCTGACATCAATGGCCGTGAGAAAATTCTTGAAGTCCACGCGCGCAAAGTGCCGTTAGCACCCGGTGTGGACCTCAAACGGATTGCACGCTCGACTCCCGGTTTTTCGGGCGCTGATCTGGCGAACTTGGTCAACGAGGCCGCGCTGACTGCGGCGCGCCTCGGTAAGCGCCTTGTGACGATGGACGACTTCGAGTTCGCGAAAGATAAGGTAATGATGGGCGCGGAACGTCGCTCGATGGTCATGACGGAACACGAGAAGGCTGTGACGGCTTATCACGAGGCCGGGCACGCACTGGTGGCGATGAATGTGCCACAGCATGATCCGGTCTATAAAGCGACGATCATCCCGAGAGGTCGCGCGCTCGGACTTGTCATGTCCGTGCCGGAGCGTGATACGTATTCGGTCACCAAGACGAAATACACGTCCAAAATCGCGATGGCGATGGCGGGAAAAGCTGCTGAAATCATTAAGTTTGGCGAAGATAACGTCTCATCCGGTCCGGTAAGCGATATTCAACAAGTCTCGAAGATCGCCCGTGCGATGGTCACGCAATTCGGGATGTCGGATCGGATCGGCAACGTGAACTATTCGGGAGAGCAAGAAAGCTATCTCGGCAGTTATAATTCCGGCGGACCTCAGATTTCGAGTGAAACGCAGAACATCATTGAAGAAGAGGTCAAGCGCCTCATCGACGATGGTTATGAAACGGCGTTCAGTATCTTGTCGGAAAAGAAAGTAGAGTTTGAACGTCTGGCGGAAGGGTTGATCGAATACGAGACCCTCACTGGTGACGAAATCAAGAAAGTCATTGCCGGTGAACCGCTGAACCGAGACGACGATTCCTCCAGTTCGGGGGGCACGCCGCTGACTTCGGTTCCCAAGACCAAAAAGCCTAAGTCTGAACCAGATATGGAACCGCAGCCGACTTAGGCTTCTTGACCCCATTCATGACAGACCACAAAGTCCTCGCAGTTTCTGCGAGGACTTTTTTATGAGTATGCCATTGCCCAAATGCGCGTCGATCTGCGGTTTGACGCTGGATCAGCCGCGGATCATGGGAATTTTGAATGCGACGCCGGATAGTTTCTCCGATGGCGGGCATGTTACCGATTTGGCGGCGCGTGTTGCCGAGTTGATCGAGCAGGGCGCCGATATTTTGGACATTGGCGGCGAGTCTACCCGCCCCGGTGCGGAGACCATTCCCATAGAAGAGGAGTGGCGACGGGTTGCACCCGCGATTGAGGCGGCGGTAACCGCTGACGTGGTGGTATCCATCGACACCCGCAAAGCCGAAGTGGCACGGCGCGCATTGGCGGCGGGTGCGCGGTTGTTCAATGACGTTTCGGCGCTGACGTATGATTTGGAAAGCCTAAGTGTCGCGAAGGCATTTGCGGAGGAGGGTGGGGCAGTCTGTTTAATGCATGCGCTCGGCGATCCCAAAACAATGCAAGAAGACCCGCGTTATGATGATGTGGTGCGCGAGGTCTATACGTATCTGGAAGACCGCGTGATGGTCGCGGCAGAAGCGGGCATCCCTCCGACACAGGTGATCGTCGATCCTGGCATCGGTTTTGGAAAGACGCTCGAACATAACCTCAAGTTGTTACGGGAATTGGCCGTGTTTCATGACATCGGTTGTCCCGTCCTGCTCGGGGCCTCGCGCAAACGATTCATTGGAACGCTGACAGGCGTCGAACGCGCTGCCGACCGTGTGCATGGTTCAGTTGCCGCCGCGCAGATCGGTGCGAGCTTTGGCGTACAGATCCTGCGGGTTCATGATGTGAAGGCAACTGCAGAGGTGCTGTCTATCTGGTCCGCTGTGCAGGGGGCGAGCTGATGGCACTTCGCGTTGTTGAAGTTGTCGCACCAAGCGAACTAGCGCCATCGGTCCGGAAGGTTTTTCAGGAACATAAGCCGATTGATGTCTGGTCTGTGGCGGAAAATGAAGAAGGTGGTCGGCGGGCGGTGATCCGCGCACTGGTCGATCCCGATTATCAGCAGTCCACGCTCGATGCTTTGCAAGACGCGCTGACTGGGTCAGAGGGTTGGCAAATTCTGCTGCATCCGCTCGACGCAGCGAT
>CAZJWF010000067.1:0-17533 GCA_964549375.1 uncultured Neomegalonema sp.
AACCCCGGCTTCATCACCACCGCCCAAGCCGACCGCGCCCGTGCCGCCGTTGAGGAACGCCTCGTCGAGCGCCTCAAACGCGCGCTTGATGATTACATCTCCGACAACGGCTATCGGCCCCGAACTCCGGTCGCCAGTTATTGCAAGCAAATCGGCCTTGGCATCCGAATTACAGAGGGTGCCGGGGCCGAATACGACACCCCCGACACCCGCACACTCGCCCATAAAATAGAACAGACGTCGATGCCCTCCGTGCTCCGTCGATATTTCGAGTGAATGCCATGAAATCCGAACAACAACGATATACACCCTTGTTCTTGTCACCCCCGGACTTGTTCCGGGGGTCCAGACTAGATTGCCGGAACGAGTCCGGCAATGACCGGGAGTGCGGGCAATGACCAAAGACCGCCTCTACCTGTTCGACACCACCCTCCGCGACGGACAACAGACCCAAGGCGTCGACTTTTCCGCCGAAGATAAACGCCGCATCGCCGCTGAGCTAGATGATCTCGGCATTGACTACATCGAGGGCGGCTGGCCCGGTGCAAATCCCGTCGATACCGAGTTTTTCGCTAACCCGCCCAAACCCAAGCGCGCCAAGTTCCTCGCCTTTGGCATGACCAAGCGCGCGGGGCGCAGCGCCGAGAATGACGATGTTCTGGCGGGGGTTTTAAACGCCGGAACCGACACGGTTTGTCTCGTCGGCAAGACTCACGTTTTCCACGTCGAAACTGCGCTGGGCATCACCAACGACGAGAACCTAGAGAACATCCGCGCCTCCATCGCGCATTGCGTGGCGCAGAACCGCGAGACGATGCTGGATGCCGAGCATTTCTTCGATGGCTACAAGGCCGACCCCGACTATGCGCTGTCCTGTATCGAGGCGGCGCTGTCGGCAGGCGCGCGCTGGGTTGTGTTGTGCGACACCAACGGCGGCACGCTGCCCGGTGAAGTCGCCGCCATCACGCGCACGGTTTGCGAGCGCTTCGGCGGCGATAAGATCGGCATCCATACGCACGACGACACCGGCAATGCCGTCGCCAATACCCTCGCGGCGGTGGAGGCGGGCGCACGGCAAGTGCAAGGCACGCTCAACGGCCTCGGTGAACGCTGCGGCAATGCCAACCTCGTCTCGATCATCCCGACGCTGTTGCTCAAAGCTCCCTTCGCGGATGCTTTGCAGACTGGCGTAACTGCAGAGGGGCTGGCCCGCCTGCCGCGCCTGTCGCATCTGTTGGACGAAATCCTGAATCGCCCGCCCAACCCGCATGCGCCCTATGTCGGCACAGCGGCGTTTGCCCATAAAGCTGGTCTACACGCCTCGGCGATCATCAAAGACCCCACGACCTATGAACACGTCCCTCCCGAGGCCGTCGGCAACGAGCGTGTCATTCCGATGTCGAACCAGGCGGGCCGTTCTAACCTGCTGAAGCGTCTCGCCGAAGCGGGCATCTCGGTTGATGCAAAAGACCCGCGCCTTGCGCGCCTTCTCGAACATGTCAAAGAGATGGAGGAGAAGGGCTTTGCCTATGACAGTGCCGAGGCCAGCTTCGTCCTGCTCGCGCGGCGTTTTCTCGGTCAGATGCCGACCTTTTTCGAAGTTGACCGCTACCGCGTCACTGTTGAACGTCGCCACAATATCAAGGGCGATCTCGTCACCGCGTCCGAGGCGGTGGTTAAGGTCGCTGTTGACGGCGAACGTTTCCTCTCGGTCTCGGAAAGCCTTGACCCAGAGGGCGGCGATCAAGGCCCGATCAACGCGCTGTCTCGTGCGCTACGCAAAGACCTCGGCAAATATCAAAGCTATATTGGCGACCTCGAACTGGAAGACTTTAAGGTCCGCATTGTCGGGCGCGGCACGGCGGCGGTGACGCGGGTGCTGATTGTCAGCCGCGATCAGGATGGCCATCGCTGGGCGACGGTGGGCGTCTCGGCGAATATTGTGGATGCGTCGTTTCAGGCGCTTGAGGATGCCATCCTCTATAAGCTGTTGAGAGAGGACGCGCCGACCTCGGCAAAGGTCGCGGCGGAATGAAACGGTTGTTTCGATCAGATAAGCGCCGTTCCGCGAGGCGGAGATATCGTGGCATAATCTTATGAACCTCTCCCCTTGCGGAGAACTCGTCCGAACGGGCGACCCCGACCGGTTCCGCACGGCGCTCTTTGCTAAGCCGGAGGATCGCGAGCATTTATTCGCGCTCTACGCCTTCAATCTCGAAATCGCCAAAATCGCGCCGATGGTATCTGAGCCGATGCTGGGCGAGATCCGCTTGCAATGGTGGCGTGAGGCGCTGGATCAAATCTATGGCGCCGCTCCCGTGCGTGCTCATGAAGTCACAACCCCACTGGCCGAGGCCATTCGTGCCGCCAATCTTCCCCGTGCGCCCTTCGAGGCGTTGATTGACCAGCGCGCCAACGATCTGGACCCCGCCTTCCCGCAAGACGACGCAGCGCTATACCGATATATCGAGGCGACTGCCGGGGGACTGACCGCGCTTGCCGCGCAGATCCTTACGCCCCTCAACGGAGAAGCTGTGCAAGTCGCACAAGCTGCAGGCTTTGCCATCGGCGCTGCGCGCTATCTCATGGCCTTGCCTGATCTGGTGAAAGCGGGGCGCAAACCACTGCCGATGGAAACCATTGACGCGCTGGCAGAAGAGGGCCGGAACCGCCTCGGCCAAGCCCGCACGAACCACAAAGCCATCCCAAAATCCGCCGCCCCCGCGCTGCTGGAACTGTCCACGGCGGCTCACAGCCTGTCATCGCCGACCGCGCGTTCGGCGTTCCGCGAACGCCTCGCAATCTTCTGGAACGGAATGCGAGGGCGTTGGTAGTCCGGCAAATAGACAAGCCCGATGATCGCTTGATACTTGGCGCGTGGCGTATCGTGCGAACCTATCGCTTCTTCAGCACGTAAACCCACGCCTTCAGGTCTTTTGCGGGCATATGCGTTCCATATTCGCGGTGCATCAGCTCGGCGGCACAGCTATCAACCAAGATATGTACCCGACCTTCATATGTGCCGTCCTCGACAGCGTGATCGTTCAGCGAGAACGCAAACAACCCGCCGGGGCGCAGCATCTCCATCACATTATCCAGCGTTTCCGCTGGGGCATGGGCAGGGTTCAGGACCCCCGCTGCATTGATCGTGTCATAACTTTCGGCGCGCTCCGGGTCCGGCTGCGTTAGGTCGGCCTGCCACAGGTCGCGATAGATGTTTTTCGGGCGGGCCTCAGTCAGCATTTCCTCCGAATAATCCGTCCCGTCCAAAATCTCGAAGCCTTGGGACTTCAGCGCCAACCCGCTCAGGCCGCTGCCACATCCAATATCGAGAACGGGCGCAGCCTTATCCGCTCCGGATGCGACCAACGCTTCGGCACAGCGACCGGGGGTGACATACCCGCCAGCCTCCATCGCGGCCTCGTAATCAGCGGCGAACTTCGCATAATGCGCGGCGGTCTGCTCCAGCGATGTATAGTGGTAGATATCTTTGAAAAAATCGTCAGGGTTTGGCATCAATCTCTCCTCGCACGCATCCTTGATGATGCACGGAGGGAGTCAAGGGGCGGAGCTCGCCGTGAGCCATCTATCCCAAGAAACCTTCGCGCGATCCGTGTAAGCGCGTGCCCGTTCACGCTTTCCCTTGCGGCCTTTGCGGATGTCTTCGCTCAGCGGCGGGAACAAGCCAAAATTGGCGTTCATCGGCTGAAACAAAGTTGCCTCCGCCCCTTGGGTAATATGGTTCAGCAGCGCCCCGTGAGAGGTATCGCGCGGCGGCAAAACCGGCGCACCACCCTTGGCGTCAGCGGCGGCAAAGCGCCCGGCCAGCAAGCCCATAGCTGCCGATTCGACGTATCCCTCAACCCCCGTGATCTGTCCAGCAAAGCGCAAGCGCGGGTCGGCCTTTAGCCGCATGGACTCGTCCAGCAAAGTGGGGCTGTTTAGAAACGTATTGCGGTGAATACCGCCAAGACGCGCAAATTCTGCGTTCTCCAAACCCGGTATCGTTCGCAAGACCTCGACCTGTGCGCCATGCTTCATCTTGGTCTGAAAGCCAACGAGATTGAACAGCGTTCCGAGCGCGTTTTCCCGACGCAACTGGACAATTGCGTGGGCCTTCACGGTCGGGTTATGCGGATTGGTCAGGCCCACGGGTTTCATCGGTCCCCAGCGCAGCGTCTCCCGTCCGCGTTCGGCCATCACTTCGATGGGCAGACATCCTTCGAAATAGGGCGTGTCCTTTTCCCAGTCCTTGAACTCGGTTTTTGGTGCGGTCAGTAGCGCGTCGATAAAGCCCTCATACTGCGCCTCGTCCATCGGACAATTCAGATACGCGGTGCGTTCGGCTTCGGTGTCGCCCTTATCATAGCGTGATTGAAACCACGCTTTGCTCAGGTCAATGCTATCGGCATGGATGATCGGCGCAATCGCGTCAAAAAACGCGAGGCTCTCCGTCCCGGTCAATTCTCCAATCGCCTGCGCGAGCGGTTCCGAGGTCAGTGGCCCCGTTGCGACAACGACATTGCTCCACTCGGCGGGGGGTAGGCCCGCAATCTCTTCGCGCGCAATCGTCACCAGCGGTTCAGCGTCGAGCGCAGCCGTGACGCTGGCTGAAAACGCATCACGGTCGAGCGCAAGCGCACCGCCAGCGGGCAGGGCGTTCTTGTCAGCCATGCCGATAATGATCGACCCCGCGCGCCGCATCTCTTCATGCAACAGCCCCACTGCGTTTGTCTCGTGATCGTCCGACCGGAACGAGTTGGAACACACAAGCTCGGCGAGCCCGTCGGTCTGGTGTGCGTGGGTTTCGCGAACGGGCCGCATTTCATGCAAGATGACCGGCACGCCCGCCCGCGCCACCTGCCAAGCCGCTTCGCAACCGGCCATGCCGCCGCCGATGATATGAATGGGGTCTGTCATGGGGTTGGCTTAGGGGAACGTGGCGGACAGGTCAAAAGCTATGTCCGATGACGTTCGGCGATAATCAAATACACGAGGCCCGCGAGGCCACCGGCAAAGGTAAACAGTAACGCCGGGCTGAACGCTCGCCACAAGTCATCTCGGCGAAATGCGTTGGTCACCGTTCTGTGTTTGCGATCTGGTATAACAATATCGACAGAAACCCGCTGATGGCACCGAAGAGAACACAGTTTCGTTTTGTCGGCCTGACGTGAGAGACAAAAACATTGAAAGCCACGGCACCGCGAGAATACCTCCGATGATTGCGGTCCCGCCGAGGATCAGGCCCAGGGTGTTGGCAATCCACGCGGCGAGCAGACCTGTCGACGGCATACTTTCCGGCAGCAGGTCGAGCTTGAATTGGAGGTAAACGAAAACAATCGTTGCCGCGACAACGCAGGCCGCAAGATAGGCAACGATTATCCGCATCCAATGCTCACCTAGAAGTTCAGCGAAATATCGCGGTGTCCTGCACTGCACGACGCAACAAACAACGCCTGTTCACGCGGCAGTCTGTCCTGACCGCGCAAACCAATCGTGTCCTTGATCGCCTCGCGATAGGTGGCCAGTTCCGGCAACAGCTCCGCTTTCGCTTTTTCCCGCCATGTTAGATCTTCATCATACGCGACCATTGCGCTGTCGAGGAATCCAGCGGCCTTTTCACGATCGCCTTTTTTCTTCTTCAACTCCCGGCGCGCCTTGGAGAGCAGCTTCTTGGTTTCCGATGTGCCTTCAATGGCACCAAGCTGTTTCTCAACATCCTTCAAAAACGCTTCCGCCGCTTCTCGCTCCATCGGCAGAACTTGTTCTTTCACACCGCGAAGCGTGTCACCAAAGGCGCGCAATGCATCTGCGTCATTTGCAATCGCGATGACCTTAGGGATTGGGTCATAGGCTTTGTCGACCGTGCGGCGATAGGTCCGCCTTGCGTTGGTCTCGGCACTGGTCAGCTTGCTAAAGGTCTCGTATTGTGCGTCCCATTCCGCCGGAATTTGGCCTTGCAGTTCGTCTCGTTCGGCGGTCAACTTTTCAATTCGGTCCAGCGCGCTGGTCTGGCTCGTGCTGCCGTCTTCTGCGCGTCGAGCGGTTGTTTCCAACTCTTCAATCTCGGCAGAAAGTTCGCGGATATGTGCCTCTGCTTCACGCACTTGGCTGTGCATGGGTCGATAGGCGGCGGCACCGCCTTCAACTGCCGCTGCTGCATTGGTAATATCGCTCATCAGCGCGAAAGACTGGCCTGCGCCCTCAATGCCGTCGCCAAGTTCTTTACCCAGCTTCTTGGGCAGATAACTAATATCGACAGCGGCAATGCGCTCAACGGCTGATTTGATGTCGCCGCCATTTTCCGTGAACTGCGTCGCGACATAATCTTCCATGCAATATTGCAAGGCCGGGTTCAGCGGTGGCGGCGCGCTCTCTGCGGTTAGGGACAGACGCTTAGGCAGATAGTTCACGAGCGACGGATAAAGCCCGACGATCCCCAGCGCGATCAGTTGCAGGCAGATAAACGCAACGACACCCTTATAGATTTGTATGGTTTTCACGCTCGCCGGGGCCACGCCGCGCAGGTAGAATAGGGCAAACCCGAAGGGCGGGGTCAGGAACGACGTTTGAATGTTCAGACCAATCATGACGCCCAACCAGACCGCCGTGATATTCGCGCTTGGGTCGGCCAACAGGATCGGTGCGACGATGGGCACAACAACGACGGCAATCTCGATAAAGTCGAGGAAGAAGCCGAGCACGAAAATCACCGCCATCACGATGATAAACTTTGCCCAGAACCCACCGGGCAGAGCCTCCAGATAGTTTTTAACCAGCTCCTCACCGCCAAAGGCGCGGAAGGCAGAGGTCAGCATCGCCGCGCCCAGCAGGATGATGAACACCAGCGAGGTTGTCTTGGCGGTGTCGATCATCACGCCGCGCAATGTGTCCTCGATCTTGAACGTGCGCCAGCCACTCCAGATCAGCGCGAAGATCAACCCTGCGACACCGGCCGCTGCGACCATGATACCAAAGCGATCCTCGTCGTTGTCTATGGCTTTGATATTCGTGTCGTAATTCGAGATCGCATAGGCGATCACCGCCAATGATGCGATGGCGATCAGTGCCGGAAAAAAGGCAGTTGCTGAGCCTTCTTTGAGTCGGTACCCGGCCATGACCATCGCCCCTGCTGCACCAATCGCCCCGGCTTGGTTCACGGTGGCAATGCCGGTGATGATCGAGCCGAGCACCAGAACGATCAGGGCAAGTGGTGGCACCAGAGTCAGAACGACGCGGCCATAGAACGAGGCGTCGTACTCGCCATCATATTCGACCGCAGGCGCGTATTTCGGGCGCAGGAAGGCAAAAATCAGGATGAACAGCATATAGATGCCGACCAGCAACAAGCCGGGGACAAAGGCCCCCATGAACATATCGCCTGCGCTGGTGGACAACACGCCGTATTCGCTTGGCATCTGCAATTCGCCGGTCGCGGCCTTATAAAGTGCCTGACGCGAGCTGCCCGCCTGATCGACGGCACTGGCCAATTGGTCGGCCAGAATAATCAGAACAATCGAGGGCGGGATGATCTGGCCCAATGTCCCAGATGCACAGATTGTCCCACTGGCGAGAGCGGGAGAGTAGTTTCGCTGCAGCATGGCGGGCAGAGAGATCAGCCCCATCGCAACCACGGTCGCGCCGACAATGCCAGTCGTTGCCGCCAGCAATGCGCCGACAAACACGACGGAAATGCCTAGACCGCCGGGAATCGGCCCGAACAGTTGCGCCATCGTAACCAGTAAGTCTTCAGCAATCTTCGAGCGTTGCAGCATCACGCCCATGAAGATGAACAGCGGAATCGCAATTAGCGTATCGCGTTCGACTTCCCAATAAATCCCTCGGAAGTTCGTTACCCCGGCGCTCAGCCAGTTAATCGCACTTCCTTCCAGAAAATACGCATCCGCATCGCCTGCGAAGAGGTATCCGCTCGCAGCGGCAACGCCGATAGAGATGATCGCCGCGCCGGGCAGGGCAAAGGCAACCGGATACCCGGAGCCGAGTGCGAATGCCATCAGACCGATGAGAAAGATGAGGAAATAGATTTCCATGAGGGCGTTACTTCCGTTGAAACAGTCTGGATGGGATTAGTGGATGATTTCGCCGTCGATCTTTCGGCCACCGGGTTCGCCGCGCTTGTCGGCACGGGCATCAAAGAACGCGGCGATGAATTGCAACATCATCGTCACGGCGAAGACGCCTAGGAAGCCGGCCATGAAGTATTTCACGGACATGCCGAGCACTGTCTGTGCGGTCTCGTAGATCAGGATCGGGCCATTGATGACTGACCGGGCGCTCCACATGCCGAGGATAATCACGGTCCAACACAGCGTCATGCCGAGAAAGATCGCGCCCCAAGAGTTCACGACCGCACGGCCTCTGCGGTTTAGCGAGGCATAGACCACATCGACCCGAACGTGTCCGTCTTCGAGCAGCGTATAGGCGCTGGCGAAGAGGAAGAGGGCGGCATACCAAAACCGCACGAGATCGCCCATGAAGGCTTGCTCATAGGAAAAGATAAAGCGTGAGAACACGATCAGCAGTTCGGCCACGACAACCAGCAATGCGAGCCAAATCACACCAATCGTCCGAGTTACCATCGCCATCAGAACACCGACGATGATGAGTGGAAAGTGGATATAAAGCCCGCGAAATGCTGATTTTTTCAGGCTCGCTTCCAGCTCAGGTCCGACGAAATTGGCTAGTAGACCCTCGATCCTCAAAAAAGAGAGGGTCGCATCGACGATCCCGACGATGACCACCGTCCAAAAGGCGGCGCGGACCAAAAAGCGGTTGAAGTCGGACACCATCTGGCCATCCACGCGCAACAATCGGCCCTGCGTGCGGTTGACATACGCAACGGTCAGAATGATCGCGAGGACGTAGAGGCCGAGTTGAATTGCCGCCAGAAAACCAACTTCGCCAGTTGATTGCCATCCGAAGAACGGGGCAACACCGGGCCATCCAAACCAAAAGGTCAAAATGTTGTTGAGGAGGAAAACACCAGTCAGCGCGACCATTCCCCAACCAAAAATCCGGGCAAACGTTCCGTTCCCCGGCGCGACATATTCTTCAATCTGGTTTGGATCGTCGGCCAACGCCATACATTTCCCCGTCGCTCATCGTTTTGCCCATCATGCGGTTGCATTGGGGCCTTTGGCGTGAGTGGGTTCAATCGCCCTCTTCTGCGAAAACGATAGAAGGTGATACGGGGTGGTGCAAGGCGGTTAACAGACTGAATCGCCGAGATTCAGCACCCGTCGCCCGGTTGTGAACTAAGTTTCCGACTCGTTCTCGCCGCCAACCCGCATCCATTGGCTGCCAATCAGCGTCTCCGTAGGGTTGAAACGGGTTTTGTAGGCCATCTTGCGACATCCATCGACCCAATAGCCGAGGTAGACGTAGGACAGCCCCAAGGCCGTCGCGAGATCGACGTGATCTAGGATGATGAAATTGCCAAGGCTATCCCGACTGCGTTCAGGGTCGAAAAAGCTGTAAACCAGCGACACACCATCGGTCATCACATCTGTCAGACAAGCGGCAACCAGCTTGGGTTCGCCGTTTTCGTCAACATCGTGATATTCGATGACCTGCGTCCGAACGGTGCTGTCTTCGACCATCGAGGCAAAATCGAGCGCGTCCATTTCGGTCATCGCGCCACCAGCATGGCGTCCGCCAAGGTATTTGCGGAACAGTTGATACTGTTCCTCGGTTGCCAGAGAGGGCCGCACGACCCGGCGCAAATGCGCGTTGCGTTTCAGGGTGCGCTTATCCGAGCGCGATGCCTCAAACTCGGTCGCAACGATCCGCGTCGCGACACAAGCATTACAACCGGGACATTGTGGACGGTAGGCCACGTTCTGACTGCGCCGAAAGCCATTTACGGACAACGTATCATTCAAATCTGCCGCGCGGACACCGCGCAGGGGCGTAAACACCTTCCGTTCCATACGTTGGGGCAGATAGGGGCAAGGCTGTGCTTCAGTCAGATAAAACCGAAGATTTGAGTGCCGTTGTTCAGACATTTAAATCCAGTATACTGTTTGACCTCGTCCTCGCAAGAAGGGTTCCATTTCGAACACGCGGACGTGTTGCTCGCGCGATACGATACGCGATGCCTGTTTCTTGGTCGTCGTCCGATAATAAAAAATGACAGGCGTGTCGTGTGCTTCCGCGCATCAAGGTTAACTCAGTTCTCCATGATCTTTCGGGGCACCGCTGATCTTCTTATCGGGTTTGACCGCGATTTTTTTGTTCTTCCCGTCGTAGGGGATTCGATCCAGCACAGTTCTTATCACCGCGAGACGTGCCCGGCGTTTGTCTTCGGATCGGATCACCGTCCAAGGGGCGGTTTTTGTGTGCGTTTTCTCAAACATCCGCTTGCGAGCCTTGGTGTAGTCATTCCATTTGCCAAGCGCCGCAACATCAATCGGCGAGATTTTCCAGTGCTTCAGCGGGTCTCGTTCTCGATCCAAAAACCGTCGCAGTTGCTCTGCACGGCTGACGGTCAGCCAAATCTTGATCAAGATCACGCCATCTTCGACCAGCATTTTTTCGAAGCCGGGGGCTTGGTCAAAAAACAGATCAACCTGCTTTTTGCTGGCAAAGCCCATCACCGGCTCCACGCCTGCACGGTTATACCAAGACCGATCGAAGATCGTCATATCGCCCGCCGTGGGCAAATGCTGGATGTAACGTTGAAAGTACCACTCGCCGCGCTCGCGGTCAGAGGGTTTGCCCAGCGCGATAACGTTCGCAACCCGTGGGTTGAGGTTGAGTGTCAGGCGTTTGATCGCACCGCCCTTGCCGGCAGCATCGCGGCCTTCAAAAACGATGACCACACGCTTATCGTTCTCTTCGATCCAGCGCTGCATCTTGACGAGTTCGATTTGGCTTTCTTCCAGCGCCTCCTCGTAATCGTCCCGATCCATCCGCTCTTTGTAAGGATAGCTCGGATCGAGAATGTCGTTCTTGCCCGCCTTTTCAATCGCCTTACGAATGTTCTTTGGCGTTTCCTCTTGGAAATACCGGCTAATTTCGCCGTCGAAGGGCTTTTTGAACTTAGTCATGTTGGCTCCGCAGTTTCTTACAAAGACCGTAAGTCGCCCGGCCCTGCGCGTCCAGTCAGCCCGTCAATGAAGTCCGAAATCCGCAGGTCGTGCCAAGGCTGCGTGCCATGTGTCCCATGAAACCCCACATGCCCACCAGATCTGACAATATCGAGCGTGACCATCGGAGAGGGCGATATCGCGCGATAGGGAGCCACGGGAATCCAAGGATCATCTTCGGCATGGATCAACAGCAAAGGGACGCGCACCGCGCCGATCCGATCTTTGCCTGCTGTCGCGGTGTAATAATCCTGCGCGCTGCCAAACCCAAGGCGCGGAGCTGTGACCTTGTCGTCGAAGTCCCAGATGCTCTCAGCATTCTCGATTGCGCGTTTCATCGACGGGTCTTCGGCGAGCGGCAACAACAGATGCGAGTCTTGCATTTCTGTCAGCAGCGCATTCTCGTAAATCCGGTTGCGTCTTTCCATCAATCGGCGAGATGCCCCAGCGGGATCAATCGGCGCAGAGACCGCCGCCGCTCCGATACAAACTGTGTCATCGGGAAAATGCGGCAGCCCGTTGAGCAAAATATTTCCGCCCATCGAGTACCCGATAAGGAACACGCCACGCGCTGTGTCGCCGCGATCAAGCGCCTTGAGCACAGACAGAATATCCGGCCAGCTCGTCCCGGCATAAGGGGTGCGGCACAGTGGCTCTGACGATCCTGCCCCGCGTAAGTTCATTCGCAATACGCAGCGCCCGCGTTGCAGGTGATAACGGGCGGATTCTAGCATATACATGCTGTCCTCGCTCCCCGTCAGACCGTGCAGCAAGAAAACCAGCGGCTCGGTCTGTGCGACATCGGGCCGATGCAGTGTGCCCGTCAGGGTATCACCATCGTCCAGCGGCACGCGAAAGTCCTCTGCCTTACCCGGCAAAGGCCGATGCCGATACGCGAAACGGTTCCGTAAGGTTTGCAAATCCCCGCCCCACCAAGGGAAGCGGGGGCGAAAGGGCGGTGTCATTCGCCAATCTGTGCGATGTCGTAGGGGGTGCTTTGATACACTTCGTTCAACCAGTTCCCAAACAGCAGGTGCGCGTGACTGCGCCAGCGGTTCTCCGGCTCTTTGGTCGGATCATCGCCGGGAAAGTAATTTTTCGGCACCTCGATCGGTGCGCCTTTGGCGACATCGCGTGCATATTCTTCGCCCAGCGACGAGCTGTCATATTCGACGTGGTTGAACATATAGAGGCGGCGTTTTTTCGCCTCAACGACGAGGCACAGCCCCGTCTCCGCCCCTTCCATCAGCACTTGCAATCCGCGATCATCGGGCAAATCTTCTCGGCGGACCTCGGTCCAGCGCGAAACCGGAATCGAGAAATCATCTGAAAATCCGCGCAGATACGGCGAAGCGGGCGACAGATTGCGATGATCGAACACTCCAAATGCCTTCGCGCCCAGCGTATGTTTCGGGACGCCATGATAGTGATAAAGCGCGGCCTGAGCGCCCCAACACACGGAAAGCATCGAGTGAACGTTCGTTTCCGCCCAATCCAGCATTCCGGCAAGTTCAGGCCAGTACGTCACGTCCTCAAAAGGAAGCAGCTCAATCGGCGCGCCTGTGATGATCAGTCCATCATATTTCTGGTCTTTGACCTCGTCCCACGGGCGATAGAACGACAGCATATGTTCCTGAGTCGCAGTTTTCGGCGTATGGCTGCTCATTTTGATGAGATCGAGTTCGACCTGTAGCGGGGTAGCCCCCACCAAGCGCGCGATCTGCGTTTCAGTCCGCACTTTATCCGGCATTAAGTTTAGCAGGCCCACACGCAATGGGCGAATATCCTGACGATCCGCCTCGTATTTCGCCATCAGCATCACGCCTTCACGGTCGAGAACACTGGCAGCGGGAAGGTTGCTGGGAATACGGATCGGCATAGCAAATGGGACCTCGAAGAACGATAAGCAGGCTCGGTAACTCACATCTGTGGCCCAAACAAGCCGAAGCCAATCAGTTCTCGGTGAGATTCATTCTTCGGAAACCATACCCTCTTATTGATTGGTGATCTCGACAGGTATGAGACGGGTCCGACGTTCCAAATGCGAAAAACAGCGAAAATACAAAGCACACCTAACAAATTCGCCTATTCAGGCAGGGTTGCCGCGTTTTCGCTTGGATTGGTTCTACTCGGGTCAGTTCTGGCCATTTACACATTCACGTTTGCTTCGATTTCGGCCCGCGCGGCGCAACTCTTGTTGCTTTCCTCGCTGATGCTCCAAATCGCTGGCGTTCTGTTGTGGAGCGTTCTCAAGCGCGCGAAAGTGCTCAACAACAAAGCGACCGAGCTAAACGCCAGTCAGGACCGTTTGCGCGAAGTCAGTGAATTCCGTCAGCAGTTCCTTGCTAATATGAGTCACGAATTCCGCACCCCGCTGAATGCGATTCAGGGCTTTTCCCAAGCCATTTTGCACCGCCAACACGAAATGTCGGCTGAACAAATTGCCGACTACGTTCGGATTATTGAAAAGGCGGCAATCGACCTCGGCACGCTGACAGATAACGTCCTTGATTTATCGCAGCTTGATTCGACGAACTTCAAGATCACGCCAACCGATACCGACTTTACCCGCCTCGTCTGCAATACCGTGGGTCGCTACAGCGCTTTGGCGAGCGAGCGGAACATCAAACTTAACACGGTCATTGAACAGGATTGGATCGTTCGCGCCGACCCGCGCGGGATCAAGCGATGTATCGACAGCTTGCTCTCAAATGCGGTGAAGTTTTCCCCAGAAGACCACGACATTGACGTCAGCGTTTATCGCTGGGGACGTCGCAGCTTTGCGGTTGAGGTCAAGGATCGGGGCTGCGGTATTGCCAGCCCGGATCTCGACAACATTTGGATGGTCTATGCGCGGTCATGCCTGACGAAAAAGACTGACAAAATCGGTGCGGGCCTTGGCCTTGCGATCACCCGCGCGATCATGGATGCCCATAACGGCTATATTGAAATTGAGAGTACCGAGGGAAAGGGCACAACGGTTCGCCTCTGCTTCCCGAATACGATGATCGTCAATCATTCCTACGAGGAAGAAGATGAGCGAATTCGCGCCCCGCGCGCCGCTGCGCTTTAGGGGCGCTCGCCCGGTTCGATCCCGTCGAGCATCTTTCCAAAGTCAATCCAGAACTCCCGCGGACCCGTATAGCCGGTGATCCGTCCCAATTCGCGGCCTTCATCGACCAGAACAAAGGTCGGGGTCGCACGTACCGGACGAATTCGGCGCAGGTGCGGGGGGCGTTTGTCGAACAAATCAACCACCCGCAGCGGTGCGGTCTGACCTTCGGCAGTGTCGTGGTAATAGGAGCCGACATCGCTTTTCCACTGCTCACACCAGAGACAGCCATCGAACTCAAAGAGGACGAGTTCTGCGGCTTGAACCGGCGCGGCTAGCAGCGAGATGGTTACGAGTAAATAACGCATCCCTTAACCTTAAGGCCGATTGGTTAAGCGACCGTGGCTTGCAACACGCCCAATACTAACAGTCCCGTGACCAGCACCGCGAGCACACTCCGCGTGAGCACCCCCACGCCCAGCGCCGCCGCAGCGGCCAAAATTCTCACCGGGTCAAACGCCCCACCCATTTCGTCGGGAAAGACCACGACGGGTGCGATCAAGGCAGGTAAAACGGTGACTGGTACGAACGCGAGTAAGCGCTTTACGCGCGGCGAAAATGTTCGTTCTTGTGACCAGGCGAGAAACGAAAGGCGCGTCGCATATGTTGCGATCCCGAGCAGCAAGGTCACGATCCAAAAGGAGGGTTTGTCAATCACGCCCGTTCCTCGACACGGTAGTCGCCTGAGAATAAAGAACCACTCTACATTTCTGCCCCGCACTTGATGCGGGGTCTCTTTTACTTCGATGAGAAGAGATCACGCGCGCTCCTCTGCCCAATACCCGATGCCCACCCCCAAAGCTGTCGCAATCAGCAAGCCCAGATCGAGTGGCATATCCCGCAAGACCAGCGCAGCGGCACTCGCGACCACTGCGGCGAGACATTTTGGAAAGGACTTTAGGAACGGAATAACCATCGAAATGAAAATCAGTGGCATGGCGAAATCTATCGGCCAACTCGCGGGCAACTGCGCCTCAATCACATGTCCGACTCCGACTGTGACCGTCCAAATGCACGCGGTAATTCCGCCCACAGCGAGAAAAAAGATACTGCGCGCCCGCCAATCCTCGTCGCGGGATTGAAACCGGTCGAGAGACAGTCCAAAGCTTTGATCATGAACCACATAGGCGGCCAACCGCCGGCGTCCGGCGGGCATCCCTGAAAACCACGGGGCCAGCGCTGCCGAATACATCCCAAATCGCAAGTTTACGCTGATGCAGGTTACGACGATAATTGCGATTGAAGTGCCCTCGGTCAGCATTTGCACGGCGGCGAGTTGCGAGGCTCCGCCAAGCACAATCAGGGTCATTGCCATTGACTCAAAAAGGCTTAACCCGGCCTCCGCCATCACCGCACCGCTAACAAGCCCAAAGATGATGATCGCCGGTTGATAGGGAAGGGTCGCGAGGGTACCGTCGCGGAAAGTCTTGCGGCCGTTCATATCAGTCGCCTCGGCTTCGTCACGGCTTCGCTCCTGTGATCGGCGCATCAGATATGCTAACCCTTGACGCCTGAGAGGGGATCACGCAACTGAGCAATATGTCTGAGCGCACAAAATCTAAAGAAATGGTGGTGTTGATCCACGGATTGGGCCGAACCCGGATCTCCATGATGCCGGTGGCCTTTCGTTTGCAGCAAAACGGCTTCGAGACGGCATTGGTCGGGTATTGGTCGATGACCTTGACCTTATGCCAAGCCACTGCCTCGGTCGCCCGTCAGGTTGAGCGAAAGATTGCAGGGCATGACGGGCCGGTGCATCTGGTTGGGCATTCGCTCGGCGGGTTAATTGCGCTGCGCCTCAAACGTGAATACCCCCATCTCAAGATCAAACGCGTGGTGCAGCTCGGCTCGCCTAATCTTGGCTCTCCGGCGGCGGAAACCCTCAAAGACAGCGGCCTCGCGAGCTGGTTCTTTGGCCCGGTTTTGGCTGAGCTTTCCGAAGACCTTACCCTTTCGGATCGGCGCGACCCGGATGTCGCCGCGATTGCTGGGGTGTCCTCTCCGATGGGGTTGGCGAAAGTCCTTGGCGTGGCGGAGCCGAATGATGGTCTGGTGACGGCGAATTCTGCGTGGGGGCGCGAGGCCAGCGTGCGTCTGGCGGCGCAAACAATCCATACCGGATTGCCGCTTAGTCGCTCGGTCGCCGAAGCAACAGTCGCGTTCCTCAAATCTGGCCATGCGGAGATCAAAACGTGAGCGATTTCATCATCGCGCCGGACCCCGTCGTCCCGCGCCTGACCCGCGCGGTCACGGGCATCGACCACACGGGGGCAAAAACTGATCTGCGCGTGGTTGAGGAACGCCCGCTCACGATCTTTCTCAATTCGCAAGAGATCGTTACGGCGATGACCATCGGCGATTACCCTGAAGAACTCGCCATCGGCTATTTGCTGAACCAAGGAATGTTGCGCCTGGACGATCACCTCACCGGGGCTGAGTATGATGAAGACTTAGAGGTCATCGTTATCCGCACGGAGCGGGCGACCGATTACGAGGAAAAACTAAAAAAGAAAACCCGGACCTCCGGCTGCGCGGTGGGCACCGTGTTTGGCGATATGATGGAGGCGTTAGAGGGGCTGGAACTTCCTGCCGCGACCCTGCGCGCGAGCTGGCTCTATGCGCTTTCCAAACAGATCAACACCGTGCCCTCGCTCTACTTAGAGGCGGGCGCGATTCACGGCTGCGTCCTCTGCCGTGAAGATAAACCGTTGGTCTATATGGAGGACGTCGGACGACACAACGCCGTCGATAAAATCGCTGGGTGGATGTTCAAAAACGGCGTCAGCGGGGGCGAGTATTTGCTCTACACCACAGGCCGACTAACCTCGGAAATGGTCATCAAAACCGCCAGCATGGGCATTCCTATCTTGGCCTCTCGTTCGGGTTTTACGGCATGGGGCGTCGAGCTGGCGCGCGAAGTTGGCCTCACGCTGATTGGCCGAATGCGCGGCAAACGCTTCATGTGCCTATCGGGAGAAGATCGCATCGTCTTCGATGCCGACCTCGATGCCGTGGAAGAAGAAGACGGCAAACACCGCCGCAAGGGCGCGAAAAAATGAGCGATGCTGGGCGAACCAGCAAACTACAAAGAGATGTCGTGCAAAATTGTCAGACTGACGCGATGGCCTTCTCGCGATGTCGTTAGATACACCCTGCTGTAACCGGGTTGTAAATCGTACTCGCCGGTACGCAACGCCTCAGCGTCATTTTGGTTCTTGTCTAATGCTTTCGGGAAGTCTGACTTCCACCAGAGTGACTCCTGCTTAAAAGACGTTTTGTCCAACAAGCTTCGCACTTTCTTGACGTAGTGCGC
>CAZJWF010000068.1:0-17394 GCA_964549375.1 uncultured Neomegalonema sp.
TGCGGGCAGAGGCAGTCAAACTCTATCGTCCCGAAATTGACACGACCGGTGTCGAGGCTTCTGAGTTCGTTGTGGAAGCCCTGCCAACCCGCCGCGCCATCCGAAATGACATCGAGTGATCGAGCAGTGCTGACAACTTCTACATTTGGAAATTTTGAACCGATAACCTCCAGCCCAAGGTAATGGTCGAGATGTGGATGCGTGATGACAATGGCCGCAAGCGGTTTGTCGATACTGTCTATCCGCCGAACGACGGAGCGCGCTTGATTCTCTGTGAGATGGGCGTCAATCAGAACGCATTCATGATCACCTTCATAAAGATATGTATTGGCGAAAAAAGCCGTCCTTCGCAGACGCATGGCGCTGGAAACTGTCATTTGACAAAGCGAATAGTGCATCCCTTGTCGTCCACAGCGAAGCCGCGACGCCTCCTTACCCGACCGTCATCCAGCGCCGACGTGCCGCGTTGTACGGCGTCATCAAGGACGGGAATGAAATCGAATTCTTGATGGAGGCGGGTCAGTCGTATTTCAGATCATTCGGTGTCGAGCATGATGTAATCAGCACGGGCGACGCAGAACAGAGCTTTGTCGAGGTCGAGTTGAAAGCGCGAGCAGGATAACCGCCGGAACCGGCCTGAATGTCGTAAACGGGCTGGCGTCAGCTTCAATGTGGTGGCAGGCATCGACCATAAACGCTAATCACAGGTTTATCTATGCCGCTACATTTTAGCCTCGCTGAATTTGAAGCACGTATTGCGCGTGCGACTACTGCACTCGAAAAAGCCGATCTGGATGCAATTTTGCTGTTCGCACCTGAAAGTCATCTTTGGTTGACTGGATACGACACGTTCGGCTTTGCAATGTTTCAGTGCATGTTGTTGAGCGCGGATGGTCGAATTGACTTGCTGACCCGCGCGCCCGATTTGCGGCAAGCGCGGCACACCTCGATCCTTGCCGAAGATCAAATTCACATCTGGACGGAAGTCGAGGGAGCAACCCCTGCGCAGGACTTGGCCAATCTCCTCTTATTACGGGGACTTTCCAGTAAACGTTTGGGGTGGGAAACTCAGACTCCCGGTTTGACGACGTGGAATGGTGATATGGTGCGGGCTGTCATCCCCAACCTGGTCGAAGCCTCTGACGTTATTCGCGAGTGCCGCCGGGTCAAATCTGAGGCTGAGATTGCAATGCACCGCCGGGCAGCGGCGTTGTCAGACGATGCGTTGGATGCAGCGATTGATGCGACGCACGCTGGAGCCTTCGAAGGTGATATTTTGGCCGCGATGCAGGGCGCAGTCTTTAAGGGCGGCGGCGACTATGCGGGCAATGAATTCATTCTCGGCTCTGGCCCGGGCGCGCTGTTATGTCGGTACTATTCGGGTCGACGAACGCTTGACGCACGGGATCAACTGACACTGGAATGGTCGGGAGCCTACGCGCGCTATCATGCGGCGATGATGCGGACGCTGATCGTCGGTGAGGCAAGCGACGCGCAAAAGCATATGCACGCGGCGGCGGTCGAAGCCTTGGAAGCGTGCGAGGCGGCAATTCGGCCCGGCGACCCTATGGGCAACGTTTTCGATGCTCATGCGCAGGTCTTTGATAAACGCGGCATGAGTCACGCGCGTCTGCAAGCCTGCGGCTATGGTATGGGGGCTGTCTACAATCCAATCTGGGTTGATTTTCCGATGTTCTACGAGGGCAACCCGTTGATCATGCAGGCGGGGCAGGTGTTCTTCCTACATATGATCTTAATGGACTCGGATGCCGGACTAGCGATGTGCTGGGGGCATTCCGTGCTAGTGACGGAGAAGGGCGTTGAGCGCCTGTCGCGTAGTTCATTGGATATGATTAGCCTGTGAACGTTCTACGATTAAACCGACATCCCTTCGCGAAACCGTCAGAGCTTGGATGATTGGAGCCTTCTCGCCTACACTCGCCTTCACTTGAGGGAGTGCATGTAGTGGAACTGGTAAATGACGGCCTGCTTGGAGCATGGGATATCGCCTCGAATGGGTCGGTAGCGGAGATTGATTGGAACGGGCTGGACGCTCCGATCTCTGAGGGAGCTTGGCGTTGGATACATTTGCACCGGGATGGACCGAAATCTCAGGCGTGGTTGCTGGACGGAGAGACGCCGCCCGACACGCTGGCTTGGGCATTGATGGCGGAAGACACCCGCCCTCGTTACACCGAGATTGATGGCAAAGGCCTTTTGATCCTGCGGGGCGTTAATCTGAACGAAGGTGCTGAGCCAGAGGATATGGTCTCAATCCGGCTCTTCATTGACGCGGGCTGGATTGTCACCGTTGGTTTGCGGCGGCTGCGGGCGGTGGATGTGCTGGTCGACGATATCCGCGCCGGTCATGCACCGGCGTCTCCAGCGGCGTTCGTTGAAAGGTTGGTGCAAGAACTTCACGCGCGCGTCGAACCTGTGCTTGATGAGTTGGAAGAAATTATCGAAGCGCATGAGCTTGATGCTTTGTCAGATACCGTTGTTCCTAATGCTGCCACGCGCGCTGCCTTTACGGATGCGCGGCAAGATGCGGTGATGATCCGGCGGCACATCGCACCGCAAAGCCGAACCCTGAGGCAGTTATCCGATCAACCACCGTACTGGTTGCCCGATGGGGCGTTGCTTTCCGAAGAAGCAGAGGCCTTTGAGCGGATTGTTGGTGATCTCGATTCTATTCAAGAGCGGGCGGCGGTCCTGCGCGACGAGATGACCGCCCGAATGACCGAGCGTCAAAACACGATCATGCTGGTTTTGTCCGTCGTGTCTGTGATCTTTTTGCCGATTGCCTTTGTGACCGGATTACTAGGAATGAATGTTGGTGGGATGCCGTGGGCGAATACGGCGTCGGGGTTCTTGATTGTTTGCGCCATGCTGACTTTGATGGCGAGCTTTTCTGCGGGACTGGTTTGGTGGTTATTGCGACGATGAGCGGAGAGCGCGCATCCACGGGTATAATTTGCAGAGCCGGGAGGTGAGCCTTGAAACAATTCACAGGTGGTTGCCTCTGCGGCGAAGTCAGAATTATTGCGTCTGGCCAGCCGGATCGAGTAGGCGTTTGCCATTGCCTCGATTGCCGTAAACATCATGGCGCACTGTTTTATGCGGCGGCGATATTTGCTGAAGATGCTGTACGCATTGAGGGAGAGACGAGCGACTACGAGGGACGAAACTTCTGTCTCCGCTGCGGTTCATCTGTCTTTGCGCGAACCGGGAGAGAGATTGAGGTGCATTTGGGGGCGCTCGACGCGCCGGATCAATTGACGCCCACTTACGAGAGTTGGTGTGCTCGGAGAGAAGATTGGCTCCCGCCTTTTCCATCCTCCGAACAGTATCCGAACGATCGCGACGCCCCGGATGAATAGTCCGGGGCATCGGAGATATTAGATCGAGCTGGCTGGCAGCCGGAACACATGCTGTTCGGGGGGTAGGCAACGATCCGATCCACAAATTTGGATCGTCAGTTCTGCGCTTTCAGCTTGCGGCCCAATCGCCGCCTCAATCCGCGCCTTGTTTTCTAATACGGCGACAGGTTCATCCTGAAAACCGAGCGAAATCATCTTTGGATTCGGATACGAAACCGAGCCAAGCCCTGACCCGTTCAGCGCCGTCGCAATTAGATCTGGGTTCAGTGGTTGGTGCGAATTGGCGTGCCAACCCGGCGCGAAATCGAGATCAACCGTCAGTCTATCACCTGCGACTGCGATGCGTGCGGTCGCAGTTCCACCGCCGAGGCGGCGTGTCAGGCCCGTCTCGCCATTCCGATAGATTGCCGCCGCAATAACCGAAGAGATATTCGCATCTGGTGCTTCCACAATCGATCCTGACAAAGCGGCGAGCAGGTTATCTGCGCGCTGAATGTTATCGACGGCTTTGTGGTCCTCGCCTCTCCGAGAAAGCATTGCAAATAGCTCAAGTGCGGAAGCATTGCCCGTCGGTGTCGATCCCTCGATGACATCGTAACTGTGACCAAGCGGCCCCGCCGTTTGCGCCATTCTCAATGGCGCAGTAGGGGCCTCGTGAAACCGCTTCATCGTCTCGTCGCTCAGCTTTTGTGCGAGTGAGAGATAGCGGGTGTCATCGGTCGCATCGGAGAGGGCCACCAAAGCCAGCCCCATCCAAGCGTAATCGCGAAGGCCGCCTTCTTCCAGCGGTCCACCTGCCCAAGCACGAGCAAGATCACCGTTTGGAGACAACATTCTACCGGTAACAAAATCGGCGGCGCGGGTCGCGGCTTGCAGGTAACGCGGATCTTTCAAAGTTTCCGAACCGTCAACAAGAGCGCGGATCATCAACCCGTTCCAACCTGCGATCAGTTTCGTATCGGTGATCGGAGCAGGGCGGTTCGCCCGTGCAACGCGCATCTGTTCGAGGAATGGTTCAAGGCTTGCGAAGTCGGTGGGACGATCCGGTGACACATGGGCGACGGCACCGCTTGGAATTGTCGGTTGCTTGTCCAGACCAAGTGCTTGACGAACCGGATCTGCATTGCCGCCTAACACCGCATCAAGCTGATCGTAGGTCCATGTATAGTAGACACCTTCCTCGGCCTTCCCACCAAGAGAATGCGCGCTGTCAGCGTCTTGTGCCGCAAAAAAGGCACCCTCTGGCGCGGTCATATCGCGGATGACGTAATCCAAAGCCCGCCGCGCAGCGCGCTCAAAAACGGGGTCTTCTGTCAGGCGATAGGCTTGCAAGAAATTGCGAGACAACAAGGCCTGATTATAGAGCATCTTTTCAAAGTGCGGCGTGCGCCAGTTTTGATCGACCGCATATCGGTGAAAGCCACCGCCGACGTGATCATGAATCCCGCCCGCTGCAATATGGCGCAGAGTTAATAAGGCGGCCTGTGCCCCGCTGCGGTCTCCCATGCGCTCGTAGTTGTCGAGCAGGAAACGGATCATGCCTTCATTCGGGAATTTCGGCCCTTTGCCGAAACCGCCCTGAAAATCGTCGTGGTCGGCGAGTAAGCCTGACACAGCCTTTTCAAAGGTTGCAGGGGTGATGTCTTGTGCTGCTGTCCGCGATCCAGTGATCAGGCGCACAAACTCTGCGACAGAGGCTGCTTGCTCGCGCATTGCGACGCGGCCTTCCCCGTCGCGCCAGTCAACGGCGAGCGTTGACAAAGTATCTGAAAAAATGCCCGGTGGCTGATAACTGGTCGACACAATCGGTTGGCCATCGGGCAGCAGAAACAGGTTGTTCGGCCAGCCTCCGCGCCCTGTCAGGATTTGAGTCGCGATCATGTACTGCGCGTCGATATCGGGCAGCGTCTCACGATCCACTTTGACCGGAACGAAGTTCGCATTCATGACTTCGGCAATTTCAGCGTTGTCGAAGCTTTCTTCTTCCATCACATGGCACCAGTGACAGGTTGCGTAACCGACGGATAAAAACAACGGCACGTCGCGAGCTTTTGCCTCAGCCAGCGCTTCAGGCCCCCAAGGTCGCCAGTTGACAGGGTTGTGGGCGTGTTGACGCAAATAAGGCGAACGCTCGAAGACCAGACGGTTCGTATAAATCGGTGCGCCCGAAGCATCTTTGTATCGCGTGCGCGGCGGCGATACCGGCGGCGCTTTTGCGATCTGTGCCAGTGCGGCGGCATCATGTGACACTCCCGGCAGCGGGTCAGCATATGCCGTGGCTGCGAAAGCCGAAATCGAGAGTGCTAGAAACGCGATGCGACGCATGTCGGACCTCCTCAAATGTTTAACCGAGGTATGACGTCGGCTTTTGCGACATCCAAGTAAATGCAGGTGTTCCCGCGAAAACGTGACGGCTGTGTGATTTTGTTCTCATTTTGTTGGGAGAAGTGCAGGTGAAATGTAACGAAAATGAGTGTATACGTTACGGACGCGCTTAAAAAAGGCCGGGCAGGAAAAGGGTAAACCCCATGAAATCTTTTCGATTTGTCAGTTATTGGGCATTGGGTTTTGCGGTTGCGGGATGCGCTGGAAACCCAGCAACCCTTACACAATCTTCTGCACCTGCCGCGAAAGCACCTATAGAAAAACCGGAAACAAGTGTTCTGCCGGATCGGATTGCCGCAGTTCCTGACGAGCAGATTTCAGTGTCTGCCGGCGATAAAGTGCCGGAGACGATTGATTTGGCCGAGTCTGTCGGTCAAGTTACGGACACGCCCGCCCAATCTGAAATCGTTTACACGGACGTTGTCGAAGCGCAGCCGCTCCAAACAGTTCAAGCGCTGCCCTATGAAGCTTTCGGCGAGACTCCGTCTGAGATCGTCGGCGTACCAGAGGCATTGCCGCCGCAATACCTTGATGCATCGGCACCTCTTGGCCGGGGACAAATGGCACCAATCCGGGATGATCCTGTTGACGATATTCCAAATGCGGCCCCGACGCGGGCTAGCAGCTATAATATCGCGGCGCTCAAGGCGAACTATCACGCGAGTGAGGCGCTTGGCGTTTCGGCTCCACCCGCACGCATCCGCAACACGCCATCTGAAGCGTTCGGGCAAGAATTGTCCACATCTGCGCTTGCACGCCTGAACCCCAACGTCGCCTACGTCGCCGATTATAAAAAGATCGGCTATCCGTGGGGTGATGTTTCCGAAGAGACTGGCGTATGTACGGATGTCGTGATCCGCAGCTATCGCAGCCTTGGCATTGATTTACAGAGCATGGTGCACGAAGACATGCGCCGCGCCTTTTCAGCTTATCCCAGCAGGAAGATATACGGCCTGAAAAAAGCAGACCCGAATATCGACCACCGACGGGTTGTAAACCTTGAGGCGTTTTTTGAGCGTGTCGGCGCGGCGATTCCACTCGGATCAGATTATCAGCCGGGTGATGTGATTACTTGGCGCTTGAGCGGCGGCGAACCACATATCGGCGTTGTCGTTAATCGCATTGATCCGCGCACGGGTAATCCGTTGATCGTTCATAATCTAGGGGCAGGGGTGCGCGCGGAAGATCTGCTCGACTTCGCCACACCGCACGGTGCCTATCGTTTTGCCCCAGATCAACAGTCGCGGATGGCTTCTCTCGCCCTCAAGCAGAGCATCTGAGGGAGCGATCCTGAGAAAAACTGCAATAAAGCGGTTCCCCCGAGGCGTCCCATAGCATAGATAACGCTCGTTTAGCCAAAATCCGAGTCGGGACACCGCACATGCCGAAACGCGAAGATATCGCCTCCATCCTCATCATCGGGGCGGGGCCTATCGTCATTGGCCAAGCGTGTGAGTTCGATTATTCCGGCGCGCAAGCGGTCAAAGCCCTTCGTGAAGAGGGGTATCGGGTTATTTTGGTCAACTCGAATCCAGCCACGATCATGACGGACCCTGATCTGGCCGATGCGACCTACATTGAACCGATCACTCCTGAGTTCGTTCGCAAGATCATCGAAAAAGAAAGGCCGGATGCCCTGTTGCCGACGATGGGTGGGCAAACTGCCTTGAATACCGCTTTGGCGCTCGATGAAGACGGCTCGCTGGAACGGCTGGGTGTCGAACTGATCGGGGCTAACGGCGCGTCGATTGCGAAAGCGGAAGACCGTAAGTTGTTTGCCGAGGCGATGGAGAAGATTGGCCTCGAAAACCCTAAATCGGCAATCGCCACCACGATCGCTGAAGCATGGGATGCATTTGAAACTCTTGGTCTGCCAGCGATCATTCGACCTGCCTTTACCCTCGGCGGTACAGGCGGCGGGGTCGCCTATAATAAAGAAGATTACGAGCGCATTTGTTTGTCGGGCCTTGATGCGTCGCCAATGAGCCAAATTCTGATCGACGAAAGTTTACTCGGTTGGAAAGAATATGAAATGGAAGTCGTCCGCGACAAAGCGGACAATGCGATCATCGTGTGCTCGATTGAGAATGTCGATCCGATGGGCGTGCATACGGGCGACTCGATCACTGTTGCTCCGGCGCTGACATTGACCGATAAAGAATACCAGCGGATGCGCGATGCCTCGATTGCCGTCCTGCGCGAGATCGGCGTCGAAACCGGTGGATCAAACGTGCAGTGGGCAATTAACCCTGCGGATGGCCGCATGGTCGTCATCGAGATGAACCCCCGCGTGTCGCGCTCATCCGCACTGGCATCGAAAGCGACAGGGTTTCCGATTGCCAAGATCGCGGCAAAGCTCGCCATTGGATACACGTTGGATGAGCTGGATAACGACATCACCAAGGCGACACCGGCCAGCTTCGAGCCGACGATTGACTATGTCGTCACGAAAATTCCGCGCTTTGCTTTCGAAAAATTCCCCGGCGCTAAACCAGAGCTTACCACGGCGATGAAGTCGGTCGGCGAGGCGATGGCGATTGGTCGCTCGTTTCAGGAAAGCTTACAAAAGGCGCTGCGCTCGCTGGAAACGGGCCTGTCTGGTTTGGACGATATCGCCATCCCGGATGTCGAAAAGGCACAATCCGCTTCTGATCGCAAGGCCGCGATGCTACGCGCCCTCGGTGAAGCCTCGCCAGATCGACTACGGGTGATCGCCCAAGCGATGCGTGAAGGTCTGACCTTGGAAGAAATCCAAAAGGTGACAATGTTCGACCCGTGGTTTCTGCGCCAGATGGCGGGAATTGTGGAAGCCGAACGTCGTCTCGTGAACGACGAAGTGGAAGATGTGGTGTCAGAGCTGCCCAAGCTAAAGCGCATGGGCTTTTCCGACGCGCGCATTGCGGCGCTTGCCAACACGACAGAAAGAGCCGTAACCGCCGCGCGGCGAAAGCTCAATGTTCGCCCAGTGTATAAACGGATCGACACGTGCGCCGCAGAGTTCAAGGCGATTACCCCCTATATGTATTCGACCTACGAGACCGACCATATGGGCTTTGCCGAATGCGAGTCAGAGCCGACAAATCGTAAAAAGGTCGCGATTTTGGGCGGGGGGCCAAATCGGATCGGGCAAGGTATTGAGTTTGACTATTGCTGTTGTCACGCGGCGTTCGCGCTAGAGGCGCAAGGCTATGAGACCATTATGGTCAACTGTAACCCTGAAACTGTTTCGACGGATTATGACACCTCTGACCGGCTTTATTTCGAGCCGATGACAGATGAAGATGTTGTTGAGGTTTTGCTCAAGGAACAAGAGGAAGGAACGCTCCACGGTGCGATTGTTCAGTTCGGAGGTCAAACTCCGCTGAAACTCGCGCCTGCTTTAGAAGCCGCGGGCATCCCAATTCTCGGTACGTCGCCAGATGCCATTGATCTTGCGGAAGATCGTGATCGGTTCAAAAAACTGCTGCAAAATCTAAACCTGAAGCAGCCGGTAAATGATACTGCGCTTACCCACGCGGAGGCCAAAGCGAAGGCGGCGTCGATTGGCTATCCCGTTGTCCTGCGTCCTTCGAATGTTTTGGGGGGGCGTGCGATGGAAATTGTTCGCGATGAGGCGCACCTCGATCGGTTCATCGACGAAGCCATGAAGGTATCCGATGGCAAAGCGCTACTGCTCGACAGTTATCTGACGGGCGCAGTTGAGGTTGACGTGGATGCGATTTGCGACGGGGAAGCGGTATTCGTTGCTGGCATCATGGAACATATTGAACAGGCGGGTATTCACTCCGGCGATAGTGCGTGCTCGCTACCACCACATTCGCTTAGTGACGAAACCATCGCGGAATTGACCCGTCAGACGGAAGCGTTGGCGAACGGGCTAAATGTCCGCGGCCTCATGAACGTGCAATTCGCGATTAAGGACGATGAGATTTATATTCTAGAGGTGAATCCGCGTGCGTCGCGGACGGTGCCGTTTGTCGCCAAGGCCATTGGCCAACCGATTGCTAAATTTGCGGCGCGGGTTATGGCGGGCGAAAAGCTCTCTGACCTGCCAATCTCGCACGAACCGATCAGCCATATCGCCGTAAAAGAAGCCGTTTTTCCCTTCGCTCGTTTTCCCGGCGTGGATACGCTTTTGGGGCCGGAGATGCGCTCGACTGGCGAGGTAATGGGGCTGGATAAGAGTTTCAACCGCGCGTTCCTGAAAAGTCAGATTGCTGCGAGTGCTCCGCCGCCAACTGAGGGGACAGCCTTCATTTCAGTTCGCGATGAAGACAAAAGCGCCATCGTCGATGCGGCAAAGCGCCTAACGGCGAATGGCATGGCCATCATCGCAACTGGCGGAACCGCAGATTACCTTGTTGAGCAGGGCGTTGAGGTTGAAAAAATCAATAAGGTTTATGAGGGCCGCCCGCATATTGTCGATCGGATGAAGGACGGCGGTGTTCAACTGGTCTTCAACACCACCGATGGCGCCCAAGCGATTCAGGATAGTTTTGAGATCCGGGCGACCGCTTTGAAGATGAAAACGTCATATTACACGACGGCTGCGGGGGCACTTGCCGCGGCTCGTGCGGTCGAAAGTCTGCGTGCAGGTTCGTTAGAGGTTACGCCACTTCAGGATTATTTCTGACGCTTTTTCAAATGGTTCAACGGTCAGGCGAAACATAACCGTAATGGGACTTTCATGGATTTCCTCTTTTTTGAGGGCGATGATGTGTGTCGATATTTCCCATTTTTTACAGCATAGCCTCGTTAGGCTTGAAATTGAGAGAATTCATCCGTAAATTCTCCCGCTCACGAAGTGCTAGTGCGCTCCCACCGGTTTCGGAGGGGGTGTCTTTTTTGTCCTGAAATTCGCCTCGTATGCGAATGGGACGGGAGTGATGAGATGGAAAAAGTTCCAATGACGCCAACCGGTTATGCCGGTTTGGAAGAAGAGCTGAAGAAGCTGAAATCAGTGGATCGGCCTGAGGTCATCAAGGCAATCGCGGAAGCTCGCGAGCATGGTGATTTGTCGGAGAACGCCGAATATCACTCCGCGCGAGAGCGCCAGAGCTTTATCGAAGGTCGGGTCATCGAGCTTGAAGGCTTGATATCGCGCGCCGACGTGATTGATCCTGCACAGCTTTCTGGCGATACCGTCAAGTTCGGTGCGTCCGTTAAGTTGGTCGACGAGGATACCGACGAGGAAAAGGACTACCGCATCGTTGGCGAGGTCGAGGCCAATATCGAAGCGGGGCAGTTGAACATTAATTCCCCCCTCGCTCGAGCGCTGATCGGGAAAGAAGTTGGTGATAGTGTTGAGGTTTCTACCCCGAGTGGTGGTCGCTGTTACGAGATTCTCGAAATAAACTACCTCTGACCTTTAGGGCATTTTGCGCGGTTATGCCTTGTCTTTCAGGGCATTGCCGCGCTACCACCTGCGGCATAGGCCCACCCGAAGCGGTGGGTACGGACTGTAGGTTTTATGGATGCGCTGGGAATGACGGGTTTCACATCACAGGGTCGACGCGCCACTCCCGGTGATCCGTTGGACGACTTGCTCGACGATACACCGATGCGGCGGTCCGGTGCACGGGCGCGTCCGCGTGTCAGTTATGCTCCCTCTGGTTCACCCGGAAATGTCTGGTTTATTGCGTTGGTGGCGTCGGTTATTTGGACCGCTGCCGTCATCGCATTTTCTTGGGCGCGGTTCTCTCTTCCCGGCGATCCGCGGGTCGTGCTGGATGCGGCGGGGAATCGGCTTGGGTTTGCGGATTGGATGATGATCCTTTCGGTAATCATCGGCCCTCTGTTGCTGATCTGGGTCATTGCTTGGCTGGTTCGGCGCTCGGTTGAGCTGCGCGATGAAAGCCGCCGCCTCGCCAAAGCTGCCGTTCTGCTGGCCGATGCTGCTGAGAACGCCGAAAAGCGAGCGGAGCGGATGTTGCCTGCGCCGGACAGCCCGGCGGGTGAATTGATCGCGATGGGTCCGGGGCATCTCCACCGGGAGATTGAACGCGCCAACCATGCCATGTCGGCGCTGCAAACGCAGATGTCCACGATGGAAACGGCGTTGGCAAAGCAGGCTGCGGCTTTTGATAATGCCGCCGAACGAGCCGCTGAGCGCAGCCGGGCCTTGACGTCAGTAACAGCGGGAGCCGTGTCGACGGCCGCGATGGTACCTGGCGAGACTGACTCCAGTGACGCAGAAAACTCCACTCGTCAGGAAGAAGGCGGTGCCGACGAAGCAAGCCAAACGGCATCAGCCATTGACCTGACCCTCTCGCCCGAACCAGCAGTTGATGTTCTGCGAACGACATTGCGCGAGGCCGCACAATCGGCAGGGTGGAAAAAGCTTGTTGAAGAGGACACGGCGCCACCCCCTCCGCCGCCCTCGTCCGCGCGTTCTGGTACGGAAGACACCTTTGCGGCTTTGCGCGAAGACGTCGCTGTGATCCAAACCCCACCTCCAATTGATGTTGCGCCGCCCCAACCGCCGCAAGTGCCACAAGCTGTGTCTGCAATGGACCAATCGGTTGATCCGTTCGACGACCTCGGCCCGTCTACGCCGAAGGCGGTGGTGGGGGCGGCGATCGGTGCTGGGATCGCCACGATGAGCTTTGGGGCCAGCCGCAACGATGAACCATCCGTAGAGATTCCCTCGCTTGGCGCACCCAGTCTGGATGAACCAGCTCCGGCTCCAGCGGTCGCGTTAAATGCGCCGCCCCCCTCTGCGCCTGCACCGCAGAAAGAAGATTTTGAGTTTATGCCTCGTGCTCTCGATTGGGAGAAATTCGTCAGGGCGGCGAACTTCCCCGAAAACGAGCGCGACACGGCCACACTCGACGCACTCTACGATGTGTTGACGGATACGGAGGCGGCTGCGCTGTTGCAATCATCCGAGGATACGCTTGCGACGCTGGCGGATATTGACCTCTACATGGAGGACTTTAAACCGGAAATGTCGTCCGTGGCTGCATGGCGCGGGCATCTGGAAGGCCGGGAAGGTGTGAACCCGATCGAAGCCCCCGTCGAGCAGAGCCGTATCACAGCGAAAATCACTGCCGATGACAAGTTCCGCAAACTCAGCGAGCGGTTTGTTGAACGCTACCTAGTGATGGTAAAGCGGCTCTTCGTTGAGGGGGCTGACGATAAGCTCGTCGTCGAATTGTCGGATACCAGAACGGGCCGAGCATACCTGCTCATGGCCGATGCGCTGGGTCGTTTGTGACAACATTTAGTTGATCTGAGTATTTTCCGACTGCCGTCCAATCGCGTTCGATAGAATGCCCCATCGCGCGCTATCAATTCATGGCACTGCAAAAGGGGGCGGATGACCCACATCGTTCCGGGTCTCCGCCGCCTACAGCAGTAAACCTTAAAACGGAATCTCGTCGTCGAGGTCGTTGTTGAAATTGCCGCCGCCGCTGGAAAAGCCGCCGCCTCCACCGCCGGATGAAGGACCGCCCCGGTCATCATAACCGCCGCCGCCACCGCCGCCGTATCCTCCTCCGCCACCGCCGCCGGACCCACTCGCAGAGTCCAGCATCGTCATCTCGCCGCGATAGGGGCGAAGAGTAACTTCGGTGGTGTATTTCTCGACGCCCGCTTGGTCGGTGTATTTCCGGGTTTCGAGCTGTCCCTCGATGTAAATTTTCGATCCTTTACGCAGATATTGCTCGGCAATCCGCACCAGCCCTTCTTGATAGATCGAGACGCGGTGCCATTCCGTGCGCTCTTTGCGTTCACCGGTCTGTTTATCTTTCCAGGTTTCCGAGGTGGCCAGTGCGAGGTTACAAACCTTGCCCCCGTTCTGAAAACTGCGAACTTCAGGATCGCGCCCTAAATTCCCAACCAGAATAACTTTGTTTACGCTGCCCGCCATCGTCCCGACTCGCTTCCGTTGTCCCAATTCCGTCGGAAGATACCGATGCGGCTTTGGGAAACAAGCAAAAGTTTTTCTTTTGTTCCTGTTTGATTTCAGCAAGCGACTCTTTTGTGACAATCGACGTCGTTTTTTGGTGAGTCTAACGACGGAATCAACGCCAACGTAACGTTTATGGTTCGGAATGTGCGTTGTGGGGCCGTCGGTAAAAGGCGCATTCCGGTGATACAGAAGCTGGGTTAAGAGATGATGGCACAAGTATTCGACATGACCGAAGAATCGATCAATCGTCTTCGGAAGTTGATTTCAGACGAAGACGTTCGCAGCGCGGCGGAACAGGCACTCGCTGCGCCTTCCCGAAAATGTAAAGACCGTCCAGCCTCTGTGCATCGTCTGGTCCTTACCAACGAGCAACGGCTAGGGATTGTCGCCCGTTTGCGGTTGTTGCTCGCGCGGGAAGGGTTCGAAGAATGTGGGGCGATGTTGCCCATCGGTCATATCTACGAAGGTTTGATCGAAACATTCTCACGGGACAGCCGCGTCGTCGCCTGAGACGCGGGTCTTTCGAGACACTGATCGACCCAGAGTTACATCACGGGTTGAAACCGGGATTCACTTTCCGTCAAAAGCAAACTACTGTTTGAACGATTGCGCGACCCCTTCTCGTGGCGTGTGGTAGTTGGGGCAGAAACCCTTGGCGGAGAGAAACATGTTCAACCCAATCTTTGGCCGCATGGCGGTCGTTACCGCGCTGTTTGCGCTGGCGGCTTGTTCGTCGGCTCCGCGCGCGGCTGATCCGAGGCTATCGCAACCATTGCCGCCGCCGGGGGCCGTGACGCCGGGGGGCGGTCAAGCGATTCAACCTCAACGGCTCGCTGCGCCGGGTCTTCAAAGGCCGGGCGGCGTACCGCAAGACATCGTACTTCGCGGCGTGGCTTTTGCGGAAAGCGGCGATGGCCGGTTTCCGCCGGAGTCGGTCCTCACTGTTCGAGTCTATGATGCGGCAGGCGCGGGTATCAATGACCCAGAGATCGAGCAGCGTTTTATCCGCAGCGGTGTTTTGCCCCTGCCGTATTCGATCAATTTCCGCTCCGAAGCCCTCGCCGGTGTCCGTCAGCCGACCCTCGCGGCTCAGCTTGAAGGACCGGATGGCCAGATAATTTATCGCAGCGCCAGTGCCGTGCCACTGGTTCCGGGCGGTTCGGAAGACATTCCGATGGTGCCAGTCGGATTGGCGAGTGCAAATGCGGGCGCGCCCCCGGCTCCGGCAGGGATTGATCCGTTTACTGGCGCGCCCATTCAGCGTCGTCCGTCTTCGCAATACGGCATTCCGGATATTCGCGACGGATTTGGCGCGCCGACATTCGACTCGCCGATTCATCCGGGACAAAGCTACGATCCGATTTCGATTTCAGGCCCGCCAACTAACGGCGTCTTTTAGAGCATAAATCGCGCACACGCCTGCGCCTCCCGCCCCGGTTTCGGGAGGGAGGTGCGAGGGATTACTTCGCTGTGATGTGACGACAAAATTCAGTCGGGTGGACGCTCAACACGGTCCAGTACCAGCCGCATGTCGTCCAGTGTTGGCACGCGGGAAAGCGCGTAATCCGCGCGGGGTTGCCGGATGCGAGCCTTCCGGTGACGGGCGGCTCGGCGCAGCAATCGCATTCCATGATGCGGCAGGTGTTCGAGAATATTCCGCAATATTCTCAACCGCCGCCGCAAGATGGTTAGGGCAGGGATTACGTCTCGCTCTGGCGCATGCGCGTTGCGGATTGCGGCGCAGTGAAACAGCCGTGCTCGATCCACCTCGTTGCGCGATAGCGTTGCGAACACCCCTGCCTGAGCAATGACCAAGTTCGCCGCCGCCAATTCAGCGCGGCTAAGGATCGACCAAACGAACGACCGGACGTGCAAGGGAAACATCCGAGAGACCGGACCCATCGACGCAACCGCAACCAACGTCAGCAACCCCGCAATAATGCGAAGCAACCTCAGTCGTTGCGTTTCAATGGCCTGTTCGATCACCGGGTCGTTTGTCCTTTATGCTGAAAACAATGGGTATTTATAAGAACAAAATAAAAACATTGTCAAGCGCAAAATCTCCCCGTGCCATGTCATCTCGCCTGCTGAGCTGACTGGTTCGGGCAATTCAGAGCCACAAAAGCGGACGCCAGCCATTTTGGATCGTCGGAACAAAACCGATGATGATCCCCATTATCCAGAATGCCGTGCCGTCTGGTATTCGCCTTCAGCGCGGAAACAAGCGCTTTGCTTGAGTTTCCGGGCGTGGCCTCGTATGCCTCCCGCCAGATAATAAAAATCAGAGGGATTTCATGCGCGCGTTTGTTTTTCCCGGACAGGGATCGCAGGTTTTGGGGATGGGCAAGGATTTGTCCGATGCCTCCCCCGTGGCTAAGGCCGTTTTTGACGAAGTCGATGAGGCACTGGGCGAGTCGTTATCGTCGGTTATGTGGGGCGAGGATCAGGACGCGCTGACCCTGACTCAAAATGCACAGCCCGCGCTGATGGCCGTTTCGGTCGCGGCAGCACGGGTGCTCGAAACCGAGGGCGGCTTTGTACTGGCGGATAAGGGCGCGTATGTCGCCGGGCACTCGCTAGGGGAATACTCCGCGCTAACGGCAGCGGGCGCGCTATCGCTCACGGATGCGGCGCGGCTATTGCGGCTGCGCGGCGAGTCAATGCAAGCGGCTGTGCCGGTTGGCGTTGGTGCAATGGCGGCGATACTGGGGCTTGATCTGGATGCCGCACGTGAGGTTGCTGAAGAGGCAACACAAGGCGAGGTTTGCGAAGCCGCGAATGATAACGCGCCGGGACAAGTCGTGATCTCCGGTGATAAAGCGGCGGTTGAGCGCGCTTGCGATTTGGCCAAGGAAAAGGGCGCAAAGCGCGCAATGCTCCTGCCGGTTTCCGCACCTTTCCATTGCGCGCTCATGGCTCCGGCAGCGGAGAAAATGGCCGAGGCGCTGGCACAGACCGAGATTTCCGCGCCGATGTTGCCGCTCGTGGCCAATGTCAAAGCCGAGGCTGTGACGGACCCGGCGGAAATTCGCGAATTGCTCGTACAACAAGTTACGGGTTCCGTGCGCTGGCGCGAAAGCGTTCAGTGGATGGCGGGTAAAGGCGTTGATCAACTGGTCGAATTGGGCGCAGGCAAGGTTCTGTCGGGACTGGCCAAGCGCATCGACCGTAGTGTCTCTGCCGCCAATGCCGGAACACCGGTCGAAATTAATGCTCTGATTGAAACTCTCTAAGGAAGTCTCAGATGTTTTCACTGGAAGGCAAAAATGCGCTGGTGACGGGTGCGTCAGGCGGTATCGGTGGCGCGATTGCCAAAGCGCTGCACGCACAAGGCGCAACGGTGGCTCTGTCTGGGACAAGGACCGGACCACTGGAGGAGCTGCGTGATAGTCTGGGCGAGCGCGCAGAAGTTCACGCCTGTAACCTCTCGGACCTCAGCGAAGTTGATGCGTTGCCGGGGGCCGTGGCCGGAGCGCTCGGCTCGCTGGATATTCTGGTGAACAATGCCGGCATCACGCGCGATAACCTGTTTATGCGGATGAAAGACGAGGAGTGGGACGCGGTGATTGCCGTGAACCTGACGGCAAATTTTCGCCTCTGCCGCGCGTCACTGCGCGGGATGATGAAGGCACGTTGGGGCCGCATCATCAATATCACCTCCGTTGTCGGCACGACGGGTAATCCCGGGCAAGGGAATTACTGCGCGGCCAAAGCTGG
>CAZJWF010000069.1:0-16937 GCA_964549375.1 uncultured Neomegalonema sp.
GGTCCGGAAGGAAGCAGCCACAACGGTTAGGTTTCGGGTCGCGCGGCTTCTCACTTAACGTTTGTTGTGCAAACGCGGCGACACTCTCCGCAAGATCTGACGCTTTGGCGGCAAATGATTGCGCAGCAATCATCGAGAGCAACTCGTGAAAAAATCCGCGCACTTTACCCCAAACGCCCTGCATCGTACCCTCGGATCATGACGCGAGGATCAACCGCCCCATGACCGACGAAACCCACGGTGCCTATCAGGTATTGGCTCGGAAATACCGGCCTCAGGATTTCTCCGCCCTGATCGGACAGGAGGCGATGGTCCGCGTCCTTCGCAATGCGTTTGAAAAGGACCGCATTCACCATGCTTACGTCCTGACCGGAGTGCGCGGGATCGGCAAAACGACGACAGCACGAATTATTGCCAAAGGCTTGAATTGTATCGGCGCGGATGGCCAAGGCGGGCCAACCGTCGAACCCTGCGGCACATGCGAGCATTGCACGGCGATCATGGAAAGCCGCCATGTCGATGTCATCGAAATGGACGCCGCCAGCAATACCGGCATCGACGATGTTCGCGAGGTCATCGAGGCTGCGAAATATCGCCCTGCGATGGCGCGCTACAAGGTCTTCATCATCGATGAGACTCACATGCTGTCGAAACAGGCGTTCAATGGCCTGCTGAAAACGCTCGAAGAACCGCCCGAGCACGTCAAATTTCTGTTCGCGACCACTGAAATTCGCAAAATGCCCGTTACAGTTCTTTCACGCTGTCAACGGTTTGACCTGCGACGGATCGAACCGGAACGCTTGATTGAACACCTCGCGGATATTTGCAGCAAAGAAGGCGTCGAGATTGACTCCGAAGCCCTCGCCCTGATTGCCCGCGCGGCGGAAGGGTCCGTGCGCGACTCGCTGTCCTTGCTGGATCAGGCGATTGCCGATGGCGGCAAAGATGCCGCCGCCGTTCGCTCCATGCTGGGCCTCGCGGATCGCGCCCGTGTGCTCGATCTTTTCAGTTTGATCATGAAGGGCGATGCCAAGGCCGCGTTGGAAGAGTTGCGCGATCAGCATCGCTCCGGCGCAGACCCCGAAGCCGCGCTGCGCGATCTGGCGGAGACGACCCATTGGCTCTCGACGTTGAAAATTTCGCCTGATTTGGTGAACGACGCCTCGATCGGAGCAGAGGCCGCAGCACGCGGGGCAGAACTGGCCAACTCTCTGGGAATGCGCGTGCTCGCACGAACATGGCAGATGTTGCTCAAAGCACTGGACGAACTCGCCCGCGCGCCATCGGCGATCATGGCGGCAGAGATGACCATCATTCGCCTTTGTGCCGTGTCCGATTTGCCAACGCCTGAGGAGTTGGTGAAAAAACTCTCCGAAGACAATACCAGCGCCGCACCGCCCCCCGCGCCAAAGCCCGACCCCGGCCCCGCGCCGCAATCCCGGCTGAGTGTCGCCTCCTCAAATGCCGCCCCTACGCCCAAGCCGCAGCCGACGGAGATCACACAGGCACATGCCGCCCCAGCCTCCACAGCGGAGACCGCCCACCTCCCGCAAAGTTTCGACGCGGTTGTCGCGCTCATCAGCGAGATGAAAGACGGCGAGTTACTGTACGATGTCGAGACCGGCGTGCGCCTAATCTCTTTCGCGCCGGGACGGATCGAATTTCAACCCGCCGCCGGTGCGCGCGAAGACCTCTCCGGTCGGTTGCTCCAAGCATTGTCGAAATGGACGGGCCATCGCTGGATTGTCTCGGTTGGTGATACCCCCGGCGGAGAGACAATCTCGGAAAAACGCAGCGAGCAGATGCAATCCCTCGAAACGCGCATCCGCAAAAATCCGCTTGTGGCGGCAGGGCTGGAAGTGTTCAAGGATGCCGAATTACGTGTAATCCCGCGCAAGCGCCTGACTGGCGAAGAGGCGGGCGAGACCCCACATGGGGAAGACCTCGACGATGATGACGACTTATTTGGAGAAGACTGAATGTTTGGCGGATTAAAAGGTCTGGGCGACCTCAAAGGCATGATGGAGCAGGCGCAGCAGATGCAGGCGAAAGCCGCTGAGATGCAAGCGTCCCTCGATTCGATCGAAGTTCAGGGGTCATCCGGTGCCGGCATGATCACCGCGACAGCAACCGCCAAAGGCACCCTCAAAGGTATTAAAATTGATCCGTCGCTGATCAATGCCGAAGAGGCTGGCGTGCTCGAAGACCTGATCGTCGCGGCGGTCGCCGATGCTCAGGAAAAGGCAGCCGCGCGCGCCGAAGAGGAAATGCAAAAGCTGATGGGCGGTATGCAACTTCCCCCCGGCATGCAAGGCATGATGGGCCAATAACCGGAAACAATGGATCGTTTCGCGCCCATTCTGCCGAGTCGAGATTTCACCGCCACCCGCGCGTTCTACGATCAGCTCGGCTTTGAAACGATCCATTCCACCGAGGCTCCTGACTATAGCGGCGATCTCTAGCTCCATTTCTTTCCGCATCAGCATGACCCCAGTCAGTCGAACTGGATGTTCTACCTGCATGTCGACGACCCAGATTTATGGGCTGATCAGTTTCGTGAACTCGATCTGCCCCGCGAAGGTATTCCCCGGTTCGGCGACATCTCTGATACAGACTTGGAACATGCGAGAGTTCCATCTCGTCGATCCTGACGGCTCCTTGATCCGGGTGGGCAGTCCGACCAAGTGACGGGCGGTTACATCCCCTCGCGGCGCGGGGCAAGACCCCACCAAAACACCGCGCCAAACAATCCGCTACAGCTCAGCAGGACTGTGAAAATCAACCAATTTGCGGCGCGCGGAGGGCTCATCCCGACCGCCATATCAATCGCACCCCTGCAAGGGAACTTGAATCCGAACCGCCGGACGTGCATCACACCCACATGGAAAATTCCAACCAAACCGGCGATGAGATTCAGCGGCTCATCGACTTGCTGGCGAAACTGCCGGGTCTTGGTCCGCGTTCGGGGCGGCGCGCAGCCCTTCACCTGATCAAAAAGCGCGATTTGCTGTTGGAACCACTGGCCAGAGCGATGGCCGAGGTCGCCGAGAAAGTGGCGACTTGCACGGTTTGCGGGGCCGTTGATACCCGCGACCCATGCTCAATTTGCTGCAACCCAGACCGAAGCCCCGACGCGATTTGCGTCGTCGAAGAGGCGGGTGATCTTTGGGCACTGGAACGCACAGGCGCTTTCAAAGGGCGCTATCACGTTCTGGGCGGTGTTCTGTCGGCGCTGGACGGTGTCGGCCCCGAAGATCTGCACATTCCCGAATTGGCCGAGCGCGCGAAAGACCCTGCCATCCGCGAGGTTGTTCTGGCCCTGAACGCGACAGTAGATGGCCAAACCACCGCTTATTACATTGCCGATGCGTTAGAAGATTGCGGGGTCAGCGTTTCAGGTTTGGCACAAGGCGTCCCGGTCGGCGGAGAACTGGATTATCTGGATGACGGCACGATCTCAGCGGCCTTTCGGCAACGGAAAAGTCTGTGAGGTCTCATCCGAACAGGATCGTCACCATCACCGACTGACCATCGCTCGCCACGCCAACACCGATTTGCCCAAAACCAGAATCCAGCGCATCGGCTCCGGTTTGGGCATTGGCCCAACTCTCAATAATCTGCTTGGTCACTTCCTCAATTTGCCAGATCAAGCCTCCCGACCCGCGCCAGAACCCTGCCGCCAGTCGGCCCGTTCGATTCGGGTCGCGCTGAAAGACTTGATCGAGCACGCCCCCGGACGCAATCGACCCCAAGGACAAAGCGGTTTGAGCGTTCGTCCGAGCAGTCTGTGACAATACTGGATCAGACCCAAGACCCGGCAAACCGACTTGGCCGCGTTTTTGATTGATGGCCTGCGCCAGACTTTGCTCAAGCGATAAGGCAAACCCACCTATGTCTGTCGGCGCTTCACCGAAATCGCGCTGCAAGATCGCTTTTGCGGGGTCACTGACCGGCGTTCCATAAAGCATGGTGATATAAAGCTGATCGCCTCGCATTGCCGACCCGACCCCCGCGACCGAATAGTCAGGATTGAACAGATTTTCCCGATGGCCGGGACTTTCCACCCAATTTCGCGCCGCCGTTGCAGAAACGGATTCAGACCGCCAGTCCAGCGCGCCTTGCCCGGACCACAGGTTCTCAGCCAATCCCTGATAACGCCACTTCTCAGCCTTAGGAAGACGTTGGTCCAGTGTCTCACCATCCGGGGCGACGTGATCAAAGAATTGAAGGTCGCGCATTTTTCGCGAATACCGCGCCGCAGACTCATCCAAAACAGAGTCAGACGACAGCGGCGGCAGGCCGACGGTGGCGCGCTCTTTGTTGCTCGCCTCCAGCACTTGCCAACGCAGCGCTTGTATCAATGCCGTTGGGTCAGATGGGGCCGGTGCGCGCAGGGCGGCCTCCGCCGCCGACAGCGTGTATTCTTTCTGAAACAGCCCGGTCTGAGCCAAGGCGGTTCCGGGAAAGAAAAACAATGCGGATATCAAGAGAGAAAAAGCTTTCATCTAAAAGCGATTTACGGCGCAAGATGGCGCAAACGAGGCCACGCGAACCAAACTTTTTGTGAAGGCGATCTTCGAAGCAGGCAACCGACCGCCGCGCTATCAATCGCCCGGTTGTTCTTTCCTGACATCATCAGTCAGGCGCTCGATATAGCTGTCAGACATGCCTGCGCTCCCTAGATGCTCGGCCAGAGAATACAGATACTCGCGGCATGTCCCCAGCGAACCCTCCGCATGAGCAATCGCCGAAACTTGATCCTGCCAACTGATTTCAGCGGCATAACGATCATGTTCGTGATTGGCGACGAACACACAGCATTGTGTCGGCGTACCTTCGACATCCAACGTCAGCCATTCCGGGATATAAACGCCGGAAATCATCTCGCGACGCCACAGAATAAGCGTTTCCTCATCCCATTTGCTCGGGTCGATACACAAGGCAGTGCCATAGCAAAATTCGGTCTGCCGATTTCGCGGTTCTGTCTGGTCCAAACCGAGCCAAAGCCCGGGACAATCCGGCGACCCCCGCCCAATCGGTGCCCAGACACAAAACCGCCGCCCATAGCCCGATAACCGAGCCTGCCGGATTTCAGCGACGTCAATGATCGGATTCCAAATCAGTGACCCATAAGCGAATATCCAAAGTTCGCCCGCCTTTTCCGCCTCACGGAGAATTTTCTGGCGCGACGCTTCGAAAGCATCAGCATCCATCAATCCCATCTCGCCCGGCGCTTCATCAAGCATGGCTTGCTTGAAACTGTCGCTCGTTAGAGAGTCGCGTGAAAGCGGCATAGTATTCGTTCCGATTCTGGATCAAGAACAATCCAAACGATAAAAACCTGTGGAGAGCAACCTTGCCTGAAATCTACTCCAACACCGACTTGATCCGAATTCTACGGAATGTCGACACGATTGCGATGGTGGGTGCGTCCGCGAAATGGCAACGACCAAGTTATTTCGCGATGAAATACCTACAGGAAAAAGGATATCGCGTGATCCCGATCAATCCCGGCCTGGAAGGGCAGGAAATCTTGGGCGCGACAGTATACCGCAGCCTTGCGGACGCGCCCGGACCTTTTCAGATGGTGGATGTGTTCCGTGGTTCTGATGCGGCGATGGGTATCACGCAAGATGTGATCTCCCTAAAAGACGAAAAAAGCATCGAGGTTATCTGGATGCAATTAGGCGTCATCAATGACGAGGCCGCCGCCCTTGCGCGTGCTGCGGGTCTGGAAGTCGTGATGAACCGGTGTCCGAAGATCGAATACGGGCGCTTGAATGCAGAGCTGAGTTGGGGCGGTTTCGATTCCAAAGTGATCTCAGCTAAGCGGAGAAAACTGTCATGACCCGCGACACGCCTAAGCCTGAATACGGATTCGAAACGCGGATGGTCCACGCGGGCGCACAGCCAGAGCCGCTGACCGGAGCGCGCCAAACCCCGATTTTCCAAAACACCTCTTACGTCTTCCATGATGCCGATGATGCTGCCTCTCTGTTTAATCTTCAAACCTTCGGATTCATCTATTCCCGCCTCAGCAATCCGACGGTAGCGGTTCTCGAAGAACGGCTCGCGAGTTTAGAGGGCGGTCGCGGCACGACCTGTTGTTCTTCGGGTCATTCGGCGCAACTCCTAGCATTTTTTCCGCTGCTTGATCCCGGTGACAGGTTCATCGCATCGAACCGCCTTTACGGCGGGTCGGTCACGCAATTCGGAAAGACGTTCAAAAAGTTCGACTGGCAGTGCGATTTTGCCGATTTCGATGACCCCGACCAAATCCGCAAAGCCCTTACTCCCAAGACCAAAGCCATCTTCTGCGAGTCATTGGCCAATCCCGGCGGCGTCATCTCTGACCTTGAGGTGATTGCCGCCATCGCGCATGAGGCCGAAATTCCTCTGATCGTCGACAACACGATGGCGACACCTTACCTTTGCCGCCCCATCGAATGGGGCGCGGACCTGATTGTTCACTCAACGACGAAATTTCTCAGCGGAAATGGCACCTCGATGGGCGGCGGGGTGACAGATAGCGGATTGTTCGATTGGGGAGCTAATGACAAGTTCCCCGGACTAACCGCCCCTGAACCCGCCTATAAAAATCTCAGCTTCTATGAAAGCTTCGGCGACATGGCCTTCACCACCCATAGTCACGCGGTTGGTTTACGAGATCTGGGACCAGCAATGGCCCCGACAAACGCTTTTCAAACCCTGCTCGGAATCGAAACGCTCGCGATGCGAATGGACCGGCATTGCGAGAACGCGATGGCGATTGCCGAATATCTGAACAACCATGACCGCGTTGCATGGGTCAGCTATGCGGGCTTAAAGGAAAGTCCGTATCACGCACTCGCTCAAAAGTACTTGGGTGGCAAATTCGGATCGGTTTTCACCTTTGGCTTGAAAGGCGGCTATGAAGCGAGTCAAAAGGCCGTTGAGGCTTGCACTCTCTTCAGCCACCTCGCCAATATTGGCGATGCCCGGTCGCTGATCCTACACCCTGCGTCGACGACACACCGGCAGCTCAGCGATGAACAACGCGCTGCCGCCGGTGCCGGGGATGATGTGATTCGGCTCAGCATCGGCGTTGAAACAGTGGAAGATCTGATCCGGGATCTTGAGACGGCTCTCGCCACGTAGCAAAAAGAAAAGGCGATGCAGCGGTCTGCATCGCCTTTCCGGGTCGCCCCGTCGACTTTGCCCCGCCGCGCACCGGCGAGGATCTGGATCATGCTGCCCCGAGTTGGAATTGCAGGTAAGCAGGACCGATAATCACGACAAACAGAACGGGCAGGAAGAAGATGATCATCGGAACAGTCAGCTTGGCTGGCAGGGCCGCAGCTTTTCGCTCTGCAACCGACATCCGCTCGCTCCGGCTTTCATCCGACAGAACCCGCAATGCTGAACCAACTGGCGTACCATAACGCTCGGCCTGAACCAGCGTACCTGTCAACGCTTTGACTTGCGGCATTCCGGTCCGTGCAGCGAAATTCTCATACGCTTTCGAGCGATCACCAAGATACGACAGCTCTGCACAAGTCAGCGCAATCTCTTCCGCAAGGTCTTGGCTTTGTGCGGCGATTTCTTCAGACACCCACTGGAACGATTTCTCAACCGACATGCCTGATTCAACACAGATCACCATCAGATCGAGCGCATCTGGGAAGGCACGCTGCATCTTTACCTGACGCTTCTGCGTGACGTTCTTCATCCAGATACCGGGCAGCATGTAGCCCCCGACAGCCACCATCAGCGAAATCAAACCGTGGCGAACAGGCTGGAATTCACCTTTGAAGATCAGCCAGTAATAGAGCAAAGACGCAATAAACAGCAGAAGCGGCATAACGATCTTGAAGAACAGAAAGACCACCGGTGCTTTCTTGCCGCGATACCCAGCCTGAGACAGCTTTTGCTTCAGCTCGGTATTGTTCAGCATCTCTTCCATGCGGAACTTTTCGACAGCGTTCCGCATAACGCGGACGGCACCTTCATCAAGGTCACCACGCCGTTTCTTTTTGCCACCGCCATCGATCTGGTGATGCTTTTTCAGCGCCTCACGGCGTTCATGAATAGACTTGAGGCGTTTATTGACCGCCCCAACCTGCGCGGGGAAGAAAGCCATCACTAAAAGGAAGGCGGCAATACCGACGAGAATAACAGCATACACTGCTTGCGCCGACGGTAACGAGGCAAAGAAATCCATCTTGTCGGCTCCTTAAATTTCGAAGTCCATCATGGTCTTCATCATGAAGATCCCACAACCCATCCAGAACAAACCCCCAGCGATCATGTAGTGGCCGAGCGGTTCGGAGAACAGCAAGCCGATGTAGTGTGGTGCGACCACAAACAACACCATGCCAAGCAGGAACGGCAGAGAGCCAATAATTGACGCCGACGCCTTCGCTTCCGATGACAGCGCCTTGATCTTGTTCTTCAGTTTTTTGCGTTCACGCAGCGTGTTCGACAGGTTGCCAAGCGCTTCAGCCAAGTTACCACCCGTCTGCTTTTGGATCGCGAGAACGATATTGAAGAAGTTCACTTCGGACAGAGGCATCCGGTTATAAAACCGCTGCAAAGCATCTTCGAGCGTCACACCAACACCCGTCGATTCCGTAATGATGCGGAACTCGGTTGAGACAGGCTCTGGAATTTCGCGGGCAATAACACGCATGCCTTCGTTGACTGGCAGGCCCGTGCGAACGCCGCGTACAAGAACATCAATCGCGTTCGGGAATTCAGCGATGAATTTCTTTTGCTGGCGATTAATCCGCATCTTCACAAATTTTGGTGTCAGCAGCACGGCGCAGATTGGCAGAGCGGCAACAGCAAACAGAGGTTTGACACCGATGAAGATCAACCCGACCGTCACGAGCAAACCAAAGATCACGAATTTAATGTAGAGCGACGTTACAGTTCCACCGATACCGCCACGCTCCATCATGACGCTCAAAGGCACCTTCGAGGATTGCTTTCTCAGTTCCTCCTGCTTTCGCAGTTGATCCTGAATTTGCTTACGGCGGTCAACACCCTTCGACTTTTTATTGTCGCCGGTTTTCACATCGCTCTTAATTCGAGAGGCGCCCGAGACAACAGCTTTAGGCGCGGTCAAAACATAAAGGAACGAATAAACAGACATAAACGTCAGGCCGCCCATCATCGCGAGCAATCCTGAAGTACCTAACGTTTCTACAAGCGTTGCAAACATGTTGCGTAGCCTTCCCTAGTTGCGCGCCGAACGACTGATACCCGAATGGATCAATCGACCACTTCTTCCATATTTGCCAAAGCATCTTGAAGTTCGATTTCGCGGTTAAACCCACGAGCACGATCCCAGAAATTTGGTTGGCCGATACCGGTCGAGACGTGCTGGCCGATCAGCTTGCCCTTCTCGTCTTCACCAGTAACTTTATACTTCACCAAGTCTTGGGTGATGATCGTATCACCCTCCATACCCAGCACTTCGGAGATATGCGTAATCCGGCGCGAACCATCGCGCAGACGCTGTGCCTGTACGACGACGTTTACAGCGGAAACAATCATCTCGCGGATCGTTTTTGATGGCAGCGCAAAGCCACCCATCGTGATCATCGATTCAAGACGAGACAAGCCCTCACGCGGAGAGTTAGCGTGGAGTGTGCCCATTGATCCATCGTGACCCGTGTTCATGGCCTGAAGCAAATCGAACGCTTCGGGGCCACGAACCTCACCCACGATAATCCGCTCAGGACGCATCCGCAGACAGTTTTTGACGAGGTCACGCATCGACACTTCGCCTTTGCCTTCAAGGTTGGCTGGGCGTGTCTCTAGGCGAACAACGTGCGGCTGTTGTAGTTGCAATTCCGCCGAGTCTTCGCAGGTAATGATGCGCTCATCATCCCCGGCAAATCCCGACAGACAGTTAAGCAACGTCGTTTTACCAGAACCCGTACCGCCGGAAATCAGGATATTACAGCGACAAGCCGCAGCAATCTGCAAGACCGTAGCGCCTTCATCCGTGATCGCGCCAAACTTAATCAAGTCGGACAGTTTGAGCTTGTCCTTTTTAAACTTACGAATGGTCAGCGTTGCACCGTCAATCGAAAGAGGCGGCGCAATCACGTTCACACGAGAGCCGTCGAGCAAACGCGCATCACAGATTGGCGAACTTTCATCGACGCGGCGGCCAACCTTGGACACCATGCGCTGACAAATTTCCAATAACTGTTGGTTATCGCGGAACCGGATGTTGGTCAGTTCGATCTTGCCGTCGACCTCAATGTAAACCTGCTCGGCGCCGTTCACCATCAAGTCGGCGATGTCATCGCGTTCGAGCAAAGGCTCCAATGGGCCGTAGCCCAGCACATCATCACAGATGTCATCGACCAAGCGCTTCTGCTCGGCAATCGACATGATATGGCCTTTGACGGCAATGATCTCATTGACGATCTGGCTGATCTCTGCTTCGGCCTCTTCGCGCGGCAAGGAAACGATGCGACCCATGTCCATCGCGTCAATCAACGCTTCGAAGATTTCCGACTTCAAGTCGTAGTAGGCCTCGTTGTGCATTCCTTCACGGCCCTGATCCCCTCGGGTCACAGGCTGTGCTGGTGCCTCGTCCTTTAGTTTTGCTTTGCCGCGACCTTTGTTTGCACCAAAACCGCCTTCGCGTTTATCTTCCAGTTCGAGCGTCGTTTCAGCAGCCATCTCGGTGCTTTTCCGACGCGCAATCTCGCGCATGTCAATGTCGTCGTCTTCACGCACCATCGGCGTTTCGAACTCTTGGAACGCTGACTCTTCAACTGTTCGCTGCGCAACCGCTTCAGCCGTATCCTCGACAATCGAACGGTTGGGCGGAGGTCGGGAGTCGCTCAAGTCTACGTTCAGCGAATCCAGTGGGCGTGGTTTTACTTTTGGACCGGGGCGCGGCCTTTTCGCGTCAGCCGCACCGGGGCGGGGCGGAGGCGGAGGAGCGCGGCGCGGAGAGTCGGGTGTCTTGACCTTATGTTCCGTCATTGCTGGCACCTTAGAGGAACCATCCACACGTGGTTTAGCACCACCATCTGTTTTCTTGCTAAACATGTTTGCCTTCCGCAATCCTAGGTCGGGCACATCCTGAAAGGATGCTGATGGAGCCGGTCCTTTCTGAGACCGGCTTCATGTGATGATTACTCTTCAGTCTTTTTCTTCGACAGCTTGCCGCGCAAACCGGAGAACAGCTCTTTGACGTTCACGCCTTTTGTTGCCGGACGGCGTTTTTTCAACGTACCGGACTTGCGGACGAGCGCGTCATTGAGATCAGTCAACGATCCCACGGTCTCATGCTTCGGGTTAATCTCGTTAAGCATCTGACCGTTATTCGATGCAGAGCCGAACAGAGTCGCATCGTATCCGATCGACATTTCAACATCTGCACCGACAATCTCGACGATGTCTTTCTCGGCAATCTCTGGACGCTTCGGCATACCAACCTGATTGATGACAATCCGTGGTGCCGGATCGTTCGGGCGGCGCTGTACCAGCAGATCGTACATGGATTTCAGGTTACGCAGAGCGGCAAGCTCAGGCGTCGAAACCAAAACGATCTCGTCCATCTGAAGGATCGCGGTGCGAACCCACGGCGTCCAGATGTGAGGAATATCGAACACGACATAATCTGAAGATTTACGAACTACCTCGATCATTTCGACGATAGCCGCCTCGTCAAACTCGCTCGACACTTCCAATGAGGAAGGTGCGGCAAGGATGGAGAGAAAATCATCATGTTCGACCAACAAGCGTTGCAGCTTAACGTCATCCAGCTCGTCGACAGAACCAAGCGCATCGACCACCGAACGTGTCGGCTCGCGGTTGAAATCGAGACCCGCCGTACCGAACTGCATATCGAGATCAACGAGGATAACTTCTTTTTCCTCGTCATTCGCAATCATCGACGCACAGTTATGCGACAGAGTCGACGCACCAGCACCGCCTTTGACGCTCACGAAACCGATGGTCCGCGCGATTGGCGCTTCTTCGGGATCAGAGAAAACCATCGAGATGGCTTCAATGATCTGCATCGGGGCTGCTGGCGACACGATATACTCGTCGACACCCTGACGTTTCAGCTCACGATAGAGCGTCACATCGTTGGATGGTCCGCAGACGATGACCTTGGTATCGGGATCGCAAACTTCAGCAAGCGCTTCCAGCTCGTCGAAGATCGCAAGGCCCGTTTCCTTGGTCTCAATCATCAGAAGGTGCGGCGTTGCCGTTTCCTGATACATTGAGGCCGCTTTCTCGATACCGCCCATCGAGACGGCAACCGAGGTCCGGGTCATCCGACGATCATAAGCCGAGTCTTGCAACGCAGTCGCCATTGCAGGCGTCTCACAGAAAGCCTCGATATCGATACGGGGAATAAGCGTTTCAATTGGACCGCCAAATCCCTGCTCTTCGTCGTCGTGGTCGTAGGTGTAATTTTCTGCCGCCTGAGACATGGGGGCTTCTCCTTGCTTGGGCTATGGCCCGCCTGTCCGTATTACTCGATCAGCTGTTGCGTACCTTGAATGGGTCGGGCCGTACCAGTAGGCTCACCCGCTCCATATGCATCGTAGACACGCTGGATACGGCGTGGGTCGACTGGCGTAAGCGCACGCGGCGTCGTCAAGTCTTCGGGGTTTGACGCCATCAACGTAATGTTGCTTTGGTGCGCGCACCCAAAACCGACTGTCGGCGTATTTTGCGGGTTCACCCGAAAGTCTGGAGAGCCTGCAGCAGTACAGTCATAGACGGTGCCCAGCTTGTACGTTTCAAACGGATCATGCGCGGCGAGTGGTGGCTGAACCGGTGCCTCAAGGCTTTGGCAGGCACCAAGTGCGGCCAAAGCAGACAGCGCGGCCATGCGGACGATGGTTTTGTTGGTTTTCATCTCTGCATTCCCTCTTATTCGATGATGAAGCCGAGGGGCGCGTTAAGCGCCTGACGGGCTGCTGCAACATCCTGATTGCCCGTGCCATACACTTTGTGCAGGCGGCCAAGCAGGTAGAAGTCCATATCACTCGCCGGAGCAAAACCATCGGTCGGCAGGCGGAAATCGCGCTCCTGACCCGGCTTCACGACGTAAGGCGTGACGAGGATGACAAGTTCGGTTTCGTCTTTGTTGTACTCGTTCGAAGCGAACAACTGACCGACGACCGGAACATTTTTGATACCAGGGATGCCGTTCGAAGACGCACTATCACGCTGCAACAGCATTCCGGCGATTGACATCGTGCCACCCGATGGCAGCTCGACAGTCGTGTTTGCACGGCGAACCGAAAGACCAGGAATGGTCAGCGTGCTGTTCACTTCAACGGCACCTTCAGTTGTCAGCTCGCTGACTTCCGTCGCGATCTGAAGACTGATGCGGCCATCACCGACCACGACAGGCGTGAATTCCAAAGCAACACCGAAGTCACGGAACTCAAATCCGATCTCACCGTCATCGGCGGAAACCGGGAATGGGAACTGACCACCGGCGAGGAAGCTTGCCGTCTCACCAGATACCGCAGTCAACGTCGGTTCTGCCAAGGTCCGCATGACACTGTGACGCTCAAAGGCTTCAACCAGTGTTCCGAAGTCTGTGCTGCCAATCGACCCGGCAATATTCGCCGAGAGACCGGTGCTGCCGCTACTGAATTCATTGAACGCACTCACGGCACCCGGCAAGCTGCCACCAAAGGCACCGCTTGCAACAGCGGCAGCGGCATCGCTTGCCACACTCCAATCAACGCCGAACTGACGAACGACACTGCGGCGCATCTCTGCAACGCGAACTTTCAGAAGGATCTGATCGTCGCTGTCAGTGGCCAAACGGTCCACAAATTCAACAGTGTTGATATCGACGTCCTCGCCAGCACCCAGCATTGCCGAGTAGAGATAACGGCGAACGAGATTTCGGATTTGCGTCGCTTCAGCAGGGCCGCTGGCGGCACCCGTCAGAACGACTTCACCGAGAAGCGATTCGACTTCGATCAAAGTACCTGGAAAGTTTTGCTTCAACGCAGCGCGCAATGGGCGCAGGTCGTAGCGAATATTGACGTCCAGGTTCAGGATTTGCTTGTTGTTTTCGTCGAACACAATCACGTTCGTTGAACCAACACGCAACCCGATGAGAACGATCTGACGGGCGGTACGCAGAACGGCGCGAACTGCCGTTGGATCAGAAACGCTGACTTCGCTTGCCTCTGCTGGCAAATTTAAGACCGCAGATTTGGAAACGAAGATGTCTGTCGATTGACCGGCTTCGCTCTCGCCGCCACGGTCAATGGATGTTCTCCCATATCCACCATCGCCGCGGCCTGCAAAAGACAGTCCCGAGGGAGCGGCCACTGGCAGTGCCTCAATCGAGGTGATCGGCGTTGGATCAGAGAGGGTTGTGTAATCAACCGCAACAGGCTCTTCGACATGCTGAACCACGGGCGGTGGAACATACGCGACTGGTGCAGCTTGGTATTGCTCAACGACGACCGGTTGCGTCTCCACTACCGTAGGCGCGGAATGCTGAATAACAGCATGATGCTCAACGATTGGCGGCGCAGGCAGAACTGGTGCCGTGATGACTTCTACGCTCAAAGGTGGGCTGTAGGAGTCGACATAGGCTGCCACAGGTGCAACATCGGCGCTGGCATCAAGAAGAACTTCCGTCGAAAGCTCTCGCACGATTGGTGCAGCAACCGGCTGAACCTCATAAGAGATTGGAGCAGGCACGACAGCATCAACAATTGGGTTCGTCGTGACGTAGGGCGCTGCTGGTTCAATCAGGGTTGCCAACGGCGCAGAAGAAACAGGCGCCACATTTGGGACAGCGACATCACCGCCACCGCGATACTCAATCGAGCCATCAGGGCCGATAAAGTAATCGTCATCATTGGCGAGAGCCGGGATTGCCACACTCAGTGCGACAATGGCAGCGGCGGCCTTAGTGGTGGATCGACGCATGATCTCAACTCCGGTTACGGGAAATGCGCGGATGGTTTGTGATAGGTGTCTCATTGGGCCCCCGCGTTATTTGGCGTGATAGTGTGAACGACGATCGGTGCACCGTTACGAATAAGCGTGACTGTCGAAGGTGGTGCTGGCGGTGCAGCAGCAGCAGCAGGTTGCGCGGCCGCAGCCGTCGTTGCAGCAGGTGCGGCGTCAGCTGCTTCCTGTTCTTCTTTTTCTTGTGCCGACTTCGACTTCGCATATGCGAGGAAGTTTGCTTTGGCTTCATCAGCCTTGGCCAAACGCTCCTCGACAAGAGCGTGCAGGTCGAGCACAGTCACCGGCATGACTTTGTCAATGTCATCGCCATACTCATCGACCATCTCTTTAAAGCTACGCAGGCTCAGCGTCAGGAACCCACGCTCTTGTTGAGCAGTTTGACGGGTCAGCGTAATCAGCTCAGCCTGATTTGGCGTCAACTCAAGCGTCGCACTGTTACCGACCGACGCAGCGTTTTCGGTTTCGTTGAGCTGCTGGTCAATCGCCAGAACGCGAACCGTCCGCATGATCGTATCGGTTTGGTGATGGCGCGTGGTTCTTTCGACCTCACCAGTTTCCTCGTCAATCTCGTCGATCTCGATCTGACGGGTTAGGAGAATATCGACGAAATCACCAGGGAGAATGAAGCCACCAGCACCCGTGATCTCAGAGATTGGGATCGAGATGGCGCGCATACCGGGGCGAAGCAATGCGGCAAGAACGCCCGTCCCATCCAGCGCAACAATCTTGTTGGTGGTGATCGGCTCACCTTCAACGATGACGAGGCGCGCTGCTGAGCCAGTCAAGATCTCGATGGCATCAACGTCTTCACCTTCAGTATAGAAGTTTGACGAAACCGCATCAGCGGGCCACGACTGCCAACGAAAATCTTCCGGTCCCAGAACACGGCCCGTTGGAATTTCGCGATCCGCGATCAGAACACGAGTGGTCGCTTGGGCAGGCTCGGGGTTTTCGACTGGCTGTTGTGCGGCAATCTGTTGCGCTGGAGCAGGCAGGTTCGCCTGACTCTCCAGTGCACTCCGCATCATCCACATGGCACCCATCGCCGAGACGGTAGCACCTACTAGGATTAGAACTCTCAGGCCGCGCATGGCGCTTCTCCTCTAGAAACCGGTTCGGACATTTTTACTGAAGGGATGTTAGAAAAGTCCGAACATCGGCCTTCAAGTTGCAGAGAAAGTGGCATCACGTGGATTCGGATGCCGGCGGATTTTCGAAAATTCGATGGTCTCTCAACGCTTTGAGCGATTGATGGCCGATGGAAATCAGCACGGGTGTAGACGCCCTAACTGTATCAAGACATTGACTTCGCGCGGCCCGCTCGACGGTTCTCGCGTGTAGCGCGAGCTCTGAAAGCCCAAAATTACCGCCCATGCTCCGCAGATCGTGAGCATCTTGTGCGATAACGTCGAGAGACCCCGTAGCGACTTGTGTCTCCGAAAGCCGCATCAGGCGTTCCCGGACATCGCGCTCCATATCTATAACGAGCGACTGAACCGCATCATTGGGCATGATTGAACTCAGGCCATCAATGACGCTTGGATCGAGAAAATCCACGCCATCGTATGCTTGTACGTTTAAGACTGAAGTCATGACGAACCTAAACCAAGGAGCTGATGACCCCAGGGTAGCGCCACTGTTTTAAGAAACCGCTTAAACGACGAGATTAACTATCCTCGCCCGACACAGCGAAATTACGTGTAAAATTCGCTTGATAGACACCCTGAGGAGGAATCGCTCCGCACAATCGCCTTATTTGCAGCGATAAAATTTGCGCGCGGCGAGAAATAATGGATAACGAGGCAAAATCTGTGTGAAGTGGTTAAACTTCGTTAACCGTTTCTAAAGCAGAGTACTTGGAAAGGGTTCCGGAAAGTAACTCGATCCGGGCGCAATAGAATGAAACAGGCAATGAGTATCTCTAGGAGAACACACATGACTCGGAAGACGCAAACTGT
>CAZJWF010000070.1:0-16679 GCA_964549375.1 uncultured Neomegalonema sp.
GAAATATGGATGATGATCAAACAATTCTCGATGCTGCGCGTGCCTTTGCAGCGCTGGGGTCGGAACAGCGGATTGCGGTGCTGCGCGCTTTGGTGCGGGCGGGGCCGGGTGGTTTGACAGTTGGCGTATTGCGCGAACGGATTGGCCTGCCCGCTTCAACGTTGACGCATCATCTCAGAACGCTGGCGGAGGCGGGTTTGGTCGACCAAGAACGAAAAGGTCGTGAGATTCACTGTGCCGCAGCCGCCTATGATCGGGTCGAGGGGTTGTCGGTCTTCCTCTTGAACGAATGCTGCGCCGATGCGCCCGCAGTGACCGCCCATAGTCACGGAGCAACGTCATGACGGCTCTTGTCGCTCAATGGAAACGCTTAGAAATTTCGGTTCCGTGGGTGCGCTCCGCTTGGGGATTGTCGGCGCTGATCCTCTTGCTGATCACAGTTTTCGATCCGGCGCGGTTGATGGAGCATGTCGTCAATGCGCTCGGCTCTCTCGCCCATACCGCGCCCTTCGTGGCCTTCGCCGTCGTTGCGATTGGATGGCTGAAGGCCAGTGAGGCAGAAGGCATCGTCGCGAAAGCCTTTCAGGGCCGAGAGAGTCGCATGATTGTTTTGGCTGCGTTGGTTGGGGGGCTTGCGCCGTTTTGTTCTTGCGAAGTTATTCCCTTTGTCGCGGCGTTGTTGGCTGCGGGTACGCCGCTCTCGGCAGTAATGGCGTTCTGGCTCGCCTCGCCTCTCATGGACCCGCCTGCCTTTGCGATTACGGCAGGGGCGCTGGGGTGGGAGTATGCGATTGCGAAGACTGTCGCCGCCGTCGCCATCGGATTGATGGGCGGTTTTGGAATGAAACTCATGATTGCCCGAGGTGCCTTTGCCGACCCGTTGCGTCCCCGTGAGGCGTGCGGTTCTTGCTGTGACACACTGCGGGCGCCTGTTGTGCGCGGCTGGTTTTGGCCAGAGCCAGAGCGCCGCGCTGTTTTTTGGCAGGCCGCATCGGACAATGCGCTGTTCTTGCTGAAATGGTTGTTGCTCGCCTATCTGATTGAATCGCTGATGGTGGCCTATGTTCCTGCCCAAGCCATCGCGCAGGTTGTGGGCGGCGAGGGGCTGGGTTCCGTTCTCGTCGGTGCATTGGTCGGCACTCCCGCATATCTCAATGGATATGCCGCGCCGCCATTGGTTGCCGGTTTGATGACCCAAGGTATGAGTCCGGGTGCTGCCATGTCCTTTATGGTCGCTGGCGGCATGACCTGCATTCCCGCGATGGCCGCTGTCTTTGCCTTGGTAAAGCGCCAAATCTTCTTTACGTACATCGCCTTTGCATTTGTCGGAGCCATCATCGCGGGCTCGGTCTTTGGCACCTTTGTCGCAGTTACCTGACGTAGCGTCATAACGCTCAACACAACTCGGTGACTGGCGTTTCAACCCCGCCGAAAATCGGGCTATAACCGCTCGATGATTGGACCCCAAAGATCACTGAGGCGTCGGACCTGCAATGCGATATGATCCCGAGGAAGCCCTCGCGCAGGTAATCGAGGCCAAAACCGTCGTTGTTGGGCAACTTGGGCAGTCTTTGGATGGCCGGGTGGCGACGGTCACAGGAGAATCTCTCTATATCAATGGGCGTTGTGCCCTGACGCATTTGCATAGATTGCGGGCGGCGGTGGATGCGCTGATCGTCGGAACCGGCACGGTCGCGCTCGACAATCCGCGGATGACGGTGCGTCTGGTCGAAGGGAAAACGCCTCTGCGGGTGATCCTTGATCCGAATGGTCGCGTCCCCGGCGACTCGCAATGTTTCCATGATAGGGAAGGTCCGGTTCTGGTGATCAGAGCGGCGGGCCGTTCGCCGATTACGACCTTACCAGATACCGTTGAGACGGCTGTTTTGGAGGCCGATGAGGAAGGAATGATCTTGCCGCGTCACGTCATTGACCTGTTGGCGCAGCGCGGTTTGCACAAAGTCCTGATTGAAGGCGGTCCTCGCACTTTGTCACTGGCGGTGGATGATGGTGTCGTCGATCATTTGCATGTGATGGTCGCCCCCATGCTGTTGGGGTCGGGCAAGGCGGGCTTTACGCTGCCGCCGATTCCAACGTTGGCAGAGGCTCTGTCACCAGCCAGTACGACGCATATCTTTGATGATGGTGATGTTCTTTTCGCCTGTAACCTGCGCGGAACCCGCCAAGCGATGGTGGGTTTCCCCGAATAACGGGAGCCAATCATGACCGACGACCGCTATGCGCTGATACAAAGACTGCTCCATTGGGTTATCGCTGTTTTTGTGCTTGGAAACCTAGCCAGCGGATGGATCATCGTTGAGTTCTCGCGCAAGGATTTTCCAAAAGGCGTCTACAGCGACATTTATGATCTGCACAAAGGACTCGGCGCGATTATTTTGGCGCTGATGTTATGTCGTGTGTTGACGCGATTGATTTATGGCACGCCGTCGCCGCATCCCGTCCTCGAAAACTGGCAGCGCATCGCGTCAAAAATTGTGCATAACGGTTTTTATGTTCTGCTCATCATCCAGCCCGTTCTGGGTATCCTTGGCGTATGGGCCTTCCCAGCACCGATCCCCGTTCTGGACTTAGTGGTTGATAATCCACTGACGAAAGATCGTGTTTTATCGAAAGTGCTGCTCGATCTACATGCCGTCACTGGCCTGGTGCTGATGGCGCTCACCGTGCTGCATATTGGTGGCGCGTTCCTGCACATCTTCAAACGTGATGGCGTCTTTAGTCGGATCGGATTCGGAAACAGGAACGCGAGACCGGGGGGGGGGGAGGGGTAGTTCTTGGCCCCGCGTTCTGGGGTTTTCATAAATGTATTGGTGAATCTGTCAATTTGATAGTTCACCTGATGTCAAAAAAGTTAGCCGTCTTGAACGCGAGCAAATCGAGATGACCGACGCGACACGACGTCGAATCGGCGCGGGCGGTGCTCCATTCATCGACGATTTCAGGAGAAACGCCTGCTTCGCGCGCGGCATGTGCGATCCCTTGTGCCAAGGATTGCATCAGTGTCCCTGACTTTAGTTTCCAAGGGGAAACTGAGATTCGAACCTCATACCCGGCGGATTTTAGCGCCGTCAAAAGATGGGGCACCGCTGCTGCACCCATTGCTGGACCAAACCCTTTGTTGCCCCGTTGGTGGCTTTGGAAGGCTTCAAAAATTGTTTGATCATGTGAGTGGGCGGGACTCCATTCCTCATGTCCGTCGTAACTGAGCGCGATATAGATTGTGCGCCCATTCGCATGGGCGGTTAGTAAATCAAGCCATTCTGCCGAGACGAGGTCGATCAACGCAGATGCCGTAATGGCGTCTGCTTCGCGCACCAAGACCCCTGCGAGATCCTTTGCAAGATCGACGTGCATGACCTCTGCTTCGGGTGCATGTTGTTTCGCGAACGCCAGCAAGGTTGGATCGTAATCTGTCAATGTCCAAGACGCATCTGGCAGGAGCGGCGAGATCGCCCGCATCGTTGATCCCGTTCCGCTGCCCAAATCTAGAATGCGAGCATCCTTTGGCATTCGCGCGCAAAACGCCTCTAGCAAATCTTGCGCGCGCGCGGCGTGATCCGCTGGTTCGCGCAGATCAAGCCATGTCGGATCAAAACTCATCGGATCTTATCCACAGCCTGTGCAACGCGCCGCGCCGTTTCGTCCCAACCGGGGAGGCTTTCAGCAAAGGTGCGGCATTGCGCGCCAAGCTTTTGGCGGGCTGCTCGATCTGCAATGAGAGGTCGCAGTGCTGTCGCCAAAGCGTCGGCATCCCCCGGTTCGATCAGTTTCGCGACGGGTGCGGTTTCTTTCAATGCACCTGCCGTCGATGTGATCACCGGCACGCCATGTGCCATCGCCTCGACCACCGCCATTCCATATCCTTCGTGAAGAGAGGATGATACAAACAAGTCCGCTGTCATATAACACGCGCCAACGTCATCAATTGTTCCGCGAAGCGTTATCCGATCTGTGAGGCTTGCCGCTTCAATCACTGCATGTATGCGGGTTGTTTCGGTTTTATCGCGGTCGTCGGCTCCGACGATTTCGCATGTCCAGTCCAGATCACCGCAGGCTTTCAAGGCGTCGACCAGCAGACCATAACCCTTGCGCGGCGTCACCGTGCCAACGCTGAGAATATTGGGCGTCGTTGCGGCGATGGGCGCGCGCGGTGCGGGGTCCGTACCCGGAATTGCGATTGTTACTGCGGACACGCCAAACCGCTCTGACAGATCACGGGCGGTCATTGGAGAGGTGGCGATTACGCCCGCCGCAGAACGCAGCGCCGTCCGCTCACGCTGTTCCAAAAACATCGTGGCCGAAGCGCTCAAGCCCTGCTCGTCGCATAACGGATGATGGACCAAGGCGATGGATTTTGGGCCGATCGTTTTTGCTAAACCTTCGGAGAAGGCACCGTAAGCCAACCCGTCGATCAAAAACGGCCCCGCACCAGAGAGTGCGGCAGCGCTTTGTTCAAGCGCCGCATCGGTGGGCGATGGAAACGATCCGCAGAGCGGGATGACCTTTGACGCGATCCCCATTTTTTTCCATTCGGACAAAATGCGGCGGCCATAAGCGTACCCGCCTGTCGGCAAATCAAGATTGCCGGGGATCGCGAACGAGATCACAAATCAGACTCGTACCATGCGCGGGCGACATGGCTTTCGCCCAAGGTGACTTTGATGCGTTTGATGCCATCTGACCCCGGACCCAATGCGCCCGATTTGGCGGCACCGCTCATCGCATCGAAGATGTGCTTGCACAGAACTTCCGTCGTCGAGTTCATCTCTTTGAAAGCCGGATTGTCGTCGAGGTTCGAATAATTCAGCGGAGCCAGCGTTGCCTTTAAGGCGTCATGGGCGCGGCCAATATCGACGACGATACCGTCTTCGGTAAGTGCCTCGCGGTAAAACGCAACATCGACAACAAACGTTGCGCCATGCAACGCTTGCGCGGGGCCAAAAACGTCTCCGCGGAAACTATGCGCGATCATGATGTGGTCGCGAACTTCGATGGCGAACATCGTTTACTCCTCGTATCGGACTGCGGTCGCAAAGCCGGAAGCATCCGGTGCGAGAATTGTGGGCAACATGGTGGGCAAGTCGTCAAAAGTCACTTCGTTGGTAATCAACGCATCAAATTTTTCGTCGCACAATAAATCCAACGCCTTCGCCATTCGGCGCGCGTAAGTCCAACGTGTGCGATGCGATGGCGCAACCTGTCCGACTTGCGAGGATAGATAGGTCAGGCGCTTGGCGTGAAAAGGACCGCCAAGAGGCAGTGCAGGGGCCACATCGCCGAACCAGCTTACCTCAATGATTCGCGATTCCACCCCGCCACAGGTTAGTGCCGTAACGGCGCCACTCTCGCTGGAGGAGGTATGAAAAACCACGTCGCAATTTTCAGGCGCATTATCGGGATCACGAAAGGACACGTTCATGTGATTGGCGAGCGACGCTTTATCATCTTGAACGTCGATGAGCGTTGCCTCGACCCCCGGAATTGCACCGATCAACCCGGCCAGCAGTCCGCCCAAAATCCCGGCCCCTACAATTGCGACCCGGTCGCCGGGGGCCACGCCCGAATCCCAGACGGCGTTCAGAGCGGTTTCCATATTCGCGGCGAGAACAGCGCGTCTCGGTGGAAGGTTGTCAGGTAAAATGGACAGCGTCGAAGCGCTGACCACGAACGATTCTTGGTGGGGAAACAAACAATAGACCGCTTTACCCATCAGATCTTGCGGTCCCTCTTCCACACGTCCTACCGCAGAGTAGCCATATTTTATGGGGAACGGAAAATCCCCTTCCTGAAAGGGGGCGCGCATCCTTTCGTACTCAGAAACCGGGACTCGCCCTTCAAAAACAAGCCTTTCAGTGCCACGCGATATCCCCGACCACAGCATCCGAATTCGTGTATCACACGGTTTCGTCAAGTCGCGTGACCTCGCTGGTCGCAGTTCTACCTTACTCGGGGCTATATAAAATAGTGCTCTGGCCAATTGCTGTCTCTTATAGCGATAATGGGTCGAGGACTGGCTGAACGACATTACACCGAGGACGTCAAGAGTGTACGATTTGGGACTGGAGCTGCTTGCATGACAGATATCATTGATCCGGAGGTGACTGGATCACGTTTGAATCTGCTCTCAGCGGTTTCATCAGATTCAGGTTCAACTCCCGCCGGTTTACAAAGCCGTCGCAGTTTGACGATGCGTCGCTATGCGATGTTGACGCTCAATCTGGTGACGCTTGGCGCGATTATGTACGGCATTGTGCAGGTATTCGGCGGCGATGGCCTCGACCTGATCGAAATGGCGATTTTAGCGTGCATCAGCTTAAGCGCACCTTGGACCGTCCTTGGGTTTTGGAATGCTCTTTTCGGTTTGTGGATCGCCACGCGGCGCTCGACGCCCGAATCTGTTTCTCTGTTTGCTGAAACGGAGACAGCCGCCCCGCTGAAATCGCGCAGCGCTGTCGTGATGGCCATCCGCAACGAAGATCCGATGCGGGCTTTTTCTCGGTTGCTCGCCATTCGCAACAGCCTCGATAAGAGCGGCGAAGGTCGTGCTTTTGATCTGTTTATCATCAGCGATACTGACAGCCCGGTTATTGCGCGCGAGGAAGAAAATCTGTTCGCTGCCAACCGTGCTGCGCTGGATGGTTTTGGCAAAGCTCATTATCGCCGCCGTGAGGTCAATACGGGCTATAAGGCCGGTAATGTCTGGGAATTCCTGCGTGATTACGGTGATCCATACCGCTTTTTCGTACCGCTTGATGCGGATAGCACGATGGGCGGAGACATCATCGTCCGCATGTGCCGGATTATGGAGGCCAAGCCGCGCCTCGGGATCTTGCAGAGCCTGGCCGTTGGCGCACCCGCCGATAGTGTTTTTGGACGTCTGTTCCAGTTCGGTATGCGCCACGGGATGCGGAGCTTCACACTAGGCAGCGCTTGGTGGCAGGGTGATTGTGGCCCGTTCTGGGGGCACAATGCGGTGGTTCGGGTCGCGCCGTTTAAGGCGCATTGCGATCTTCCGAAACTCGGCGGAAAAGCGCCTTGGGGTGGACCAATCCTCAGCCACGATCAGATTGAAGCGGTGCTGATGCGCCGCGCCGGATATGAGGTGCGAGTCCTGCCCGTAGAAGCGGAATCCTATGAGGATAATCCCGTTTCCATCCTCGACTTCATGACGCGAGAGCAACGCTGGTGTAACGGCAATATGCAATACTGGCGTCTGCTGGGGATGCCGGGATTGCCTGCCGTCAGCCGCTTTCAACTGTTCCAAGCGATCCTGATGTATCTTTCTGCACCCGCTTGGATGCTGTTAACGGCAATGGGACTGCTGAAGGTCATTGTTGATCCGACCGGATATTTTCATCACGACCTTGCCGTGACGATGTTCTTGATTGTTGTCTTCATGAGTCTTGCCCCGAAGGTCTTTGGCGCAATCAGTGTTGCGGCTGAAGACGGCGGCATGGCGCGCTATGGCGGCAAGCGTCAATTCGCGAAAGGTGTCGCAGTCGAGACTCTGTTCTCGCTGTTAATGTCCCCAGCGGTTGCGCTGCGTCTGACGATCTTTTTGGGCGGTCTGTTGATGGGTCGCCGCATCGGATGGAACGGACAAGACCGTGATGCTCATGGAATTTCATGGTCGCATGCGACGAAAGAGCTTTGGCCGCAAACGTTGTTTGGCCTGACGATGATCGTCGTCTTCGCGTTTCAGGCCCCTATGGCCATCGCGTGGTCTGCGCCGGTCATCTTGGGTTTGGTGCTGGCCATTCCGTTTGCAGTGGTGACGGCGTCGCCAACGCTTGGGCAGCGCCTTGCGGATCGCCAAGTCTGCGCAACACCTGAAGAACGCAAGATGCCGGAGTTGTTGACCTCGTTGGAAAAAACACAGCCCCTTACCGCGATTTCAGCCTAATTGGGCGGAAGGCTTACGGCGTTGTCAGCGATTGACCATTGTCTCTTGCTGACAAGCCAACCAAGAACGGCGCGGCCTTTTTTGCCCAAACATCTGGCGTTTCATGCGCGGAGGCCGATGCGCCAAAACAGCTTTGCAACATCTCTGTGTTGACAACACCGGGGCTGACCGGGATCGCGGCCATCCCTGAGGGAAGTTCTTGAGCCAGCGCTTTCGTCAATCCCTCGATTGCCCATTTACTCGCGCAATAGGGGGCGACTTCGGCGGATACCGAACGACCCCAACCGCTACTCAAATTGACAATGACGCCTGTCCTTTCGGCCAGCATTGCGGGTAAGAAATGCCGCAAGACGCTGTGCACGCCGTTGATGTTGACGTCGGTAAGTTGCCGAAAATCGGCGGCGGAGACGTCCCAGAGCGGTGCGTTGGCATTGATGATTGCCGCATTGTTGATCAGTAAATCTGGTGTGCCGAATGTTGCTAAAACATGCTGGCTCCAAGCGGCCACAGCAGAGTCATCGGCGACATCTACGCGCGCGAAATCATGCGGTGTGCCAAAGTCCGCTTTTAGAGCCGAAATGGCATCGCCGCTCCGCGCGCATCCGGCCACTGAATGTCCGTGCGAGGCAAACTCACTTACTAAAGCTCGACCCAACCCTTGGCTGACGCCGGTGAGGAGAATGCGTTTTCCGGCCATGATGCGTTGTCCTCTCGCGCGATGTAGGCGTCAAAATATTGGTCTAATTCTTCACGAGGGGCAGGTCGCTTTTCAACCACCCCGGCCCCGCTGCGGACCCTAACATGCCCTCCGGCACATCAATGATATTTGTGAAGCCTGCTGCGGTCAGTCGATTGGTCATCCGTGCCGAGCGTACCCCGCGCGCGCAAATCAGCGCGACGGGTTGTGAGCGGTCGCCATTGGTCAGGACCATCAATGCGTCGACAAAATCGTCGCGCCGCATATCAAGCCGCGTGGCACCTTCACCGGAGCCGGTTTTCTTCCATTCGTCGGGGCGGCGGATGTCGATCAAATAGATCTCGCCGTCTTTTGCGAGGCGATGGGCGGTTTGCACGTCGACTTTGTCGGCCAGCGTTTCTTCAGTGATGGCGGTATAAATCAGATTCATGCCGCCGCCCGCGAAGAATGAGACACCGACAAAGAGTGCAATCAGTCCTGCGAAAAACGCGTGTCTTAAGGTCATCGCATAGCCTCCGAGTTGACGTCATGTCGTCTGAAAACAACCATCGTAACAATAGACTAACATATTACATCGACCGGTTATCCATGCGCGAATTGAACTCACGAAATCGCGATGAGACGTTGTTTCCACAGGTGCAAATTTACGCGCAATCTGTTCATTGCCGCGCGCCCCAAGAAGAGGTCGCCTCCTGTCATTTCTGCGATTTTCCTGCCCTCACGGGTGCCGTTGATGGGTATACAGAACATCGCCTACAACGTAGATGAGATTTCGAATCGGGCCAATCCGCAGCCCTCCGAATGAGTGCCGTGGGATCAGACTTGATGCATGGCGCGGACGAGCTAATACTTGAGGTTGCCCCGGCTTAGACCGGGGCTGAATTTTTTTAAGTGATGATCCTATGAAACCAACCGATGCAGCCGCCGCCAAAGAAGCTCTGCGCGATCCGCGCCTCGATTTCTTTCGGGGAATGGGCATGTTTATCATCCTCATCGCCCATATCCCGTGGAATTCATGGAAGAATTGGATCCCCGCGCGATTTGGTTATTCAGATGCGACGGAAATTTTCGTGTTCTGTTCAGGCGCGGCCTCGGCGATTGCATTTCTTAAGATTTTCAATGCGCGCGGTTGGTGGATCGGAACGATGCGGATCGCGTTTCGGATTTGGCAGCTTTACTGGTGCCATATCGCGTTGTTCGTTGCGACGGCGGCAACGCTCGTGTTCCTCGATAACAATCTACCGCTGTTTTACGAATGGTATGCCGGGGTTCAAGAGCATGGGTTGAAGGTAATGCTGTTCGATCCTGCCAGCGTCGCGGGAATCCCGCTGGAGGTTGCAGAGCCGAACCGAAACTATCACACCACGCTGAACCTGAAACGCTTCGTCAACAACACGCATGAATTCCTGCCGTCGTTGTTCGGTCTGCATTACGTGCCGAACTTCTTCGATATTCTTGTGATGTATATGGTGGTCCTCGCGCTGATCCCCGTCATTGTCGCCCTGTCATGGCGCGGCAAGTGGTGGGCGATGGGCTTCAGCATTGGGCTTTGGCTGCTCGCCTCGCAACCTTGGTTGGTGTTCGTTGATCTTGGCGCCGAGAATATTGTGCAGACCAGCAACCTGTGGGTCTGGTTCAAAACGGCCATTGGCCTGCAAGAAGGCATCCCGGTTTTTCAAGCGTTGAACCTGCCCGCGGAACCCTCGACGCGGAATGATCGGAACTGGTTTTTTAATCCGTTTTGCTGGCAACTGATCTTCTTTACCGGCTTTGCGTTTGCGGTGGGGTGGATTCCAAAACCGCCCGTGAAATGGTATCTGATCCTGCTGGCCATTATTGTGCTGATCCCGGCGTTCTTTATGGATACGGACGGTGTTCCCGCGCGGCGTTTGCTGGCGGCGAAACCTGAAGTCAACGACATGCTGATCAATTGGGGCATTAGCGAACACACGATTACCGAATGGCGCAAGTGGCACCGCGAGAACTTGCGTGTCTTGTTCTCGAAGGAGTTCTTTGGTCTGTTCCGATATCTTCACTTCCTCGCGCTGGCCTATCTGGTTTGGATCGCGGCGGGGGATGCCGGGAAGCGGTTGCCGAAAACCGGATTGGGCGGAGGTATCGTGACCATTGTCCGCCGAGTGGGGCAGCAATCCCTCGCCGTCTTCATCTTTAGTATTTGGGTGAGTTGGCTGATTGGTGCGTGGATTTCGGAAATGGATGTTGATGGCAAAGGTGGCGAGCCAGTGGCGCAATGGGTTGTGATCGTCGCAAATGTGGTGGGCATCGCCTTGCTGATCGCCGTGGCCTATATCTCTCGTTACTTCCGCAACCCGCCTTGGTCGCGGAAAACGGCGCTGGCAACAACGGGAACGCCGACGACCTGATGGGCCGAAAAGCATGACGTGCTCATTTGGCATCGAAAGCCTGCGAAGTGTCTATGGCTTTCGATGCTGACGAGGCCTTGTCGAGCTGTAGCCGCTCTATTCAGCGTTGGATCTTTGTTGGGTGATGCGCGGGGGTTCTGGCGTTTTTTCGGATGAAGCCTGAACAGGTGTATCGCCGCCGCGATAGGCAAGAAATGCAAAGGCGATGATAATCGTTAGCGCTATCAGCAGATGGATTGGTTTCATGTCATCCCTCCAACTCGCTCATTTGATCAACGCTGGATCAGCACGCGAGTTCCCTCTATGACACGCTGATCTAGTTTGATGGCGCGATGGAGATGCGTCCTGTCTTTTCCTGTTCGGTGCGCGTGTCGGAGAAATACCACGCGCCGAATGCAATCAAGACGGCGAATGTAATCAAAGAGCGCCACGACTTTTTGCTCATGAGATTACTCCGTTACCACATCAATGATCCGCTTGGTTTTGTCGATGGCTTCATCGAGAACAGCCCCCGCCTGTTCCGCCGGACCAGGACGTGTGACGTAGTCGTAATAGAAGTATCCGCCCGCCGCGACGGCCATCAGCGCGGCAATGATTCCAAGCTTCATGTGAGCCTCCGGTTAGTCGTTTGGGTTCATTTGGTAAGCGAGGGTCGCGGCGGCAAGATCGGCCAGCGCATGTCCGCGAAAGGCAAACAGCGTTTTTTCAGTGTCGGTATCGCGGCCCTGAGCTGTGCCGTTGAGCAATCCGGCGAGATCGCCGGAAATGTCCTCGAATGGCAGAAGATGCCGCGCTGTCATGGCGCGTTCTTGCTCAAGGTCATCAATGATGCAGCGCTCAAATGCCGATAGCGTATCGCGCCGCCACGGGACGAACGTGTCTGTCACCGCCGCAAACGATCCCGGCTTGGTCCAATGCCCATCAAGGAACGGTTGGGTGTCTTTGGTGTAGGATATTGAGGTCACGGTCAGGTCTGCCGCCCGAAGCGCCGCCTCTGCGTCGCATTCAATCGGCTCGACGCCAAGGTCGAGTGCGAGGGCGGCGAGCCTGTCGAGGTTCTCTCGCCCGCGTCCGACGAGGAAGACCCGCTGCAACGGAAATTCCGCAGCAAAGGCTCGAAGATGAGAGCGGCCTTGCACGCCGGTACCGACAAGCGCGAGGCTGGCGGCATCCGGTCTCGCCATGCGCCGTGCCGCCACGAGCGACAGCGCCGCCGTGCGAACCTCTGTTACCCAATTCCCGTCGATGGTCGCCAGCGCTTCGCCTGTCTGGGCGTTGGTGAGAGTTACCTGTGCGTTGATCTGCGGCAGGCCGCGTTCGGCATTGGCCGAGTTCATGACGAGCGATTTGACGGCCATCAAGGGCGGGTTCTCCGAGGCCGCCATCATGGTCATCAGCAAGCGGCCATCAGGGGGAAGGATCAGTGATTTAGGCGTTGACCATGCGCGCCCCGCCGCGCGTTCGGCGAACAGCGTCTCGATCTCGTTGGCGATTTCGGTGGGAGAAAGCCCAATCGGCGACACTAAGTTCACCTCGCCAAGCCATTCTTAACGAGGACATCCTGCTTCCAATGTTTCGCGTTGGTGACGTGATCTGCGCGAACGAATTTAGCGACGGATGTGGCAAACTCTGCGCGTCCGAAACGATCCGTGAGACGCACGACATATCCTTCCTGATGCTGTTCATCGAAACGATAGTTTGCAAACCATTCATGATCAAAGGTCCCTCGATAAATCTCGCGGGCCGGATGGATGCCTACCTCAGCGAACAAGGCGATTGTTTCATCCCAAGAGAGGCAAACTTCATCGCGCCAGGCGGAGAAGCCCAAGAAATACGACGGTAAATTTTCATAAGAAATCGAATGGCGGTAGCAGACATCTTCGCCGCAAATCCGAATGTCATCAGGGATCAAGTACCGAATACCGCCCCAGAATCCTTTGATCCAATCCATGCTCTCATGAGCTGAACTTTCCAAGCTTCGAGCATGCATGGTTTCGCGGTAGAGCGTGGTGTTCTGGCCATACATTTTTTCAGTAACAACAATCTCCGAACCTTTTAGCGTCGTAAGGTCTGAGACGACCTTGTCATCCGAGGTCACACCCTTGCTCCACGGTAAGTGATATGTCCTCGGATATTTTACTGTTGGCGCTTTAGGATCCAAAGCGTTCGGTCAACGCGCCAAAGCCCGCCTCGTAAATTCCGGCGACAACATCTTCGGCACCCTCGGCGGTGCCTTCGAATGTTGATCCCCACGTCACGACGGTTTTGCCGTCTTGCTCTCCGGCAGAGAGCATCGACAGATAGCCGGTAACGGGCAGGGGGCTTTCCACAATCGTATAGCTGTAGTGCCCATCTCCCTCGCTGTGCAGAGCCTCTAGAATCTCGCCGCCTCCGTTGAGAGCAATGCGGCGGTGTTCGGTGCCGCCGATGTCTTCTTTCGTGACGGACTCGGCGGCAGGGTGCCAATCGGCCAAGCCCTGAAAGTTGCCGATCAGACCCCATACTTCAGCATAGGGCGCATTGAGGGTGACGCTTCTGGACACTTTGGCCATGATTAATACTCCACAACAGCGCGGATGGATTTGCCCTCGTGCATCAGGTCGAAACCGTGGTTGATTTCGTCGAGGGTTAGTTTGTGCGTGATCATCGGGTCAATCTCGATTTTGCCGTCCATATACCAATCGACGATCTTCGGCACGTCGGTCCGGCCCGAGGCTCCGCCGAAGGCCGTGCCGCGCCAAACGCGGCCTGTGACCAGTTGGAATGGACGGGTTGAGATTTCGGCACCCGCAGGTGCGACACCGATGATGACGGACTCGCCCCAACCTTTGTGCGCGGATTCCAGTGCATTTCGCATCACGCCGACATTGCCCGTGGCATCGAAAGTATAATCGCCGCCGCCGCCCGTTAGCTCAACGAGGTGCGCGACGATGTCGCCGTCGACGTCTTTGGGATTCACGAAATGGGTCATGCCGAATTGCTCGCCCATCGCTTTTTTGGAGTCGTTGATATCGACGCCGACAATCATGTTTGCGCCCGCAAGGCGACAGCCCTGGATCACGTTGAGGCCAATGCCGCCGAGGCCAAAGACGATACAGTTGGACCCGATTTCGACTTTTGCCGTGTTGATCACTGCACCGATGCCGGTGGTCACGCCGCACCCGATGTAGCAAATCTTATCGAACGGAGCGTCTTCGCGGACTTTCGCCAGAGCAATCTCTGGTAGGACCGTATGGTTGGCAAAGGTCGAGCAGCCCATGTAGTGCAGGATCGGGTCGCCATCGAGCGTCGTAAAGCGGGAGGAACCGTCGGGCATCAGGCCCGCGCCCTGTGTCGAGCGGATTTTCTGGCAGAGGTTGGTTTTCGGGTTCAGGCAGTAATCACACTCACGGCACTCTGGCGTATAGAGTGGGATGACGTGGTCGCCCTTTTTTAAGCTGCGGACACCGGGGCCAACCTCGACAACGACGCCAGCGCCTTCGTGGCCTAGGATCGCGGGAAACGCGCCTTCGGGATCATCGCCGGAACGGGTGAATTCGTCGGTATGGCAGAGGCCGGTTGCTTTGATCTCGACCATGACTTCGCCCTCTTTAGGGCCGTCGAGATTGACCTCGGTGACTTCAAGCGGTTTTCCGGCCTCGAAGGCCACAGCAGCGCGGGTTCTCATGGAGTGTTCTCCCCTAAATGATCTTAGGGGATGATACTCAAACAACGGAGGATGGCGAGAAGGTTTTTTACGTGAATCTACGCCGCCAACAGCCGGGCCTCGCGATAGCTGACGAGGCGGCGGTTCGCTTCGTCCCAAAGCTGGAGTTTGACGCAGCGAAAACTCTCCATCAGCGTGAGCCGCTGGGCATCCGCGTCCAGTGCCGGGTGATCCTTGAGCACTTGCTTGAGCCGATAAAATGGGATTTTCGAATACAGGTGGTGGACGTGGTGAATACCGATATTCGCCGTCATCCACGCCATCCAGTGCGGCAAGTCATAATGGGAGCTGCCATGAAGGGCCGCGTCATGGACTTGCCAGTCTTCGCCCTCATCCCAATGGGTGTCTTCGAATTGGTGCTGGACATAGAACAGCCACATACCAATCGCTGCGGCGATGTAGACGGTGGTCAGGTAGACCAACAAAAACGCCCATGCGCCGAGCCACCAGATCATCAAAGCGAAAATGACGGCAATCATGAAATTCGTGCCCATCGCACTGATCCAGTAGGTTTTGCCCGCGCGCATCAAGCCGACCGGCAGCCGGTTTTGCAGAAAGTAGAGATAAGCAGGCGCAAGCGCGAAGAGTGTGATGGGATGGCGATAAATGCGGTAGCGGATTTTCTCCCAGCGCGTCATCGCCTGATATTCTTTCACGGTCGCCGTGTGAATATCGCCAATTCCGCGCTCGTCCAGATTGCCCGAGGAGGCATGGTGGATCGCATGGCATTTGCGCCAGACATTATAAGGCGTGAAGGTGAAGACGCCGATCACTCGGCCGACCCAATCATTTGCCGCCTTGCTGCGAAAGAATGCGCCGTGGCCACAATCGTGTTGAATAAGGAACAAGCGGACCAAAAATGCCGCCGAAGGGATGGTCAGCAACAGTGCGAGCCAAGGACTCACCCCATAGAGCACCCATGCAAGGCTAAGGAATGCAACAAAGGGAACTGCGGAGGCGCAAATTTCCCAAACGCTTCGCCAATGAATCGGTTCTCGGTATGAAGAAAGGATACGCATCCAATCGCGCGCGGGTATATCGGGAGTTTCCCGCAGCGTTGCATCTGTCATATTCTGCCGCCTCAAAACGGAACCTTTCGCCAACAGCGAACGTTCCTTTCGATTGATCTTTATTCTTGCCATTCTGCATATCGGAATGAGGCCGAAATACAAGAGATGCGCGGAAATTTACGTTTATTACTTACGTGTATTGTGGTGTATGCACGATTGTCGCGCGCAGTAGAAACCGGATCGTAACGCAGAGCGTGTAAGGTATCGACATGAACCGGATGTTTTATGTTTGCTGTGCCGTGGGGGGCGGGTTGCTCGCCCTTGGGGTGACGTATCTCAGCGGCGATAAGCCTGAAAATGGCGCAACGCGCGGAATTCCCATCATGATTGCGGGTATACAAGGCGCGCCGGGCGACGGCAATTCAGCGTTGAGAACCGCCTTTGGGGTGATGCTGGAGAACGCTGAAATCCCGCAAGCCGATGATTTGGATGGATGCGCCTTGGCGGTTTCTGCCGAAATCAGCACCGAGCGCGCCGGAGATAACGATCACGTCAGCATCGTTTGGCAGGTTCATGACAGTCAGGGCAGGTCTCTTGGAGAGGTCGCTCAGGTGAATGAGGTTCCAGCCGGAAAACTCGATGGCAGTTGGGGTACTGATGCCAGCCTTGCAGCGCGTGGCGCACGCGATGGTATTGTCAACATCATCCGCCGCCAGAAGCTTGGTTGCACCTAATTCCCATACGACCAGACACTCAGGATAAGTGAGGAATGTCATCGGGTTGATCCCGGTGACCAGTTGGGCGGTGACGGATGTTTTCACCCGGCATCATCCCTAAATCCGAGCCGCACCGCGCGCTAAAAGGGCGCTTTTCGCTTGACATATGTTTACTTTTTGTTCTAATTGCCTCTATCGAATCACACGAGAGGCAAACAGCGACGTGGACATTGAACGGACCT
>CAZJWF010000071.1:0-16548 GCA_964549375.1 uncultured Neomegalonema sp.
TGGCGATCTGTTCGGTCGCACCGGTCGAACCGCCGCCATCGAAGCCTTGCCGATGCTGCGTCGCCGCCTGAAAGCCGATTGCGTGATCGTCAATGCCGAGAACGCCGCCGGGGGATTTGGCGTGACCTCTCAAATCGCGGAAGCCGTTTTCGATGCGGGGGCTGATGCCATTACTCTAGGCAATCATGCGTTCGACAACCGCGAGATCATCCCGCATCTGGCGACCGAGCCGCGTATTGTCCGGCCCACGAATTTGCCAAAGGGTGCGCCAGGGCGCGGCTCCACCCTAATTGACATTCACGATGGCCGACGGGTTCTCGTCATCAATGCTCTGGGCCGGGTGTTTATGAACCCCGTGGATTGTCCGTTCTCGACCATCGAAGCCGAGCTAGAGGCCTGCCCGATTGGCACCGCCTGTGACGCCGCTGTGGTCGATTTTCATGCCGAGGCGACTTCAGAAAAATGCGCGATGGGCCATTGGTGCGACGGGCGTGCAACCCTCGTAGTTGGAACGCATACTCACATTCCCACCGCTGACGCTCAAATCTTGCCGCGCGGGACGGCTTATCAAACTGATTGCGGCATGTGCGGCGATTTTGACTCGGTCATCGGTGTGGAAAAGTCTGAGCCGCTGCGCCGCTTTCTAACGGGGATGTCGAGCGGACGGTTCGAACCGGCAACGGGCGATTCTACGATCTGCGGCGTCTTCGTCGAGAGCGATGACGCGACGGGCCTTGCCACCCGCATCGCGCCTTTGCGGATCAAGGGACGCCTTATTCAGACATGGCCGGATATCGAGGCCGCGCCGGTCTCTCTGGACGCCTGACCCGACATGATCCCCGCCGAGATAGCGCCTTATATTGCGCTCGCCGTCATCTTTCTGATGTTTGTCGGCTTTGTCTGGGAACGCTTGCCCCCGGACGTGATCTCTATCGCGGCAGTTGGATTTTTCATCGCAACCGGAATGCTTTCGACTGAGGCGTTTATTGGCGTTTTTGCGAACGGAGCCCCGATTGCAATCGGGGCGCTGTTTGTCCTCTCCGGGGCTTTGCTGAGAACTGGTGCGTTGGAACAAGTCAGCGCGATGGCAATGGCCGGAGCAAAGCGTTCACCGTTCGTGACCCTCGCGGCCTTGACGCTGTTCGTTATGGTTGGCTCTGCCTTTTTGAACAATACGCCGATCGTAATGATTATGATTCCGCTGGCTTTGCAATTTGCGAAGGCCAGTACATGGCCAGCTTCTCGCTTGCTGATCCCCCTATCTTACGCAGCGATTTTAGGCGGCGGAATAACGTTGATTGGCACCTCAACCAACCTGCTGGTTGATGGCGTGGCACAGCAAAACGGGATGGAACCATTTTCGATCTTTGAAATTTCCGCCGTCGGGGTGGGAGTCGCCTTTGTTGGTGTGGCCTTCACGGCTGTTGCCGCGCGCTTTCTATTGCCGAACCGACCAACCCTTGCAGAAATGACGAGCGGCGCGCGAACGCCAACGTTTATGACTGAAGTTCTCATTCAGGAGAATTCGCCTCGTGTCGGCAAAGCCCCCGGTGATGTAAACGAGTTCAAACGCAGCGACGGCAAAGTGATCGACGTTCTGCGCGGTGAGACTTCGCTGCGGCATATGCTGTCAGAAGTGAAACTGCTGGCTGGCGATCGTGTCATTCTTCGGACCACGGCTCAGGATGTCGTTGACCTGCGCGAAGATGGGCTTGCGGTCGGCGGCATTGCGCGTGTTTCCTCATCTGACAGTGAGACGATGGAGTTACTGGTCGGTCCCGGCTCGCGTCTTGTGGGACGGATTTTGGGTAAGCTGCGTTTGCGCCGCCGGTATGGAGTATATCCTATCGCCGTTCACCGCCGGGGCCGCGCGATCGCCCCGCAACTTGACGCTGTGCGCCTCGCCATTGGCGATACGTTGCTGATCGAGGGGCCGCGCGAGAACATCCAGAAACTTATCGAGGACGCCGAGCTGATCGACCTGACTCGCGACACAAAGACGATCCCGCTGCGCCGCTCAATGGCTCCAATTGCGATTGCAACGATGATTGGCGTTGTATTGTTGGCGGGAACCGGCGCGATCCCGATTGCGGGTGCCGCCATTTTGGGCGTCGCAGTTATCCTGCTGACTGGTGTTATGGACCCGGACGAAGCGTTCTCACATATTGACGGGCGCTTGTTAGCGCTGATCGTTGCGATGCTGGCCATCGGCGCGACCTTGCAAGCAACCGGCGCAGTTCAATTGATCGTCGATGCCATTGCCCCTTACCTGCTGGGGGCGTCGCCGATCACGGTTTTGGTCGCGATCTTTGTGATGACCACAATACTGACCGAGCTGGTCACGAATAATGCTGTCGCCGTTGTCATCACGCCGATTGCGATTGTTTTGGCCCAGCAGCTCGGGCTTGACCCTCGTGCGTTTGTGGTAGCAGTGATGGTCGCCGCCAATGCCAGTTTCGCAACACCGATTGGGTATCAAACTAACATGCTCGTCTATGCGCCCGGAGGGTATCGTTTTGTGGACTACCTGAGGCTCGGCATCCCGCTCAAGATTGTAACCGGAGCCGTCGCGGTGTTTTTGATTCAATGGCTGTGGCCGCTGGGATGATAAATCAACGCGACCGCCGAAAAGGATACTTAATTACGTTACTGGGCGTACTTTGGTTGTCGCCCGATGCACTGGTTTTGAGATTGATCGATGCTGATGCGTTTAGCATTGTCGCTTTTCGCGGCGGGTTGGCTGTCATTACCCTCAGCCTCGTTTTGATCTGGCGGGACGGGCGCAACGCTTTGGCGAAGTTCCTGAAAGGTGGCTGGCCGATGATCATCATCGGGTTGGTCTATGCCATTAACAGCGCGGCTTTTGTCTACGCCATCGAAAAGACCTCTGTGGCCGATGTACTCGTTATCCTCGCAGCGACACCTCTGGTTGCCGCGGTGTTGGGTTGGTGGCTGCTGAACGAAATACCGAGCCGCATGACGGCGCTGGCCATCGCGCTTGGCGGGCTGGGTGTGACCATCTCTGCCGTTGGAGGGATCACAGGAGGAAGCACCATCGGCATCATTGCGGCCATTGTGACAACAGCCTTGCTCGCAGCCCAGTTCACGATGCTGCGCTACTGGCCGCACGTCGATAATGTCGCCGCGGTTCTGACGGGATCAGCCGTGATGGGTGTCATCGGCTTTCAACTTGGCGATCCGCTGTCGCTGGAGGGGACATCACTGATGTTCGCAATGTTGCTGGGGCTGTGCCTCACTCCCATCGCCTATACACTGGTGACAATTGGCCCGCGCTATCTGTCGAGTGCCGAAGTCAGCCTGACGATGTTGCTCGAAACCGCGTTAGGTCCGCTTTGGGTTTGGTTGATCCTGCGCGAAGAACCGCCCTTCACGGCATTGGTGGGCGGCGCTATCATTATTCTCGCCGTCGTCGTCGCATCCTATTCCGCGTTCAGGAGGTCAGCATGAGTGCGTTCGAGAGCAATATCGATCCCATCGAGCACCTGCTCGGCCCTCTGGACGGCAAGTCGCTGCTCGATATTGGGTGCGGCCAAGGGCGCCTCAGCCGCGCGCTCAGCAAGCGCGGGGCGCGGATGACAGGTGTTGATCCTCAAGCGGCGATGGTCGATCTCGCGCGGCAAACTGCCCCAGACGCACAGTTTGAAAAAGCAGGCGCTGAAGCCCTGCCCTTCGACGATAACAGCTATGACGGAGCCATCATTCTAAACAGCTTGCATCATGTCCCCGAAGCGATCATCGACGATGCTATCGCAGAAGCGATGCGGGTGATCCGGCCCGGCGGGATTTTTCTGATCCTCGAACCACTGGCGAAGGGAGGCTATCAAGAAGTCTTTGCGCCCATCGACGATGAAACCGAAATCCGCGCTATGGCATTGAGAAAACTAGACACCTACATAGCCGACAAAAAACCTGTCATCGCCCTGCGCGCGGAGTATCAAACGATGGTGCCCGAAAAAAATGCCGAGAGCGTTCTGTCCGGCGGCTTACATGTCGATCCCTCTCGCGCCGCGTTGATCGACGAAAAGCGCGAGGAAGTCACACGCCTTTTCGCACAACATGTGCAACAAACCGAACGCGGGCCTGCGTTGGATCAGCCGATGATTGCAGTGGCGTTGAGAAAGGAATGAGCGCGCGCCTTCTCGCGCAGCGAACTGCGTCGGCAGAAGTTATTGACCGATCTCTCCTTCAATCCAACAGTCTCCGCGCGTGAAGCCATCGCGGACCCAGTGAAAGCGCGCTCCATGTCCGAAAATTTCGTTGCCCTTCTCGGCACCAAAGGCGGCCCCGCGATCCGCACCGGATCATCCATGCCCACGTCGAATTTGCTCAGTCTCAATGGCCAGAAAATCGTCGTGGATTGCGGTCTTGGAGTCACACGCGGGCTCGTGGATCAGGGAATGCAGCTCAAAGACATTTCACAAGTTTTCATCACTCACCTGCATTCCGACCACTACCTCGAACTCGGCCCGTTGCTGCACACGGCGTGGACGGCTGGCCTCAGCACGCCGGTTGAGATTTGGGGGCCAAGCGGCCTCGACCAACATTGGGAAGGTTTTCTCCATTCGATGAAAGCTGACATCGACATCAGGATCGAAGACGAAGGACGACCAGACCTGCGCGGCCTAGTCTCATTTCATGTTCTCGATGCGGACAAAATCATCGAGCGAGACGGCATATCAGTTTCCGCCATCCGCACCGCACACCCGCCGCTGGTGGATTGTTTCGCGCTCTCGTTTCGCTCCGACGAAGCGCATATCGTTTTTTCAGCCGATACTGCGCCACTTCCTGAATTGGCGACATTCGCCGCGGGCGCTGACTTGTTGATCCACGAGGCCATGCTTGACGGCGCACTACCCGCCCTCGTCGCGCGAGTCGGCAATGGCAGCGATAAACTGATGCGCCACCTGAAACGCTCGCACTCTACCGCAGAGGAAGCAGCAAAAATCGCGACCCGCGCCGGGGTTAGCCAGCTCGCCCTGAATCATCTGATCCCATCAGATGACCCCGACTATACGGATCAAGACTGGCGGAAGGCAGTGAAAGGCCATTGGAACGGCCCGCTGCATATTGGAAGAGACGGTCTGCGTATTGAATTTTAAGCGTATATCACTCAATAGCCTTCGAATTTCTGCACTAATTTTCATCATCTGAAGTCAATTGCCCAAATAGTATGCATTACATCTATCCGGCGTTCTTGACCCCACACCTCAAATCGCAATTTTCGCTCTGGACAGCGCTTCATCTCGACGAAGCGTGCGGATTAGATGCGAGGGAAATTACTATGAACGGAGCGGATACCGCTTGGATCATCGTCGCGACGGCGTTGGTCCTCTTCATGACATTGCCGGGGCTTGCCCTCTTTTATGGTGGCTTGGTTCGGTCGCGGAATGTTCTGTCTGTGTTGATGCAGTGCTTTTCGATTGCCTGCGTCATGTCGATCCTGTGGTTGGTTGTGGGATACTCGATCGCGTTCGGTGACGGCGGCGCGGCCAACGCTTACTGGGGTGGGTTCGGGAAGATGTTTCTGAGCGGGGTCACGCCTGAAACCTTGTCCGGCACGATCCCAGAGGTCTTATTCTTTGGCTTCCAGATGACTTTCGCGATTATCACACCGGCCCTCATCGTCGGAGCCTATGTCGAACGCGTGAGTTTTGGATTCGTAATCGCGTTTTCGTCGCTCTGGATGCTCTTGTGCTATGCGCCTGTGACGCACTGGATTTGGGGCGGTGGCTGGCTGGCCGAGATGGGCGTGATGGATTTCGCTGGCGGGATCGTTGTTCACGAAACGGCAGGTATCGCGGCACTCGTGGTCGCCTTTATGCTTGGCGCGAGGCGCGGCTTTCCCAAAGAACTCAAGCCTCCGCACAATCCCGGTATGACGATGATTGGTGCAGCGATGCTGTGGATCGGGTGGTTTGGGTTCAATGGCGGCTCGCAACTCGCTGCCGATGGCGGCGCGGCGATGGCTCTGGTCGTGACGCATATTTCGGCGGCAACTGCCTCCGTCACGTGGGCAATCTATGAAAAGATCAAATACGGCAAGTTCACGATGGTTGGACTCGTCACTGGCACGATCGCGGGCCTTGCTTCGATTACTCCTGCATCCGGTTTTGTAGGACCTGTCGGCGCGCTGTTCATCGGGGCGGTTGCGGGTGTGATGTGTCAGATCATGTGCGGAGTCGTCAAAGACATGATGAAGATTGACGACTCGCTGGACGTTTTTGCGGTCCACGGCGTCGGCGGTGTCTTTGGGACGCTGATGGTGCCGCTGTTGGCGATGAACGCCCTTGAGGGCGGTCAAGGCCTGATGACGCAGATCATTGCATTGATCGCGGTTGGTATCTTTACGCTGATTGTCACGGTTGTCATTACCGTCCTGTGCAAATCCGTCTTCGGACTGCGCGTCAGCGAAGAAGACGAAATCGAAGGCCTCGACTACACCGCGCATGGCGAGCGCGCCTACGATATGGCGTCTTGAGGTCTTGCACTCCCGAAGATGAACTTAGCGGCCCCGATCAAACGTGGGGCCGTTTCTCACTAATTCAGAGCGCAATATGACCGACGAATTTACCATAACCACTGGCTATTAACTTCAGAGGCAAACGATATTTCCAAAAAGGTGACCGGCACGTCATGTTAATCCCCAAGGACGCTAACGGAGCGTCCAACGGGATGGACCCGGTCAACAAGGAGATGTCAAAATGAAAAGCTTCACTCTCGCCGCCACCTTCGTTGTTTTAGCAGCTTCTTTTGCCGCTCCGGGATTTGCAGCAGACGGCGACGGTGCCAAAGTTCATGCACCCGCTGAGATCACCTTTGTGAGCAAAACTGCCACTCAGAACCCGCACATTTCTCACGCAGTTTACCTGACCGATGCGACCGCCAGCGGTCAGCGTAACCAGAACCTCCTCGTGGATGTCAGCGGTAGGCACTTCAAGAAAAAATTCCTGAAGAGAAAGTCATTTAGGAGAAATTTCTCGCATCACCGTGGCTTCGGACATAGCGGTTTCAAGCGTCGCAATTTTGGCCACCGTAGTTTTGGTCATAGCGGTTTCGGCCATCGGAATTTCGGACATGGCGGCTTTGGCCATCACCGTGGCGACTTCGGCCACGGTGGCAAAGTGATCAAAAAGGGGCTGTTTGGAAAACTCTTCTTCGGTCACTGATTTATTGAGTAAACGTTGAAGCGGCAACTCAGGCGCGGTCTAGTCTTTGGATTAGATCGCGGGCCGCGTCCCCCTTCAACGCCCTTCCCCGGTATTCCCAAACGTACTCCCCTTCTTTGCGAACAAAAATGACCGACCTCGCATGTCATGTGCGGGGTCGTTTGCGATAAACGATCCCGCACATGGTGAAGTGCAATGCTGCTGAAGCGGCATCAAAAGCCGAACTAAACGCTTTTCCGCGCGATTATTCTCCCCTAACCTCATATGATATTTGCATCAGGGGAGGTTCAAATGGCTTTACGCATTAACGATGAAATCCCGAATCTGACCGTGGAAACAGATACCGGAACTCTCACGCTCCATGACTGGATTGAGGGCAGTTGGGGGATACTTTTTTCACATCCAAAAGATTTTACGCCTGTTTGTACGACCGAATTCGGCGCGGTCGGACAACTACGTAACGAGTGGGAACGGCGCAATGTCAAAGTCATGGGCGTTTCGGTCGATGGTGTAGAAGATCACAAAAAATGGAAAGCAGACATAGAAGCCGTTTCAGGCACTCATCCGGGATTTCCGATTGTTGCAGATACCGAGCTAGCCGTATCAAAAGCCTTCGACATGCTTCCCGCCGAAGCCTATCTACCCGATGGTCGAACGCCGAATGACACGGCAACGGTCCGTTCCGTTTTTATCATCGGGCCAGACAAGCAAGTGAAGCTGATGATGACCTATCCCATGACAGTCGGAAGAAACTTTGCTGAAATCCTCCGCACCGTTGATGCCCTGCAAACCGGCGCATCACATGGCGTCGCGACGCCAGCGAACTGGGAAGTCGGGCAGGACGTCATTATCCCACCATCCGTCAACAATGACGATGCTAAAGACAAATTCGGAGAGTTCAACGCTGAGCTCCCGTATTTGCGATGGACGAAGCTGCTAGCGTAAACGGAACGTGATGCTACGTCAGTTGACTGATCATTGATCGTGAAAGCTTCGTCGCCCATCGCGGCGGGGCTTTTTTGTAGCGGCATTGATTTGGAAATTTCTGCATTCAGTTCAGTTGCTTCGTACGCATTAACGGGAGCTACGGAGAATTGCGATGAAAACAAAAACTCTCGAAAAGGAAGGTGTTTCGTGTGCAGACACCGAGTTCCATTCTCATAGGCTATTAAACCGACAGCTAAACGATATTTCAAAACGGAGCGCGGATCGCCCATCTTAGGTTCATCGAAAGACGCCGCCTCGCCCAGAGGCATTAACCAGAACCTAACGGAGATTTCAGAATGAAAAAGATCACTCTTGCAGCCGCAGTTCTCGCCGTATCAGCTTCTTTTGCAGCACCTAGTTTTGCGATGGATAACCCAGTCACAGAGAGCCGCGCCAAAATTGAGAAAGCTCTGCAGGCTCAAAAATACGCTTCATATGACCGGCGGACGCCAACGGTCCGAACAACGACTTTTGGCACGAAACCACAGAAGAATACGAAAACACAGAAGAAGCTGAAACGAACCGACAAAATTATTAAACGCCTGTTTGGTAACCGTCCCGGTCCGTCGGGTCGCTGACACAACAGCGCATTGCACCACGAATACAGCTCTCTTTTCCCCTCTCCTACTTCCTGAGCAGTAAAAGAGCCCTCCGCGTTAAGCGGGGGGCTCTATCATGCTGTTACGAATGTGTCGTGTCCTACCGGCGCAATGTTATCCCTGCTTATTCTGCCGGTTCTCGATCAGGTCGTCGACCACTTCCGGCTCCGCCAATGTCGAAGTATCCCCCAGTGACCCAAAATCATCTTCAGCAATCTTCCGCAATATCCGGCGCATAATCTTACCAGAGCGGGTTTTTGGCAGACCAGGTGCAAATTGGATCAGGTCAGGCTTCGCAATTGGTCCAATTTCTTTACGGACCCACGCTTGCAATTCCTCACGCAACTCTTGCGACGAGGAATCACCGCCCATCAGCGTGACGTAGCAATAGATCCCCTGCCCTTTGATGTCATGCGGATAACCGACCACAGCGGCTTCTGACACTTTCGGATGCGCAACCAGCGCGCTTTCTACTTCGGCAGTGCCCATACGGTGCCCTGAGACGTTGATGACGTCATCTACGCGACCCGTAATCCAGTAATATCCGTCCGCATCGCGGCGGCAGCCGTCACCTGTGAAGTAATAGCCTTTGTATTGCTGGAAATACGTCGCAACGAAGCGATCATGATCTCCGTAAACTGTCCGCATCTGGCCAGGCCACGAGTCTTTGATGCAGAGCACACCCGACGCCTCAGTTTCAGGGATCTCCGCGCCGCTTTCAGCCTCAAGGAGCACCGGCTGTACACCAAAGAATGGGAAAGTTGCCGAGCCGGGCTTTGTCGCCGTCGCACCCGGCAGAGGCGTCAACATATGACCGCCCGTCTCTGTTTGCCAAAACGTATCAACGATCGGCAACTTACCTTTGCCGACAACGTCGTTGTACCAGTTCCATGCTTCAGGGTTGATTGGCTCACCCACCGTGCCGAGCACTTTCAGATCGGAGAGGTCTTTGCCCTCGACGAACTCGTTGCCTTTACCCATCAACGCGCGGATGGCCGTTGGCGCAGTGTAGAACTGGTTGACTTTGTGTTTGGCACAAACATCCCAGAACCGTCCGGCATCAGGGAAGGTCGGCACACCCTCGAACATCAACGATGTCGCACCGTTCGCAAGCGGACCGTAGACAATATAACTGTGGCCCGTGACCCAGCCTACATCAGCGGTGCACCAATAAACATCGCCCTCGTGATAATCGAAGGTGAGTTCCTGTGTCATCGCCGCGTAGACCAGATAGCCACCCGACGTGTGTAGCACACCTTTCGGCTTTCCTGTGGACCCCGAAGTATAAAGTATGAAGAGCGGGTCTTCTGCATTCATCGCTTCGGGCGGGCAATCATCGCTCGCGCTATCTACGACATCATGCCACCAAACATCACGCGCATCGTTCCACGCCACTTCACCAGCGGTACGCTTGACCACCAAAAGCTTGACATCATCACCGCACTTTTCCATCGCCTTGTCGGCGTTCGCTTTGAGCGGCGTATTTTTGCCGCCACGTGGAGCCTCGTCGGCAGTGATAACCAGCTTAGCACCGCAATCCTTGACCCGATCCGCTAACGCGTCAGGAGAGAACCCGCCAAACACCACCGAATGAACTGCCCCGATCCGCGCACAGGCCAGCATCGCATAAGCCGCCTCTGGGATCATTGGCATGTAAAGAATAACCCGGTCACCCTTTTCAACGCCCATTCCCTTTAGAGCGTTACCGAGGCGCGAGACATGCTGCTTCAGCTCACCATAAGAAATATGTTTGTCGACGGTGGGGTCATCGCCCTCCCAGATGATTGCAGTTTTGTCTGGGGTCTTGTCCGCGTGACGATCAACGCAGTTTGCGCAAACATTAAGCTCGCCGTCTTCGTACCATTGGATCGAAATATTTGGATATTCGAAGGTCGTATTCTTGACCTTGGTGTAAGGTGTCATCCAATCGAGACGCTTACCTTGCTCGCCCCAGAATGCCTCAGGGTCTTTGACAGACTCCGTGTACATTGCCTCGTATTTGGCAGCATCCACATGAGCATTGGCGATCATTTCCGCACTTGGAGCATATTTTTCTTCGGACATAAACGTCTCCCCAGACTTCGATTCTTACTTTTCGCGAAGCCTATGCCGCAGTGCAATATGACGCAAGGATTGGGTGGGTTAAGTCACATCGGCGGTTAACTCCGCTCAGACCGCCAAATAGCGCGTAAGCGGAGTCTGAACACCAAACTACCCAATCAACGATTTGCTCCCGGAACCCATAAAACGTCGGCTTTCCCTGCATTGTTTGCAATGCGAGAGGCGACGAAAAACCAATCCGACAAGCGATTTATATATCTGATTGCATCTGCATTGACGCTTTCCTGCTCGGCAAGCTCCACGATGCGGCGTTCGGCGCGACGGGAAACGGTCCGACAAAGATGAAGTTGAGCAGCAAGGGCCGAACCGCCCGGTAAAACGAAGGAACGCAACGGCTCAAGCTGTTCGTTCATTTTGTCAATTTCAGTTTCCAGACGCTCGGTCTGCGCGGCGGTCATCCGTAAAGGCGTGTATTCCGCCTCCGCATCTTTTTCCATATCTGGGCGGCAAAGGTCGGCACCAAGATCGAACAGATCGTTCTGGATGCGGCTGAGCGCTAGGTCCATTTCTCCATCAGCATGCTGGCGCGCGAGGCCCACCGTTGCGTTGGTCTCATCAGCCCCGCCGTAGGCATCGACACGCAGAGAATACTTCGCCACCCGCTGCCCGTCACCAAGAGCCGTTTCACCAGAGTCGCCGGTCTTGGTATAGATCTTGTTGAGAACGACCATGTTCAGCCCCGCCCCGCTAGAGTGACAAGAATAAAGATCAGCGCGATGGCAAGTGCCTGCAAGCCAATGCGCCACCACATCATCCGGTTGGACTTGCGCGCACCATCCGCTCCGCCTTTACCAAAACTGCCAATTCCCCGCGCGAGTACGAAGACAACGGCGAGCATGACGACGAGAATAGCAATCAGAAGAATTTTGTTCATACGGACCGACTTAAAGCGGCGATAGGCGGTCTGCCAGTCAAAACCATATCGAAAGGTAAGAAAGTCTGGCGGACGCCTCTGCAACTCCGCGCTAGGCTGAGCTACGCAGCACCCAGTCCAACGCACGGGTCGATAGGATCCGCTTTAAGAATCCAATCAAATATGTCGGCGTTGTCACATAGTAACGCGGCTTCGGGCGGCGACTCTCGCAGGCATGGATCAACCGCTTCAGAACTGATTCCGGGCCCAACTCGAAACGATCTTTGCCGCCGTTATAAAGGCGAGGCTCTAGTTTCGTTTTGTAAGTCTCAGCCCACACCGAATTATCCGCATTTGGCTTAATCCACTTCTCGTAATGTGGAATATTATTCTCGCGAATTTTTGACGTTACCGGTCCCGGCTCAATTAAACTGACAAAGATGCCGCTGCCGTGCAATTCCAACCGCATCGTGTCGCTCATACCCTCAACGGCAAATTTCGTTGCATTATATGCGGCACGCGCCGGCATCGTGATAAAACCTAGAATTGACGAGCATTGAACGATCCTGCCGCTTTTTTGTTGCCTCATCACCGGAAGCGCCAAACGGGTTAGTGTGTGCCAACCAAAAAAATTCGCCTCAAAAATATCGCGCAGCGCCTCAGTCGGAATATCTTCTGCCATGCCCGGGATGCCGAAAGCACCGTTATTGAACAAAACGTCGATACGTCCGCCCATCAAAGACAGAGCCTCTTGAAACCCTGCATGGATACTATCTTCGTCTTGATAGTCGATTCGGACACTTTCCAACCCTTCGTCCCGCAACCGCTCGACATCTTCTTGCTTGCGGCATGAGGCGATGACCTCCCAGCCGCGCTCTTTCATGCCTTTGGCGCAATAATACCCGATGCCGGTCGAGCACCCCGTGATCAGCAGAGTTCGTGTCATATCGTCTTTACCTCCAACAACGAACGCAGATTGCACGGTCTAGCGCGGCGCGCTACTTCTTCTGAGTATGGAATGGCGCGCAAATGGTATCCTGCTCTCAGTTCGGCGACACGGAGAAAATGGGGCAATCATCGAGACCCTCACGGAAGCACAGGGCCGACATGCAGGATTGGTGCGGGGAGGAGCCGGGCGCAAATTGTCCGCAACCTTACAGCCGGGTAACCTTTTGGCACTGCGCTGGCGGGCACGTCTTGCCGAAAACCTCGGAACCTTTGAGACCGAACTTATCCACGGGTACGCGTCCGAGGCGATGGCGAATAGGGAAGCGTTGGCAACTCTGGAAGCAATGCGTGCGGTCGCGTGCACATTATTGCCCGAACGCGGAACAACGCCGTTGTTCGATCTTACTAAGTTAGTACTTGATCTCATTAGTAATGCCGGGGCCCGGCGCGTGGCCTACGCTCAGTGGGAAGTCGCATTACTGGCCGAATTAGGCTTTGGTCTCGACTTCGAGACATGCGCGGCCACAGGATCCACTGAGAACTTATGCTATGTATCGCCCAGATCGGGTCGAGCCGTCAGCCAAGGTGCGGGATCGGCCTATGCCGAACGTCTGTTGCCTCTTCCCGCATTTCTCCGCGAAGGAGGCACCAGGATTGACTTGGTCGAGTTCGCCAAAGCTCTGACCTTGACGGGCCATTTCCTGAAACACTGGGCTGGAAGTGCAGTAGGATTGAACGGCCTGCCCCCGGCGCGTGAACGTTTGGCGGCATTCGCAGAGAAATCAAAAACGCTTTAGTACCGCACCCACCGTTTCTAGCGAGAGCGCCGCTTGTTGAGTGATTTGAGCCGCCCGCGCACAAACACTGGCGGTGTTGATTCCTCTGGCACATTCAACAGCCAAAAGCGCATCGACCTTCTGGACCTGAACCGCACGCTTAAAGGTCGTAAAGGCACCAGTTGTCTGCGACGCTTTGATCTTGTTTTGCACATCAATGCAGGTCACGCCCTGTCCACGCAACGCATCCGTTAATTGATCCGGCGCAACCGGGGCACGGCACAGCTTCCACAAAATATCCGCATGAACCGTCGAGAAAGTCTTCAAGATCACGCGAAATTTGTCATCTAGGCCGTCATAGGTACGCGCAACCTGCGCGGCACTCCAAAACTCATAGCTGTTTAGGAAGTCAATTGGGTTTACCCGTGTCGCACCCGGCGGAGGTGGATCTTTATAACCCGCAGGCGGCGTCGGCAGAGCTAATCTCTCATGTCGGAATGCATATACAAGCTCCTCACCGCCGCTATTCGGACGCCAAATCATCGAAAGGCCCACGGGGCGAGACAGGAATTCGACGATACCCGGTTGCCCTTGAAGGGTTAACGGCCCTCTGGCACCGCCGGAAATAGTTCCGGCATTAATCGTTGCTCGGCCACCGGACTGGGCAATGATCTCTGCGACATAGCCGTTCCCGCCGCGAGTCAATTGAACGGTAATTCCCTCGGCGCTGTCGATTCCGCGATACGTACCGCCGATATCTTGAGCATTGGCGGATGCCGCAAACATCAAGACCATCCCGACCAAGGTTATAGAGAACAGTTTTACACATCGACCGAAAGTGGAAGCCAGATCACAGAACATCTCGTGCACCCATTGGTTTTGCCATCATTCTTCTGTAGAGCAAATCGCACATCAAACACCAAGATGTCATCATTGTGATGCAGGAGGCGCGGCTATGGACTGGGACAGGTTACGCGTCTTTCACGCTGTCGCCGAAGCTGGCAGCATCACACATGCAGGCGAAACTCTTCATCTGAGCCAGCCTGCGGTTAGTCGCCAAATTCAAAGCCTTGAGGCGGCGATGGGTGCAACATTATTCCATCGCCATCCGCGAGGGCTGCTTCTCACCTCTGAGGGCGAAATACTGTTTGAGGCGACTCAGGAGATCACCGCTCAACTCAATGCCAGCGAGGCTCGGCTTCGAGATAATCGCGAAGGAGTACACGGGCCGCTACGCGTCACAACAACGCTTGGTTTCGGCATCAAATGGTTAATGCCTCGATTACCAAAACTGCTCGCTTTGCACCCGGGCCTGACGATTGAATTGCTTTTGACAGAAAAGGTCCTCGACCTTGCTATGCGTCAGGCAGATGTAGCGATCCGGATGCGTGCACCAAGGCAAGCGGATGTCATCGGCCGCAAGCTATGGTCAATGCGCATGGGGTTGTATGCTTCTCGATCATATCTGGATCAGCGTGGGACACCTGAGACCGTCAAAGATCTCGCTGACCACGATCTGATCATCTACAATGAAACGGCTCCGCAACCTTCGTACGAGATTGACTGGCTCTTTCGCGAGGGAAATAGCGGAGTAACGTTGCGCCCACGCGTCACGGTCAGCACTCAACTTGCTGTGCTTGAAGCAGTTCGAAACGGTGTGGGGATCGGGATTGTTCCAGAATATCTAACAAATGACGACGAATCACTGTTGCGTGTCTTGCCCGACTGCATCGGGCCAGAAATCGAACCCCACCTCGTATACGCGACCGAAATGAAATCGTCGAAGCGGGTGGCTGTCTTTCGTGCCTTCTTATTGGCCGAATTGGGTTAGTTACCCCATTAAATCAGTACACTGAATTAATACAAAGATTACCTTACCTGTATCGCGTTAACCCTAAACTGTTATAAATTAACGCTGTTTTTATCCGTATACGTCGTAAATGCTTTGCAACCTGTATCACATTCTATCAGTGTGGGTCGTATCCGAACGCGCGCTGTCCTTTTCTTTCGTTTGGCCCGCGCATTGCAGAGCACCTCGCACCACTAGCGAATTAGTACTGAAAAAAGAGGCGACCAATGTCGAACTGGAAATTATCACCATCTCGTACCGCGCTTGGGGTCGCCGTAACAGCGGCCGCATTCGCAACGTCGATCGGCGCGCAAGCGGCACCGATCCAACCTGAAAATGACGACGCGCTGTTCAAACTGCGTTATTCCGCAAACGGACCTGCATCCGAGGCAGCGCGTAACGCGATCAACCGCGCCCTTTTGCCTTTGATCGACGCTTCAGCGGCAGATGAATACACGCTTGAGCCACTCACGACGGTGCCTTTGGCAGCTGAAGTGCCACTTCCGACATATCAGTCTGATGTAACTGGTTCCATCGGTCCGATCACCCCATCGGGTCAGGAAACAATCATTCACTCAGCACCTGTGGAAACACGTATAATTGAGGTACCTGCACCGGCGCCGACACGTATCGTCGAGACCGTGGCGCCTGCAATTGACTTTGGTGTTGTTAAGACGACGCCGATCCAATTTCAGCCAATTGCTGCGCCTGCCGAGCAAATCATCACCACTCACAACGCGGTGGATTGCCCTCATCTCACCACGACGGAAGTTCCTGTCGAACAGTTTCTCGGCCCGATTCAAACCGTCGAGACGGTCGAAATCATCGACTCTGCTCCGATCATCGAAACGGCTCCACAAATTGTGACATGTCCAACTCCTGCGCCAGTGGCTCAGCCGAGCACGACGGTCATCAACATCACGCCTCCCGCACCGCAGGCAGCACCTGTGTTCACGGCACCTGCTCCTCAACAGCAAGTCGCTGCAGTAGCACCTTCGTTCTTCGGTGGTTTCGGCGGCGGATTCTTTGGCGGTGGCGGTTCGGTTAGCTCGAGCCAAACCGTTGTTGTTGAAGGTGGTGGAGATACATTCGTTGACCGCACGCAGCTTATCGACAACTCGGACAATCGGGTGTTCAACACCACGAACAACACCACCAACGAAGGCGATACTGTCACGAACAACACAAAAAATGTCTCGAACGTTCGGAACGTTCGGAATGTGCGGAA
>CAZJWF010000072.1:0-16474 GCA_964549375.1 uncultured Neomegalonema sp.
AACAATACCCGCCCATCGGGAACACGCGATGCCGACAAGGATATTCCGGCAGACAGGGTTGCTTTGGCCGCAAGCAAATCCTCCCTTGGACTTGCCCTGCGATGGTCGGCTCTGTATCGTTCGCGCATCCATCGAGCAAAAACGAAACAAAGCTCTAACGAGCGGAGCGAGGATCAGATGTTAGCACTGCGTCGCAAAATGCCGCAGCGCGCGCGGGGCAACGCGCTTACGTCACTATTCATCGGATGTACGGCATTGATGCTGTCCGCCTGCGCCGGGAACAAGGTCAATGCGCCGCCCCTGCCAAACACTCCCCCCGTGGCTCAAGGTCAGGTCCGCCCTGATACGGCGCCGGTCAAAACTCCGACAGCGCCAACGGTCCCGCGTCCGTCACCCGTAGCGCAGCAACCTCCACCCGTGCCACCGCACGGTCATCCATTCCAAACGCTACAAAATGAACCGCTGGCCAATTTATTACCGCAACCGAGCGATCAGGCCCCGGTTCGGCCAGAGGCTTCGAATCCATTTGGACCATCGCAACCGGCTGTCCAATTTCCGCCATCGCAACCGACAACGCCTTATACGCCCACACCGCAGGTCACACCTTACGCGCCGCCACCTGATCTTTCGGCGCAACCGCCGGTTAAACGTTTTCGCTTTGAATCGATCCCTGGTTGGGCGAATGGCGATCATAGTCCTGTTCTCGTCACCCTGCGCTCAGCCTGTGAAAAGATTACTGACCGGGCAGTTGACGAAGGGATTGGCGGAGCCGTCTTTAACGGTGAGCCAGTCTTTGGACGCGGCGGCGATTGGCGGCCCATCTGCGATGATGCCCGCCGCACATCGGATGATCAGGCGCGTTCGTTCTTTGAACGTTGGTTTGAGCCAGTCTCGATCAATGGCGCAGGCGAGGCTCAGGCCGCACTTTACACCGCCTATTTTGAGCCGGAGTTGCGCGGGTCGCGCACGCGTGGGGGACCGTATCAATTTCCGATCTATCGTAAGCCCCCAGAATTGCAGCGGGGCGTCCCATTTTTTGAGCGCGCGCAGATTCAACAAGGAGCGCTCGCCGGTCGCGGGTTAGAGCTGTTTTGGATCGACGATCCGGTCGAAACCTTTTTCCTCGAGATTCAGGGGTCAGGTCGCGTGCGTCTGCCTGATGGACAGGTTGCGCGCGTCGGTTATGGCGGAAAGAACGGTCACTCGTATAAAGCCATCGGCAAAACATTGGTTGAATGGGGTGCGTTGCCTCTGGAGCAGGTGAGCCTGCAATCCATCAAGGCGTGGATTCGCGCGAACCCGTGGCGCCGCGACGAGCTGTTGGCGACCAATCCGTCGTATGTCTTCTTTATAGAACGGCCTGAACTGGCGGCTGATCCGTCCTTGGGACCGATTGGTACATTTGGTACGCCGTTGCCAGCGATGCGCTCAATCGCTGTTGACCGCCAATCCTATGCGCTGGGTATCCCGTTTTGGATTGATTTTAACTCTCCGGTGGGACCAATGCAGCGTCTTGTGTTGGGCCTTGATACCGGTGGAGCCATCAAAGGGCCGCGCCGCGCCGATTTCTTTTTTGGCTCCGGGATCGGACCGGAACAAGCGGCGGGCGAAACACGCGAACGCGGGCGCCTGATTGCGTTGGCCCCAACTGCGGCGCTGAGACGGGTGTTTCGGGCGGGGTCGTGAGCTCACCACGACCCCCGAAACTGGACAAGGAAGATCGTCGTCCGCGCCTCAGCAGTGCGGAGGAGTTGACTCAGTGGCAGTCGGCTACTCGTGACACGACGCCGATCCAACTAAACACGGCCCCATCGACAAAGCCGCGAACGAAGATCAAACCACCGCTCGGCCCTCAATACGGCGGGTTCGAGACAGAGCTTGGACGGCCCGCGCCATCGGTTCCCGCGCGGCGGTTCTACCCTGACGCCGCCGGGATTGATCCCCTGACCGAAAGTACACCGGGTCTGGATCGCAAGACGGCAAAAGCCCTGAAGAAAGGTGAGCGTACACCCGAAGCGCGTGTGGACCTGCACGGCATGACCCTCGAACGCGCACATGCTGCGTTGACGCGCTTTATCCTATCCGAGCAAGCCAGAGGCACACGCTGCGTTCTGGTGATTACTGGAAAAGGCGGCGATTATCGCGGACGGGCCATCGGATACGGCGATGGGCGCGGCGCGCTAAAGCGGGATGTCCCGCGTTGGCTGCGCGAACCGACATTGGCTGGTGTCGTGGTGGGTGTATATCAGGCGCATCGGCGGCATGGCGGCGAGGGCGCGCTTTATGTTTATCTCAGACGTTCCAGATGATGCCGTGCGACATCATCACGTCTGACCGTATTGGAGACATCTGAGTTGGAAATGGCACCGTCCGTCTATCGGAGGTTTTTGCCGCGCAGCCTGTTTGGCCGTGCCGTGATGATCCTGATTGTGCCCATCGCAATTCTACAAGCCATTGTCGCGCTCGTCTTTATCGAGCGTCACTGGAACGGCGTGACACGGCAACTGGCAACGGAGTTCGCAGCGGAGATCAACTTCGTCGCATCAATGGTGGAGCAGGAAACCGACCCCCTGAAACGCGAAGCATTGTTGGCCCAAGCGGGCGAGACGCTGGGCTTTCCGATTTGGATTGAACCGGACGGCGTTCTTGCCCCCGGTATCCGCCGACCCGCCTATGGCATTATCCCGCGCGTTCTGACTGAGACCTTACAAGAAAATATTCAGCGGCCTTTGCGGGTTGATACCATCGCACTGGACAAGCTGGTCGATTTGCAAATGCAGCTTAAAACCGGCGTCCTTCATGCGACCCCGCGCGAAAACCGCATGATTGCGACTAAGCCGCATCTTTTGCTGGTGTGGATGGTCTCTGCGGCTGTGGTGCTGTTGGTCGTCGCTGTGATCTTTTTGCGAAATCAAGTGCGCCCGATCCGGCAACTGGCGGATGCCGCCGAAGCATTTGGGAAAGGGCAGCCAGCGCCACCATTCAAGCCACGCGGGGCAGAGGAGATTCGCCGCGCATCCAGTGCGTTTCACCAGATGCGGGGGCGGATTGAACGCCAGATCAGCCAGCGGACAATGATGCTGTCTGGGGTGAGCCATGATCTGCGGACGCCGCTGACCCGGATGCGATTGGCGCTTGAAATGGCAGGCGATGACCCGGAGGCCGAAGCCCTAAAATCCGACGTCGATGAGATGGAACGGATGGTTGATGGTTTTCTCGCCTTTGCACGCGGCGAAGAGGGCGAACAGACTTCGGAAGTCGACCTGCTCGATGTCGTCGATTCAATTGTGGAGACCGAACAGGCGATGGGCCACAATATTCGCCTTTGTACGGTTTTGATCGACTCGGACTTTCAGGCGTTTCTACGGCCGGATGCGATCCGTCGGTGCATTCAGAACTTGGTCGGTAATGCTTTGAAATACGGCACGATTGTCGAAGTGACTGTCGAGGCTTTTGAAAACCGCATGACGGTAACGGTCGAGGATGACGGACCAGGCATCCCCGAAGAGAAGCGTATAGAAGCGTTCAAGCCGTTTCAGCGCCTCGACCCGTCCCGCAATATGGACTCCGGTGGCGGGTCCGGTCTGGGTCTGAGCATTGCCCTTGATGTAGCGCGGGCGCATGGCGGAGATATTGTGCTGGGCCGTGCTGGTTTGGGCGGATTGAAGGCGAGCCTCATCCTGCCGCGGTGAATTTTATCAATTTTCTGGCCCTCGTTCCCGCTGCAAGATCCCAAAGTTGTTAATTTCACTTACGTCGAACGTCCCAGAGTGGCGCATGGTTTGCTCTGCTTACAACAGAAGCGTTCATCTGGAATTAAGCGGCGAGGGGCAAAGTGAATTCGGGGACTTTTGTTAATTTAAGGACGGCCATGACCGCGCGCGCGCAAATGTATGAACGGCTCGCGGAATCCGCGCGGGCTAATCCTGCACAGGCCCGCGCTGGATATTTGATTGCCGGTTCCTTCGTGATCTTGGGTATCTTCGATACGATATCGACCAATTGGGCGCTGGATGTTGGTGGCTATGAAGTCAACGGCTTCATGCGGTTTTTGCAGGAAAAACTTGGTGCCTTGTGGTTCGTGCCCAAGATCATGTTGCAGGCGCTCGTCGCAACGATGATTGTGTGGTCCCCCAACAAGCCCACGATAATTATCATGGCGCTGACATGCTGTTGGACAGCCAGTGTCGTCATTTCGAACTTCATCATCGCGAGTATATTGTCTTGATTCAATCTAATGTAGAAACTGCTAGGGAAGGCTAAACTCCCGTAGTCTTCATTTCGGAAGCCTGCTATCTAAATTGTACCAAATTAGTACAGTAGTAGGCGTGATGCAGTTCTCTTCAGCCCAGATTGTCCGGGATACCGACCAGCTTCGACGAATTGTCCGGGGCTGGCGCGGTGCCGGATCGACGATTGCCGTTGTTCCCTTCAATCAACCCCGTCATGACGGGCACAGAAGCCTAATCGACGCGGCTAAGCAGCACGCAACGCGGACCATCATCTGCGTGCGAGCCGGTCTTGATTTGACTCAACCAACAGTCATCAACTCGGACGCAAGCGACTTGATCTTCGCGCCTGAAGAACCGACCGGATCGACCCGCGTGCAGGGCGAGGACGATCAATTAGAGGATCAGGCCGCGCTCGATGGACGTTTGACATTCGTCGCGCGCCTGCTGAATCAGGTTCAGCCTGACATCGCGGTCTTTGGCGAGAAAGACTGGCAACAATTGGTTGCCGTGCGCCGAATGGCGCGTGATCTCGCCCTGCCCGTCGGGATCGTGTCCTCGGCCACTGTGCGAGAGGATGATGGGCTGGCGCTGTCTTTGCGGACATCTGAGTTAACACCTGAACAACGGGTCGTCGCACCTACTTTATTCAAAGTAATGACCGCTACAGCAGCGCTGATTGCGGATGGAGAACCCGTCGAGCAAGTCGTGGCAGCCTCTCGCCGGTTCCTCAGCAAGTCAGGATTTGATCGGGTTCATTATCTGACCGCCCGTCGCGCATACGATCTGGCCCCAATCTCCATCATTAACGCCAAGAAACCTGGACGTTTACTTGGCTGCGTGCAGCTAGGGCGCGTGCGATTAATCGATAATGTGCCCATCGCGCGAACACCGAAATAAAACTGCACAAATCCCGCAAAATTCGGTGGCTGTCGATTTACTTCCTACCCCGTCATTGCTAGACGCTGGCGGATTAGACAGGTGGGGGGACGCACCATGAAGCCGAATGCTGACATTAAGCTGATTTCGGGGAACGCAAACCTGCCGCTGGCCGAGGTGATCAGCAACAAGCTGTTCAGGCCATTGACCAAGGCGCGTGTTGAGCGTTTTGCCGACGATGAAATCTGGGTCGAAATTCAGGAAAATATGCGCGGCGAGGATGTCTTTATCATCCAATCCACGTCAAAGCCTGCTAACGACAATCTGATGGAGCTGTTGGTCATTACTGACGCTCTGCGCCGGGCGTCGGCGGGGCGGATCACCGCCGTTATTCCCTACTTCGGCTATGCCAGACAGGATCGGAAACCCGCACCGCGCACGCCGATTACCGCGAAGCTAGTCTCGAATCTGATTACCGAAGCCGGTGCCGAACGGGTTTTGACTGTTGATCTACATGCTGGTCAGATTCAGGGCTTTTTCGATATTCCCACCGACAACCTCTATGCCGTGCCGGTCTTTGCCCGTCATACGCTCGATATGTTCAACGGCGATGACAGTTTGATGGTGGTCTCTCCCGATGTTGGCGGCTTGGTGCGGGCGCGAACCTTTGCCAAGTCGATTGATGCCGACCTTGCCGTGATCGACAAGCGCCGCGAACGTGCTGGTGTTGTTGATCAGATGCAGGTTCTCGGTGATGTCGAAGGCCGGACATGCATCTTGTTCGACGACATCGTCGATTCAGCAGGGACATTGTGTAAGGCCGCAGAAGCGCTGAAAGAAAAAGGGGCGAAAGACGTACATGCGATGTGTACGCACGGCGTCCTATCGAACTCCGCGCTAGACCGGATTGCGGCATCTGAGCTGAAAACGGTCTCCGTCACAGATTCCATCGACCAGAGCCAACGCCCCGCCTCTGACAAATTGCGGGTTTGTACGATTGGACCGATGCTCGCCGAGGCAATTGGGTCGATCACCCGGCACGACTCGGTTTCCCGTCTGTTCCATGACGCGCCCACCAGCTAACATCAGTATCGATAGATCAGAGGGTTGGGCGCCGTGACAACCTGCGAATCCTTGCCATCGCGGGCCGACACCGTTATAGCAGCCTCGATAAGCGCGCCGGTCCTGCTGGCGCGCGATTGTTTTATGGCACTTCGCCCCGCGAAAGACGGAACGATGAAAAAAGACACGCATCCCGAATACCACATGATCAATGTCAAAATGACCGATGGAACGGTTGTTCAGATGCGCTCGACTTGGGGCGAAGAGGGTCAAGAAATGGCGCTCGACGTTGATCCGTCTACCCACCCAGCTTGGACTGGTGGGCATCAGCGTCTGATGGATACCGGCGGACGTGTTTCGAAATTTAAAGAGAAATTCAAAGGCTTTGGCTTTTAATTTCAGCGTTGGCGAAGGCGTTAACTTTCGTTAACGTCTCCCCATGAATAAACGCCCTTATATCATCGCCTTTGGTAACGAAAAAGGCGGCTCCGGTAAGTCTACAACGGCCATGCACGTTTTCGTCGCCCTTGCGCGGCGGGGTTTGCGCGTGGGTGCGCTGGATTTAGATCTGCGCCAAAAAAGTTTCTTTCGCTACATTGATAACCGCCAAAACTGGTGCGAGCGAAAAGGGGTGGAGTTGATCCTTCCCGAACGGCTGTCGATTGAATCGAGCTCCGACCCTGATCGCGAAAAGTCGTGGGCGATTGAAGGCGAGCGCTTTAACGAAGCCATCAATAAGCTGAGCGAAACCTGCGACGTTATCTTGATTGACTGTCCCGGCGCGCACTCGAACCTCTCGCGGCTCGGTCACAGTCGGGCCGATACGCTTGTCACGCCAATGAATGACAGTTTCATTGATTTTGATCTTCTGGCGCGGATTGATCCAAAGACATTCACAATCTCTGGCCCATCGGTCTATGCCGAAATGGTCTGGGAAACGCGTAAACTGCGGGCGCAGATCGGCCTCGGCCCGACGGATTGGGTGGTCGTTCGCAATCGGATGCCGATTGAAGATGCCGCGAATAAGCGACGTGTGGGCGAAATGCTGCAACAGCTTTCGGATCGTATTGGGTTCCGTATTGCTCAAGGGCTGAGCGAGCGCCCGATTTTCCGGGAGATGTTCCTGTCCGGTCTGACGCTTATGGACCTGCGCGATGCAGGCGATCAGCTCGATATGTCGAAGATCGCTGCGCGGCAGGAAGTACGCGAGCTGATGAAAACACTCGATATTCTGCCCGATATGAAGCCTGAGCCGGAAGCAGAACCCGTCGAGTTTACGCCGCCAACGCCCGTTGCAGTGGGTGGCCCAGCTATATCGCCGATCCCAGCGCCGACCCCGGAAGCTGATCCACTTGAAACACCCGTTGCGGCCTCTGAGGAAGCGCACCAACCTGAGATGCAGTCGACAGAAGAAGCCGCCGCCATTCCGGAGGAGGCGTCTGCGACTGTAGCGCCGGAAGAACCAGAGAAGCGGCCTGAGCCAACCATTGCGGCCACATCAGAACCGCCCGCCGCGAAAGAAGCACCGCCGAAGAAAAAACGTCGATTCAGTATCTTTGAAAGGTTTGGGCGCAGCGCCTAACGCGGCTTTGTTTCGGATAGCATCGCTGATCTGAGGCGTGGGACGCAGTCTGCATCGTCGTGGGGGAAGCTACGGCACGTTCGATTGGGCGATGTGCTAAGTCGCCGCTCGTCCGTTCTTAATTGTCAATTACGACGAAACAATCGACGCCTTTGGCTTCGAGGCGTTTGCACGCGCTATCGGCAGCTTCCTTTTCCAATCCAGCAAATCGCGCACGATAGAGCGGGCGTCCACCAGCGTTTCGGACCGAAACCACGGGCGATGCGCTGACGAGCTTTGCGGGACGGCGCAGGCGCTCAACGGCCTTTAAGCGACGTTCCGCGAGAGAGCGTTTCCGAAAGGCCCCGATCTGAATCGAATAGTCGCCCGTCGCCGCAGAAGGTGTCGATGCTTTAGCCGGCGAGACGATGACACTCGATAGTGCCTGAAGGCTGCGCCGTACTGCGGATGCCGCACGGTTTGGATCTTTATTCGACAGCGCGGCAATTGCGGTACGCTTGCCAATGATACCGCCTCGTTTGGGGCTGAGGCGCGGCATCGGGGATTCCAGATAGTAATCGGCAATCTCAACAACACTGCGCTTCGGAGCGATTTTGAAGCCGTCGTCCAGCAATTTCCGCATATGGCGGTTTCTGCTCGCGCTGGAGCGGCCTCCGAAGACCACACCGATGACCCGCTTACCGTCTTGCTGCGCCGACGCGACAAGATTAAAGCCGGAAGCGTTCGTATAGCCGGTTTTGATGCCATCAGCACCGCGATACTTTCCGAGCAACTTATTGGTGGCACGGAATTTTCTGCCACCGTGCCGGAAAACCTTGCGCTCAAAAACGTGGTAATGCTGAGGGAAATCAAGGAACAAGCGGCGTCCCAGCAGTCCCATATCGCGCGCGGTTGAAAGCTGGCCACGTTTGGTCAGACCGTGCGGGTTCTTGAAGGTCGTGCTGGCCATTCCCAACGAGCGCGCTCTTGCAGTCGACATCGCAGCAAAATTCTTAACCGACCCGCCGATCGCTTCGGCGAGAACCACCGCTGCATCATTCGCGGACTTCGTAGCGCTGGCCTGAATTGCATCCCGAACCGAGATCGTGCTGCCCCGGCGCAGACCTATTTTCGAGGGCGGTTGGCGCGCGGCCTCTCGCGACACGGGAAGCTGTTGGTCTAGATACAACTTGCCGGTCTGAATCGCCTCAAACGCCATATAAAGCGTCATCATCTTTGTCAGAGAGGCAGGATAGAGTTTTTTGTCCGCGCGGCTGGAATGCAGGACAGTGCCTGAGTCCATATCCAGAACGATCGAGGCGTATTTCGGGTTCGCATGAGCATCCGGGGCCGATGCAAACAGAAACACTGTTGCAACCAGCACGGCGAAACTTCTGACGAGATTCATGGCCAAAGGTTTCATTTACTCAATACCACCCCATCGATCGTACATTTTCGATTCCGCTTTTCAATATCATATCCGGAAACGTTAAGGATAGAGCGTAAATGATTTGGAAAGCCATCCAGTAAAAATATGCTGACCTTGCATTTTCTGCGCTCCGACGCCTTTCCTCAGAACCTTAAACCCTTATATTCACGTTCCATGCCGATGACATGTTTTCCCCTAAAGAGTGGTCTTTTATCACCACGTCTTTCGGATGAACCCGACGAGGGTCCGGATTCGGGCGTTCTGACGCAAACCAAGCCAAAAACGAAAAAACCGCCTCTCTACAAAGTTATCATGCTCAATGATGACTATACGCCGATGGAATTTGTGGTTCATGTTCTGGAAAAGTACTTTCAGATCAGGCGCGAAGCGGCGGTCGAAATCATGATGACAGTACACTTGAAAGGGGCGGCCGTCGTCGGAGTTTTCACCTACGAAGTGGCGGAAACCAAGGTTTCTGCGGTCATGGATGATGCGCGTCGGCACGAACATCCGCTGACCTGCCGTATGGAAAAAGAATAATCCGATCCCCATATCGAGAGTTCACCCCGTCGCAACCGCCTGCGATTACCTTCATTTCGGATATGCCGAGAAAAAGCCGTGACGCAGGCGTGATGACGTGTTGAACTTGAGGAATGGTTCCGGAACCACACCATGAATCGAGCAACCAGAGGCCAAAGCGCCCAAAAGGAGGGTTAACATGCCTTCATTTACAAAGACCCTCGAAGAAGCCCTTCACCGGGCCCTGTCCGTTGCGAACGAGCGTAAGCACGAGTTAGCGACGCTGGAGCACTTGCTGCTTGCCCTGATCGACGAGCAAGATGCCGCACAAGTGATGCGCGCATGTGGTGTTGATCTGGAAGAACTGCGCGTTGCCTTGACAGCGTACATTGATGAACAGCTCATTAACCTTGTCTCGGATGTCGAAGGCAACGAGGCCACGCCAACCACCGGGTTCCATCGGGTAATTCAGCGTGCCGCAGCACATGTTCAATCCTCTGGCCGCTCTGAAGTGACCGGCGCGAACATCCTCGTTGCGATTTTCCACGAGCGTGAGAGCTATGCCGTTTACTTCCTGCAAGAGCAGGACATGAGCCGCTATGACGCGAAGAACTTTATCGCGCATGGTGTCGCCAAGGATCCAAGCCTGAATGAAGCTCGCGCCGTGCGCGGTGCCGATGAAGAAGACGAGGCGGCTGAAATCGAAGCAACTGCCGAGGGCGAGACCGCTGGCAAAAACGAAACGGCGCTGGAGAAATACTGCGTTGATCTCAACGCGAAGGCGGAAGCCGGTGACGTCGATCCGCTGATCGGACGCGGCGACGAGGTGGACCGTTGCATTCAGGTGCTCTGCCGCCGCCGCAAGAATAACCCGCTGTTGGTGGGCGATCCGGGCGTTGGTAAAACAGCCATCGCCGAAGGTCTGGCGCGCAAGGTCAATGAGGGCGAAACGCCGGAAGTTCTGTCAGGCTCAACGATCTTTTCGCTCGATCTGGGCGCATTACTGGCGGGTACGCGGTATCGCGGCGATTTTGAGGAACGCCTCAAAGCTGTCATGACCGAACTCGAAGAACATGACGATGCGATCCTGTTCATCGACGAGATTCATACGGTAATTGGTGCAGGTGCAACCTCGGGCGGGGCGATGGATGCGTCCAATCTGCTGAAGCCGGCGCTTCAGTCGGGCAAGCTCCGCTGCATGGGTTCGACCACCTACAAAGAATATCGCCAGCATTTTGAGAAAGACCGCGCCCTATCCCGCCGGTTCCAGAAAATCGATGTGAATGAGCCATCGGTCGAGGATGCAATCAAGATTCTCAAAGGCGTGAAGCCTTACTTTGAGGAACATCACGGCGTGAAATATACGGCGGATGCGATCAAGTCGGCGGTCGAGTTGTCGGCGCGTTACATCCATGACCGTAAGTTGCCGGACAAGGCGATTGATGTGATCGACGAAGTGGGCGCGGCGCAAATGCTGGTGCCGGAAGCCAAACGCCGCAAGACGATGACGGCAAAGGAAATCGAAGCGGTGGTGGCCAAAATCGCGCGGATTCCGCCGAAGACCGTCACCAAAGACGACGCCGAAGCGCTCAAAGATCTTGAGAGCGGCCTGAAGCGGGTCGTGTTTGGTCAGGAGAAGGCGATTGATGCGCTGGCCAGCGCCATCAAGCTGGCGCGGGCCGGTCTGCGCGAACCTGAAAAGCCAATCGGGTCTTACCTGTTCACAGGCCCAACCGGTGTCGGCAAGACCGAGGTCGCCAAGCAACTGTCCGAAGTGCTTGGCGTGGAAATGCTGCGCTTTGATATGTCGGAATACATGGAGAAGCACTCTGTCTCGCGCTTGATCGGCGCGCCTCCCGGATATGTCGGGTTTGATCAGGGCGGACTGTTGACCGATGGCGTTGATCAGCATCCGCATTGCGTCTTGCTACTGGACGAAATGGAGAAAGCGCACCCGGATGTCTATAACGTGCTGTTGCAGGTGATGGATAACGGCAAGCTGACGGATCACGCGGGTAAGACCACAGATTTTCGCAATGCGATTATCATTATGACGTCCAATGCCGGCGCAACCGAGATGGAGAAAAACGCCATCGGCTTTGGCCGGGGCCAGCGCGAAGGCGAGGATATGGCCGCCGTCGAGAAGATGTTCTCGCCGGAATTCCGCAACCGTCTGGATGCGGTGATCCCGTTTGGTCGCCTGCCAAAAGAGGTCGTGCTTAAGGTCGTCGAGAAATTCGTCTTGCAGCTTGAGGGTCAATTGGCCGATCGCAATGTCAGCTTTGAACTCACGACGCCTGCCGCCGCATGGCTGGCCGATAAAGGCTATGACGAAAAGATGGGCGCGCGTCCGCTAGGCCGCGTCATTCAAGAGCATATCAAGAAGCCACTGGCCGAAGAACTGCTGTTCGGCAAGCTGGCCAAGGGTGGCATCGTCAAAGTCGCGGTCAAGCAGGGCAAGCTGGATCTCATTATCCTGCCTCCCGACCCACCAAGGATCGGCAAGAAAAAGACGCCTCTGTTGGAGGCGAGTTAAAAGAAAGCCCCGCACTCATCATGCGGGGCTTTTTTCTTGGTGCCCCGCGCTGGTTCAAAAAGCCGTTCGCCAATCGTCAAGCCCAGCACGGAACTGCTGCGCGGCCCGTCTAGGGGTGCGTTTGTCGGCCTTCCCTGACGACTCGACGGACCGAGATGTAGCGGGTAAAACCAAGCTATGACGCCGACAACCTAAGGTTAACCAATTTTGGCCCATCTTTACGCAAAGATGCGAAGGATGACTCCGATGGATGAATTGCGGTTGATCAATCGACAACCCCTCTGGTCGTGGCTTGGGATGGGGCGGGTGCGCTCGATGATGCGGTTGGCTTGCATCACGGGTCTTGTGGCGCTGTTGCCCGCCGCCTCGCCTGCGCCTTCGGGGATCAAGCCGATCAAGCTGACCTTGCCGATTGATTGCTCACTCGGTGAGGATTGCTTCATCCAAAATTATGTTGATATGGACCCCGGCGAGGATGCGAAGGATTTCACCTGCGGACCGCTCGCATATAACAATCACCAAGGGACGGACTTCCGGTTGAAGAACCGGGCAGCCCTGCGCCGCCCGTTCGCTGCGCTGGCGACCGCACCGGGTAAGGTGGTGCAGGTCATCAACAACCAACCAGATCATCGGTTTGAAGCGGGCGCGTATAGCGCGCTGTCCTGTGGCAATGCGGTGATGATTGATCATGGTGGCGGTTGGGTGAGTCAATATTGCCATCTCGCCGAGGGCAGCGTCCGCGTCCAGAACGGTGACATCGTTCAAAGCGGTCAGCCGATTGGCTTTGTCGGTTCTTCTGGCGGGACCAGCTTTCCTCACTTGCACTACGCAATCCGCATCCATAACGCGACGATTGATCCGTTCATTGGCGTCAGCCCCACGGGATGTGAAGCAGACGAAGCTGGGCCGCTCTGGGATAAATCCGTCGATATCTTCTATGCGGAAAGCGCCATTCTCGGTTTTGGCGCAAGCCGTGATTTCCCCAGCATTGATGCGATGGAAAACGGCACGCTATCCGCGCCGCCCGAAGGCAAAACCGATCCCTTCTTTATCTGGGCACATGTCATGGGCGTGAAAGAAGGTGATACGCTAAGATTTATCGCTTTTGCGCCGGGGGAGAAAATTCTCGCCAGCGAGCGGTTTGAAGTCACCGAGACCAAGACAATTTTCTCGGCCAATATCGGCGTTGAACCTGCCGATGGGAAATTCACGGAATGGCCTGCGGGCGGCTATGAAGGGCGGCTCGCGATTTATCGCGGCGGACAAGAAATTGGCAAAAGATCAGTGCGATTTACCTTGCCTTCGCCGTCGGGGATTCAACCCGCCTCTGAAGTCGTGAAAGACTAGAGCGCGCCGTTTAACGTTCCGTGAGTTTCAATTCGATACGGCGATTTCGCGCAAGGGCTTGCGGGCTGTTGCCGGTGTCGATCGGTTGGAACTCGCCAAAGCCCGTTGGGGCGAGGCGATCGGGGGCAACCTCCTCTTCACGGATCAGGTATTGGGCAACCGACAGCGCGCGGGCCTGACTGAGTTCCCAGTTGTCGGCGTGGAGCGGGCTGTTCCGCAAGGGTAAGCGGTCCGTGTGGCCGTCGATCCGCAAGATCCAATTCACGTCTTCAGGAATCTCGGCTGCAATCTCGTTCAGGATCGCCGCGAATTTTCCAAGCTCTGCCTTACCCGCATCGGCGAGCTGTGCTGAGGCTGGAGCGAAGAGAACTTCGGATTGAAATACGAAACGGTCGCCGACGATTTTGATCTCATCGCGTCCACCCAGAACACGGCGAACTTGTCCGAAAAATTCTGACCGAAAGTTTTCTAACTCATCGACCTGCGCTTCGAGCAGTTTGCGATTTTCGTCCAGCGCCGCCGCACGTTCGGCAAGAGCCGCATTGAGGCGGCTGCCAAGCGAGGTAATCTCGATGGCGCGCTCTTCGGCGGTCTCTTCGGCTGTTTCTTTCTCGGCCTCTGTCGTGCTGAGGCGTTCTTCAAGGGCGCGGAGTTGCAAGCGTAGCTCCCTTGTTTGTTCATTCAGCAAAGCGACCTGACGGGATTCTTCTTCGCTGGCACCCTCAACCGTGGCGAGCTGAGCGCGCGCGACTTTGAGGAGCGCTTGCTGTCGATCAATTTCGGTTTGGTTTTCTTCGGCGGCAACGGATAGTTCTTCTTTCGCTGCATTCGCCGCCGCGAGAAGGGTGAGCGTGTTCTCAGCATCGGCGCGCTGTCGATCAAGCTCCAATTCCATCGCGGTCAATTCGGTCTGCGAATTGGCCAACCGTTCGCGCAGAGCTTTCGCGGCTTCCTGCTCGACCAGTTGTTTTTTCTCCGCCTCGGTCAGGGATGCAATCGCGTCGGACAGCTCTGATTGCGTTTGTTCGAGTTTAGCGCGATCCTCATCGGTTTGCTGTTTGAGATCTGCAACCAACGCATCAAGGGCAGCAGTTTCGGCGCGTTGCTTTTCCAGTGCGATCCGCTCGGCTGAGAGTTCCGCGTCGAGCGCTTCGCGGCTTTCTTCGGAAGCGGCGAGACCACTGAGTAATGCTGTGATGCGGGCATCGGCGGCAACCCGCGCCTCAGAAGTTTCGGCGAGAGAGGCGCGCAGGCGGATGCGGTCTTCAGCGAGTTTTTCTTTTTCATCGCGTTCCAACGACAGGACATCAGAGAGAGAATCGAGACGAGATGTCAGTGTGTCAACCGCGCGCTCTTTTTCCTCGATGGTTTCTTCTTGTTGTTCGATGGTGTCTTCTTGCCCAGTGATGGTCTCGCGCAGGAAGTACTGCGTGATCATAAAGATCGACAGGACGAAGGTCAGGACCAGCAACATCGCGGTCATCGCATCGACGAAGCCGGGCCAAATGGCCCCGCCCAGATTATCCGAGACGCGGCGACGGAGGGCCATTATCCGCCAAGCTCCCCGCGTGCAGCGGCCTCGATCACGCGGCCCAGATGTTGAATCTCATTGCGAAGCTGCGCGGTGGACTCGGCGCGCCCGGCGGTGAGTTCTTCGACCAGACGCAGCATGTGATTGTCGATATTTTGGATGCGGGCGCGCGTCGCCTCGTCCATGCCGCCAATGACGCCCTTGTTGCGCTCGGTGGCTTCCAGCAGCGCGAGGCGCAAGGCGTCTTGTGACCCCGACAAGTGCATGGTTGCCGATTTTCCGGTTTCATAATGCTCGGTCACCGCCGCAAGCTGCGCCGCTGTGTGCTCCATGAGAGAATGAGTTTGCGCGGCGCGCTCATAGTCTTCTGCCATGAGGGCAGTGAGGTCTTCCATCGCTTCGGCGGTGCGCGCAACCGAGCCAGAGATATGTTCCGGGCCGCTTTCACCGCGCGCGACATGGGTGATTTGCGACAGCGCCTCTTCCAGCTCTCGGTAAAACCGATTCTGTGCATGACCAGCCATGATTTCGAGAAACCCAACGATCAGCGACCCAGCCAGCCCCAGCAGCGAGGAAGCAAAGGCCGTACCGAGTCCTTCGAGTTGATCGCCGAGATTGTCGATCAATCGACTGAAGGTGCTCGCGCCCGTTTCATTGGCACCGGGGGCCAGGTCTTGCACGGTGGCGACAATGGCCGGGACCGTAATCGACAGACCCCAGAACGTCCCGAGCAGCCCCAAGAATATAAGCAAGTTCGCAGCATACCGCGCGATGTCGCGGGCCTCGTCCAAACGAGTAGCGATGGAATCGAGAATGGCGCGGACGGTCGAGGCACTCAGGCTGCGGCGGCTTTCGCGGTCGCGCAACATTCCCGCCATCGACGCCACCAGACGCGGCGGTTCAATCGTCTCCAGTCCGGGTCGTTCCGCGATGAAGGCTTCGATCCAGTCAACGCAGCGGTTGAGCCGACTGACCTGCCAAAAGGTATAGCCAATGCCAACCAGCAGCACGAGCAGGATCAGACCGTTGAGCCAAGGATTGGCGGTGAAGACAGTGCGGATAGATTGAAAAAGCCAGAAACCGACAACCGCGACGATCACCAAAAAACCGAGCATGAACACGGCGGTTCTGGACGGGCGCGTGACGCTAACCGCGTGTCGGAAGTGGCCGCCCATGCGTTCGGTCATCAGATTCCTCGTTCGTTACGCTGCATGGCAACGGCATCCCGTTGATACATGATGTATCGCCGAATGGTTCTGATCGTCAAACACGGCGGAAATACGAGTTTCACCTTCGCAGCGGTCGGGAGTGCGTCGGCGAAGAGAAAAACCTCCTCAGACAATCTATACTACCCGCTTTTTGATTGCTAAACTGATGAGCG
>CAZJWF010000073.1:0-15843 GCA_964549375.1 uncultured Neomegalonema sp.
TGTTGCAGCGTCCGCCGCTGTTGCAACTCCGCACGCGCTTGCAAATCAGTATCAATCACTGTGGACTCGGCAACACCAGAACGTGCCTGCAATCGCGCAGCACGCGCCAACAAATCCTCCTCATCGACCGCAGATGCCCCAAGCTCAGAACGCGCCTGCAACCGTTCCGCGCGGGTCAGCAAGTCAGCTTCATTTATCGGTGGTGCCGTGTTTTCGGTTCTGCTCTGGATGTTTCCGCCGCGCGTCAATAGCGAATCGGAGACGGGCGGAACTGTATCTGCACGCGCCAAGCGGGCCTCAGATTGACCGCGCTGCGATGTCAGGCTTTCAAAAGCACGAACACCGTTCCCGGCAGTCAATCTTCCTTCCGGCGGCTCCGGCGTATCCACGAGGCGAGGCCATGGCGCGTTCTTTACGTCGGCACCTTCAGGCAAGCCATCGAACGCGCCAATGGTACTGCCGCACCCGGCCAAACCGATAAGAAGACCAAAAACGCTGAACCGCGTCATAAAAAACCTCAATACGTGCAGTGGCAATCGTCACTCATATTCTACATCTCTCAGACTATTCGTGTTTTAATCAGGCTGCAAAACGAAAAACATCGGGGGCCACGATGCCGAATGTAGACTCAGACGACGCCAACACTGCCAACCCACCTTTCGCGTCGGCAGAGCTAACGGATAATATGGCAGAAGCGCAAAGGCTCGCTCTGGACGCTTGGGCGCTCTATTCCAAAAAAAATGCCAAAGATGACGGTAGTTTGGATCTTGATCCGTTTAACATCTTGCCCGCTATTACTGACCTGCAAAAGACGATGCTAGAACATCCTGAGCAGATTGTCGAAACCGCCATCGACATGTGGTCCCGCCAAGCGATGCTGTGGAACAAAATGTTGGCCGAGATGGGCGGCGTATCCCTTCCACCAGTCAAAGGATTGGAAAACGAAGACCGTGACCGCCGTTTTCAAGACGAGGCATGGAAATCTAACGCCGTATTCACCTACCTAAAGCAATCCTACCTGCTCTCATCCAGCGTTCTTCGCGATACCGTTCATCGCATGGACGCCAAACTGCCAGAAGATGAGCGGCATAAGCTAGAGTTCTTCACGGACCGTTTTGTCGAGGCGATGTCACCTTCCAACGTCTTCACGATGAACCCGCAAGTGATGCAGGCGACCGCTGACGAAAACGGCGCGAATATCGTGCGCGGCATGAAGCAATTGCTTCGCGATCTTAAGCGCGGTGATGGCGAGTTGTTGATCAGCCAGACGGACATGTCGGCCTTTCAAGTTGGCAAAAATATCGCTGTCACGCCGGGCAAAGTGGTTTTCCAAAACGATTTAATCCAGCTGATCCAATACGCCCCTGAAACAGATAAAGTCTACGCGCGTCCGCTATTGATTGCACCGCCGTGGATCAACAAGTTTTACATTCTTGATCTCAACGAACGAAAATCACTGATCCGTTGGCTCGTGGCAAAAGGTTACACGGTCTTCGTCATCTCATGGCGCAACCCGGAGGCTGGGGACATTGAACGCGATTTTGAGGATTACGTCTCCGAAGGATTCTATCAGGCTATCGACGCCGTTCTAAAGGAAACAGGCCAGAAAAGCGTCAACACAGTCGGCTATTGTATCGGTGGAACGATGCAATCTTGCGCGCTAGCGCATATGGCAGCGACCGGTGACAAACGCATTCATTCCGCAACTTTCTTCACTGCGCAGGCGGACTTCGAAAAGGCTGGCGACCTGAAAATTTTTGTCGATGACAAATCCCTGAACCGGATGTCGAAAGACGCGAAGAAAAGTGGCGGCGTCCTCAGCGCGCAAGAAATGGCGCAAGCATTTAATATGATGCGCGGCAACGACCTTATTTGGGGCTACGTGGTCAATAACTATTATCTTGGAAAAGAACCAACAGCCTTCGATCTACTCTACTGGAATGCAGACTCAACGCGGATGCCGGGTAAGTGCCATGTATCTTACCTGCGAGATTTCTATCGCGACAATGCACTCGCTCAGGGTAAGCTGTCGATGATGGGCGAGAAACTCGACATTTCAAAAATCAAAACGCCGATCTACTCAGTTTCCGCTCGCGACGATCATATCGCGCCGGCTGAATCGGTCTACCGCACAATGAAAAAATTTGGATCGACGGTTCGTTTTGTTGTCGGAGGTTCTGGCCACATCGCCGGTGTGGTAAATCCACCTGATCCGAAGAAACCGAAATATCAATATTGGACAAACACAACGGCAAAATCGAAGTGGCCCGCAACTGTTGAAGACTGGATCGCGAGTGCCAGTGAAACGCCCGGTTCTTGGTGGCCGGATTGGGATATATGGATGGCCAAAAAGTCAGGACAGAAAGTCGACGCGCGTATCCCCGGTGCCGTCCTCGGAACGATAGAAGACGCGCCGGGATCATATGTAAAAGTCCGCTCCGACAACCCGGTCGATGAGTAAACGCTAATTTAGAACCGTTTCTGCAACCGTTCGAGGTAATCGCGTTCGCCCTCAGAGCGATCTCGCTCTGACTGGCGACGGCGGATTTCACGCTGGATTTCCAGCGCCCGATTGCGCGCCCGTTCGCCGGGGACTTCAACTCCGAGGCCGTCATCCGGTCCGACCGAGCGGCTCAGGCGACCAAACGGATCAAACTGCTCCGCTGCTTGGCCCGTTTCCGCACCATTTTGGCGACCATTTGGTGTACCTTCACCTTGCTCGCCATTGCGTGCGGCTTCTTCCGCCAATGCCTGCGCGCCTTCGCGCAAACTGTCCAATGCACGCGCTTGCCGGTCAATCGCGTCATTCAGATCGCCGTTGCCGAGGCTGTCACGGGCAGCGCCCATTTCGCGTTCAGCATCGCCCAAAGCATCTCGCGCACCGGGACCGTCAAGATCACCAAGCATTCCATCAAGCTCGCCGCGCAAGCCCTCCTGCCGGCCCCGTAGCGTCCCACGCCCACCACGATCGCTGCTGCCATCGGCCTGACCCTGACCGCCTTGACCTTCACCTTGCTGTTGGCCTTGAGCCTGACCTTGCCCTTGACCGGGGTCGCGGCCTTGGCCTTGCTGACCTTGTTGGCCGCCTTGCCCTTGGCTTTGCTGCCCTTCGCCTTGTCCCTGCTGGCCGTTTTGGCCTTGCTGGCTCTGTTGGCCTTGCTGACCGTTCTCGCCCTGCTGACCGGGGCGCTGTTGCTGCGAGCCGTTCTCGCCATTTTGGAGGTTTTGGAACGTCTCATCAGCGAGGTCTTGCTGGCGGCGCATCATATCTTGCAGCGCTTGCTCCTGTTGTCCGCCCTGACCTTGGCCCTGCGACATTTGCAAGTTCTCTAACATCTGACTGAGGGCCGATAGCATTTGTTCAGCTTGATCACGCTTGCCGTCTTTAGCGGTTTGTTCCAACTGCTCCAGCAGCTCCTCCAAATCCTGACGTGACATCGAGCGTTGATTTTGCTGCTGTTGATTTTGCGATTGCCGACCATTTTGTTGATCACGCATCGCCTGACGGGCCATTTCATCAAGATAGTCATTCATGGCATCGCGCAGCTCCGCCATGAGCTGTTCGAGTTCTTCGTCTGACGCACCGCGCTCTAATGCATCCTGCAAACGCCGCTGCGCGGCACGAAGTTGTTCTAGCGCATTATCAAGATCACCCTCTTCAAGACGCAGTGCGGCCTCCCAAATAAGTTGAAGGACTTCAGTCCGTTCCTCAAGAAAGCGATCTTCGTTGACAGCATAGGTCAGACGCTTCTTCGCCGTTGACGTGGCCAAAAATGCAGTTGGGTCGCTAAAATAATCGTCGGGATAATCAGTAAATGCCTCAATCATATCGAGCGCATCCCACGCGACGCGATAATCCCATGCCAAATCACGGCGTTGTTCAATCAACGCTTTCGCCATCGGTTCCGTAAAGATGCGTCCGGGCAAGATAAAAGAGACCGGCTCCGATTCCGTCACATGCCCCGCCGCATCCTCGGCGAAGAGCGTCATCGTCACCGGAGACCCAACCCACGGATGCTCCGCAAAATCCTGCTCAACGGTTTGCTCGATTACTTCATCAGCGAGCGCGGCCGGCGGCGTCAACGTCATTTCAATCGGCTCTTCGATTGTATCCGGCGGGTTTTCCATTCCCGAACGATCCGCAACGATCGTCGCTCGTGCGGATACAACGCCATAGTCATCTTCTGCCGTGAACGAAAATCCGAGCGCACGGTTTGCCGTCGCCTCCGGAGGATCACTTACGCCAATCTCAGGCGGATTATCAGGAATGACCGACAACGACCAATCACCGAGAGACGCTTCACGATAGACGACGTCGAGGTCGGTATCCTCAGTCAATTCTAACGTTAAGCCGTAAACCCCACCCGCATCCTCAACGAACTCAGCCCCTTCACCGGCCACGGTCGGTGCTTCGACCACACCACTCGCCCGGATCGTGACGACTGAGCCTGTTGGTATCGCAAGCGCCTCACCAGACTTTTCAGTCATATAAATTGGAGCTACGCCGGTATATGGCGGCGGTGCCACCCATGCCTCTAGCGCAGGGGTCAAAACAGCGGCCTCCGCCACCAGCGGAGCTGGACTCAGCAAAGCCGCGACCCGATCTGCACCGCCAATGCGCGAATATGCAGCAGAAATCACCAACGCGAAAAGTGCAATATACCGCAGGCCCCACGGGTCAAAAGCCGATAGGCGCGTATTCGGAGCCGGGACACGTGCAGCTTCAACATCGCGTTTCAGGCGCTCACGGTGCGCCTCCCACAAGCGGCGTGCATCGGAGTCTTCATCACCAACCGCAATATTTTCGTCCAACATCGACGCGGCGCGGTGCTCAAGCCCTTCGTCTAACGAACGCAGCACCTCGTTTCGGCTTGGTCGACTAAGCTTTCGCAAGCCCCAAACCAAGGCAGTTAACCCGGAAACCGCCAGAGCGACGCCAACATATAACGGCCATTGACCCGGCGCGGATTCAAATATGCCCAAGAACCAGAGCGCTCCACCAAGGCAAAGCACGACCCATAACGGCCAAAATGCCCGTAAAATTCGCTCAACCCAAAGAGACCGGCGTGCACGGCGAGCCTTTCTCACTAAGGCTTCGGGCAATTTTGATGCCGTCGGGGTGCTCATTCAGCCTCTCCTAAGCGGTCTTTTTTGCGGATGGTTCAGCTATTTCTGAACCCAGCCAATCCGGTATTCGATCCTTTGACAGGATATCGTCATATGTGAGGCGCGGTCTAGCAATTGCGAAGCGATCTTTGCTCACAATCACTTCAGGCGCGGGCGGGCGGGTGTTATATTCTGACGCCATCACGGCTCCGTAAGCTCCTGCCGAGCGAAAAACAACCAGGTCATTTTGTGCGATTTCTGGCATATCCCTTTGTTTCGCAAAGGTATCGCCACTTTCACAGATAGGACCGACCACATCGTAGCGAACACTTTCGACGCTAGCAGGTGCCTCAATTACTGGTTTGATGTCATGCCAAGCATCGTAAAGCGCCGGTCTTACAAGATCGTTCATTGCTGCGTCCAAGATCAGGAAGCGCCGCCCCGCATTTTCTTTAATATAAACAACGCTTGCCACCAAGACCCCAGCATTTGCGGCAATCAAACGCCCCGGCTCAATTTCGAACTCTCGATCTTCCATCCCCGCGAACACCCGCCGCACCAAAGCGCCGTAATCAAAAGGCAGTGGCGGAGGCTGATTGTCGCTCGTATACGGCACACCCAACCCGCCGCCTAAATCAATGCGCGGAATCGGGATGCCATCTGCCTCCAGCCGCTCGATCAAATCACGCATCAGCGTATACGCTTGCTCGTAAGGCTCTAGATCAGTCAGTTGCGATCCAATGTGCATATCAACGCCAAGCACTTGAATTCCCATCATTTTTGAAGCTTTTCGGTACAGACGCGGCGCATCCTCATATGCAATACCGAACTTATTCTCAGCCTTTCCTGTGGAGATTTTTTCATGCGTCTTCGCATCAACATCTGGGTTTACCCGCACAGAAATCGGCGCAATGAGGCCCATTTCCAAAGCAACCTCGTTAAGCAATTCCAGCTCTGGTTCGGACTCAACATTGATTTGTCGGACGCTGTTCTCCAGCGCGAAAACAAGCTCTTGGCGGGTTTTTCCCACGCCTGAGAAGATCACTCGTTCGCCAGGAATACCGGCGGCAAGTGCTCGCCTAAACTCTCCCTCAGAGACAACATCTGCACCTGACCCCAAATCGGCCAGAACCTTGAGGACAGCGAGATTTGAGTTGGCCTTAACTGCATAGCAAATCAGGCAGTTCAACCCGGCCAAGGCTTCTTCGAATAGGTTGTAGTGACGCTGCAATGTTGCAATCGAATAACAATAAAAGGGCGTTCCGACCTCTGCCGCAATGTCAGCAATCGCAACATCTTCAGCGTGAAGCGCCCCGTTTCGGTAAAGGAAGTGATCCAACCCTGCGCTCCCGCCTCAATCCGATCTAATTATGCTTAATTCCGTTTATGCCGATTTTATCGAAAACCCAAGGGCAACAACGGCAAAGACTGCGAGAGACAAAGTTATTTTTGATGCAACTTTTCGAGAATTCGCAAAATGTGATGAGAGAATTTAGTCAACCGATCTGGTGCAAGACTGCCCCGGCTAGAACAACCAGGAACTCGGCTTTCTCGGTTCGGTTGCCGTGCCGCGAATAACCGAAGTTGCGACCGATGGCGGCTCAGTCCCCGGTTCACGGACTAAATCGCCCTTTACGCCGCATCCCGCAAGCGCAGCACAAAATGTTCCAAGGGTAAATAAATATCTCATGCCGTTTACCTCACCACACGAAGATAGCACGCGCAAGAATCAACCCGGTGCCATCCCAAGCGCGTGTAGATAGAGATCCAGCATCGCTTCTTCCTCAGAGCGCTCGGAGGGGTCTTTCTTTCTCAACGCAACGATTTTACGCAAGGTCTTGGTATCAAATCCATTTCCTTTAGCTTCGGCATACACTTCTTTGATCTGTTCAGCAACCTCACGCTTTTCTTCCTCAAGGCGTTCAATACGCTCTACGATTGTACGAAGCTGATCGGCAGCAACTTGAACCGTCGAGAAATCATCGTCATCTTTGGCCATGCCCAGCAATCCTTGCTACTCGAAAGAGAAGCTTGGATAAGACTAAGGCGTCGCCGCCGCAAGCTTGTTATCTACCCATTCCCACGCGCATCGCAAAACGCTTCAACGGCGAGATGCGGCCCAACATATTTAGCCCAATATGACGCAAATCCCGAACTAGCCGCGTTGAGCTGAGAACCGAACGATTTAGAAGGTCTATCCCCGCAGTACGCGCGTAGATATCAGGCGTTCGTTGCCTTGCATAGCGGCGCAAAATATCGCCATCGCCGGCATCCTCGGACCCCTCGATCAAGGTGGCCAGCGTCTCCAGATCGCGCAGTGAGGTGTTGAACCCCTGTGCGCCAATCGGCGGGAACGCATGGACCGCTTCGGCAATCAATGCTGTTCGCGGTGCCGTCAATGCCTTGGCCACCGTAATTCCAGAATTCCAGACCGCCCTGTTATCAACCTGCTTAATTTCGCCGACGACTCCCTGACTCTTTTCTTGAAGCTCCGCGTGGAAAGCTTGATCATCCAACGCGATCAGCCGATCCGCTTCTGCATCGGGATTCATCCAAACAACGCCCGAGGCATTTCCCGGCAAAGGCGCAAATGTCAGTGGCCCGCCAACATGGTGCATTTCAGTTGAAAGACCCTGATGCGGGTCGGAATGCGTGATACGACAGGCGATAATCTTCTGACCGAATTCCCAATCGCGATACCCAATTCCCGCATCTTCCCGAATCGACGATCTACGGCCATCCGCACCGATCAACAGCTTGGCCCGCACCGTCGCGCCCGAACTAAGTGTGACCAACACCCCATCACGGCGCGTCACGGATCGAACTACCGTCGTTTCGGTCATCAACGTCGCATTTGAAAGCATGTCGAGCCGCTCGGCCAAGGCGAGCCGCCCTTTGCCATTCTCGACATTCCAGCCAAATGGACCGTCTCCCAGTTCTTCGGCCTCGAAAAGCACGTCCTCGCGGACATCATCCGTCTTGCCACCGCAATCGAGTATCCGAAGCCCCATCATCGCCTGCGCGTCCGCGGCGATTTCTTCCCAAGCGCCGGTTTTGCGAAGTGTTTCGACGCCCGGCATCAAAACCGCCGTCGTCCGTTTATCGTGCTCTGCAACTTCCGCGGAAGGCCTCGGACCCGCTTCAATACAAATCGCGCGGCGACCAGCGCAGGCCACACGCGCCGTCATAGCTAAGCCCGCCAGCCCACCGCCGATGACTAGAACATCTGTCTCAAGTCTCTCGTTCACGCCGCCTGTCTCTCTGCCGCGATGGCCTGCACAAATGCTGTCAAATCTTCGGCAACGAAATGAACGTGCTCGTCACTTGCGCCATACGAGGCCCAATCGCAGGACGTCGGCACGTAGACGCACCGCATACCAAGCGCATGGGGCACTTTTAGGTTATGGGCGATATCCTCGAACATTGCCGCACGCGCAGGCTCACCGCCCGTTTTCTCCAAAACGCGCTGATACGCTGCCTCGGCTGGCTTAGGTTCGTATTGTGAGGTCTTGATATCGTATGCGGCATCGAAAACGTCACCAATGCCCAATCGCGCGAGAACATTCTCGACATGGCCCATATTTGCATTGCTATGAATCACGCGCTTCCCCGGCAGCGCTGCAATCGCATCACCCAAAGCTGGGTTCGGCGAAATCTCTGATATGTCGACATCATGAACGTAGTTATTGAACGTATCTGGATCGACCCCGTGGTGGATCATCAATCCGCGCATTGTCAGACCATATTTCTGATAATACTCGGTCTGCATCGCCGCCGCAGAGGGCTGATCAATACCAAGAAGGTCGATAATGTAGCTCTGCATTCTCTCGTGAACGGCCTGCCACATCCTTTCGGGACGTGGGTAAAGCGTGTTATCCAAATCGAAGATCCAGAGGTCCACGCCATCAAAGGCGCTCACATCCAACGTATTCATTCTTCCGGCTCAAAACTCAGCGCAACGCCGTTCATGCAATACCGTTGTCCCGTTGGCTTTGGCCCATCAGGAAACACATGGCCAAGATGCCCATCGCAAGTGGCACAAACGACCTCCACTCGCTTCATAAAGAAGCCGTTGTCAGCATGTTCCTCGACAGAATCTAGGTTCACTGGCTGGTAAAAACTTGGCCATCCCGTCCCCGAATCAAACTTTGTTGCCGCATCGAACAACGGGGCGTCACAGCCTGCACAGCGGAAAGTTCCCGGTTTCTTAGGGAAATCATCGTTGGTAAACGCGCGCTCGGTGCCTTTGCGCCGCAATACACGATACGCTTCAGGTGATAATTGTTGTTGCCATTCCGCTTCTGATTTCAGCACCTTGTTCGTCATGATCGCAGTCCTCATCTAAGTCGCGTCTCTTGTGCATTGTCATGCTTGCATCACACAGGTGATGTAGGCGTTCATCCTTGGGATGGTAGGAGTAGTTGATATGCCGTTTTCTTTCAAAGGCCGGTACCGTGTGCGCCTCGCAGAAGATGGTGACGATGTGCGCCGCGCTCAAGCCTTGCGACACCTGACCTTCATTGATGGTAGTGGTGCCGCAGAGCGAGAAACGGGCCTTGATGCCGACCGTTTTGACGCGCGCTGTGATCACTTTCTGATCGAAGAGATCAAGAGCGGTGCCGTTGTTTGCTGTTTTCGCCTCCTCCCTCTCGAAAACGGCGCTGTGATCAACCAAAGCTATTCGGCCCAGTTTTATGACCTTGACGCCCTGCGCGAGTTTCCACACCGAATGGCCGAGATGGGCCGCTTTTGCGTGCATCCCGAGCACCGGACGGGCGAAGTACTTCGGATCGCATGGGGTGCCATGACTCGATACGTCGATACGCGCGAAATCAAGCTGCTCATCGGCTGTTCCAGCTTCAAGGGCGTGGATGCAGACACCTATCAGGATACCTTTGCGTTGCTGAAGGACCACCATCTTGCTCCGGCGCGCTGGTTGCCGCGTCCAAAGGCGGCGAATATTTTCGAATATGCCCGCAGGCTAAGCCTCAAGCGTGCTGATCCGATGCAGGCCATGCGCGCCATGCCGCCCCTATTGCGCGGGTACTTGTCGCTAGGCGGCTGGGTCAGCGACCATGCCGTGATAGATCATGACATGAACACGTTGCATGTCTTTACCGGCCTTGAAATCAACCGTGTACCTGAAAGAATGAGTAAGGCTTTGCGGCGGATTTAACTGCATAATCGCATCAATACCCAGATGCAACACGTTGACCTATAATAACAAAAATAATCAAAATGATATGGCACTTTAGCGACGACCGTGGGTAAATTCTTCCATCTTGACGATGGAGGGATTTAGATGGCCCGCATTCTTGTAATTTCACTGGCTGCATCGCTCATCGCGTTTTGGGCGGTGTCCGCAAACGCAGAAAATGGGCATGAGCCTGAGCACTTCCATCCGAACACGATTGCACATAACCACGGCTCCACCGTTCCGCCGCTATTTGCCTGGCCACACACAAACCATGAGCCAGCCATCGGCAAGACGTTGACGCCACAACATCCAATAGCAGAGCCGACTGAACCCACGGCGGATTACCAATACGAATGGCAGTACCAACCTGCCCCTCCAGCCCCGTATCTAGCCACCCCTCAACAATTCGCCTATCCTAAACAAGGCTATTTCCCTCGCGACGGAAAAATCGAACAAGCGCCCGGATATGAATACGATTTCGGCGACACCGGAAGCTATCCACCCTCGACGCCAATCGAAGGAGCCAAATGGCGGGAACCGCGCAAAGCAAGCGCTAGGCTAGGCTTTCACGCTCCGCAACCATTCGCGCACAGCTCAGGTTTCGAAACGCATTACGGCTGCCTTCACTGGTGACTTTGGGACAATCGCAGCTTTGCTAAGGTGAAACTAAAGCCTCTTCCTCGGGGAGCAGGACATTATCCACCACATGAATAATCCCGTTCGCCGCTAGTGCATCCCGGCGGATCACAACGGCTTTCCGCTGCCGCATATCTACCAAGCGGGGACTTTTCACTAGCCCCTCGACTGTGACCACCTGTTTGTTCAACGCAAATACTTTGGTTTTTCCATTCAACTGCGGAAACGCAAAGAGTAGATCATGTGTCGGTAGCCGTGCGGGAATGATATGCCCCAGCATGACCTGTTTCAAAATACCGGTCTCGCTAGCCATTTGCTCTAGAGCCGATTTTGGCCGCAAGCCATCAAACGCGTCATCCGTAGGTGCGAAGACTGTAAAAGGGCCAATTCCTTCTAACTCCGCCGCCAAGCCAGATTCTTCCAAAGCGGCCACGAAACGCCGATGCTCCGAGGATGCCCGAAGCGCCGTCATGATCGGCTTGTCTTTCGCAACCATAACACCGCCGACGACGACCGGCGGCGGCTCGCGGTAAAAACTACAGCCGCTAAGGAACGAACTGCTGACCATCGAGACTAAGGCTGTCCGCCGTGTAAGGCTCATCCTGTCTTCCGTCCCTTATTCATCTTTCCGCTCACTAGGCGCTTGAATGCGCGCCAACGCAAGACTGTTCTGGGTTTGTCGTCCAATGGACCAGACCCGCGACGTCCACTTGGGATCGGCTTTCGGCGTCCTGCCCCCCATCGCAAAGCGTTCAAGCTCCAATCCCTTCGCTCCCGCAGGATATTGCTATAGAACTTCATATAGGGTGGCCACGTAAACGCTGCCGAATGATCCCAAGACGATCCGCGCCATGTCGGACGAAAATCGAGCGGCGGTTCAAGTCGGCTTGCCCAATTGGCCAGCGCAGGCAAATCGAGATGCAAATCCATCCACGCCGAAAATTCGCTGCTCCTTGGCTTCCCGTGCAGGCCGATCACCTTACCGCCAAAAAATAGCGACCAAAGCCGATCACGAAATCTTGGGCGTTCATCTGCACGTCCCGCAAAAGCTGCAAAGCGGCGCCCCCACCGACTTAACGTCGCATCGCGCGACACAAGCGCGTTGAAAATCTGAGGCTTACTCCGATTGTGCTTCGCCAAAGCTCTTAGCGCAAGACGCGCATCCAACCAGTGCGGGGCGCCTGACAGCAGAATAACCCGCCCCACCCGATCCAACTCGGCCACACAATTTTCCTCGGCCAGCCGCCTCAGCGCGAACAGTGTCACCCGTGCGCCTAGGCTATGCGCGAAAATGTCGATGCGGCGGTTCGGAAAAACGTCTGCGAGCGCCATGACGGTCCGCGCTAGCCCCTCCGCCGCAATCGGCGCCGTTCGGTAGGCAGTTGAATAGTATGTCTCCGCTCCTCGCTCCGACCAGCGCAGCGTTGACAGCCAGTCGCGCCAATCCCCGCGCACATAGGTCGGATCGCTTGCCCACGCGAACCCCACCGCCATCCCGCTCTCGCCTTCATCATCCTCGAAACCAAGTCGCTTTGGCCAAGGGGATGAATGCGCCGTCCGCTCAACCGCGAGGTCATCTTCGTCAAAATGAAAAATCTGGCTATGCGGATTCGCCGCGCGGCCTCGCTCGTCACTAATCGGCGCGCGGGGGTCATACTGAAAACCGTGAACCATCACGCAAATCGGAGCATCTGAGGCGAGTTCTGGTAAAATCAGCGAGCGTTCGCGCTGAAAGTGATCCACGAGCGACGTTTTCGCGTCATCCTTTAGCGGCGCGAGCATCCCGCACCGGCGATAAGGGTCATACGGCTCCTGAATCCAAGACCCATCGGTTTCGGGCGCAAACAACGCCCAATCCGCATAGGCGCTCGCATCCGGCGCGGCATTTGGACAGCATGTCAGCCTCAACAGCGCCATGCGCTCCCTTTCTTGGTTCTCGGACCCTATGGTGTTTCGAAAGAAACTCTTATACTCAAATCAAATCAATCTCTCGTCTCAGTGGAGGCTTCGATGTCGAATTTTGAGTACAAAACTGTCGCGCTCCCTCGCTCGATCGCAAAACGCCGAAAGCGGCGTCAGACCGAAGCGGATATGATCGCAGAACAGCTTGGTAAAGTGTTAAACGAAGAAGCCGTTGACGGGTGGGAATACGTCCGCGCGGAAACTCTGACAACCCCGGGCCAAAGCGGTCTTCTAAAACAGCCGGTTCCGGCGGCCTATGTTGTTCTGATTTTTAAGCGTTCGCGCGGTGCAGCGTGGGAAGCTCATGAGGCACCCCGAAACGAACCGGCACCGCAACGCGAAGCGGCTCCGATTCCGCAAGCTGCTCCTGCGCCGCCTGTGATGGCCGCGCCGCAAGCCCCGGCCCCTGCGCCAGCTCCCGCACAGCATCAATCAACCACGGGTCAGGAAATGCACTTCGGCACTACCAGCGTTCAACTCGTTTCCAGCGGCGACGGCGCAACGGTCACGCCTATGCGTCCGCTCGGTTCCGCTCAGGATTGATCTGATGGATTTTGCGTTCTCTGAGGAGCAGGTTGCAATCCGCGAAATGGCGCGTGGATTTGCCGCCGATCAATTGGCCCCGAATGCGGCTGAGTGGGATGCGAAAGCACATTTCCCCAAGGACGTCTATCGCGAGGCTGCCACCCTTGGCCTCGCTGCGATGTATACTGGCGACGAACATGGTGGTTCGAATCTGGGGCGGATGGACGCGGCGCTGGTATTCGAAGCATTGGCTGAAGGATGCGTGACAACATCGGCGTATCTGTCGATCCACAATATGGTCTCTTGGATGATCGACAGCTTCGGCTCGGATGAGATGCGCGCCGAATTCCTTCCCGGCCTGTGTTCGATGGATCAATTTGCCTCCTACTGCCTGACCGAGCCAGGGTCCGGCTCCGATGCGGCGAGCCTAAAGACCAATGCCACAACTCACGGTAACGCTGACTACAAGCTGAACGGCGGCAAGGCGTTTATCTCAGGCGGTGGTACGTCGGATGTCTACCTTGTGATGGCCCGCACGTCAGAGGATGGCCCCAAAGGGGTGAGCGCCTTCCTCGTTCCGAAAGACGCCAAGGGCATCAGCTTTGGCAAAACCGAAGACAAAATGGGCTGGAACAGCCAGCCCACCGCCCAAGTCCTTCTGGATGACTGCATTATCCCCGCCCGTAATCGTCTTGGCGCAGAGGGTGAAGGATTTACCTTTGCGATGAAGGGTCTCGACGGCGGACGCATCAACATTGCGGCGTGCTCGCTCGGCGGTGCAAAGGCGGCGATGACTGCGGCGGCGAATTACACCTCAGAGCGCAAACAATTTGGCCAATCGATCTCAGAATTTCAGGCCACGCAAATGAAGCTCGCCGATATGGCAACCGAGTTTGCGGCTTGTCAGCTCATGACCTATCGCGCGGCTCACGCGCTCGATTCCGGTGATCCGCGCGTGCGGGAAAAATCGGCACAGGCAAAACGCTTTGTCACCGATACCTGCTGGCACATTGTCGATGAAGCCCTGCAACTGCACGGCGGTTACGGCTATATCAAAGATTACGGGATCGAACGCATCCTCCGCGATTTGCGGGTTCACCGAATTCTTGAAGGCACGAACGAGATCATGCGAACCATCATCGCGCGCCGTGTCCTGAAAGATGTGAAAGACGGCACTTTGGCCGAGGGATTTGCAGCTTAGCGGACGTGGATCTAACAGGTCAAAACCAAACGACACTTTGGGAATTGGGATCATCGCCGGATTCGTTCCGGCGATCCAGAACGGTAAGCGTCAGCTTTTGAGGCTCTGGGTTACCCGAACAAGTAGGGCAATGACGGTCACTGCCATGCAGCGCGCAACACCCCTTTTCACCGCACACACCAAATCTCAGCCATTCCCCAAGGGAACAGCGCGAAAACCGCAAAGGCTATTGCGGCTCCAGCGGTGGGCCAGTTCCATTCAGAACCCATCGCGCGAGCAGTTCGCATTCTTTCAGCAGCGCATCTACTTCATGCTTCTCTCGATACCGATGCCCCGGCGGCGCGCCCGGACGCAAGGGCCGTAAGATCGGTTTACCCCGACTTTTTTGCCGCTGGTCGATGCGTGCTTGCAGCTTTGCCATACGCAACGCTTGTCCCGGTAAATCCTGTAACGCCGCCATCAGCGAATTTAACCGATGGCACAGTGTTTTGGCGTTGGGGTCTTCAAGGCGCGCCAATATTCGGCGCTCATACTCAGCGAAATGCGCCTGACGCTTGGCCACCGATTCAGGATCAAAAGGATCGCTGATAAATGGCCCCGGCCCCTTGATCCGCCGGTTTTTAGGTCGATTTGGAAACAGATCGAATTTCTTACGCGGATCAATAAGCCTGAACGGTAAAATCGTCATGCGCTCGCTCCGTTCCTCGGCTGATTTACGCATGGGCCGCGACGGGCGCGTCCGCTGATTGGTCGTCGGCGGCGCAACAATCTCATAGACAAACGCCGCGACGACCAGCAACCGGCGCAACGTCGATTCCGCAGGCCGCAAAACCATAAAGACCACACTGCGCTGATAACGGGGCAACGTCTCGACAGACTGCCCGACCTCCAACCCAAGCAACGCAAACAGCCCCGCCGCAATCCGCAGCAAAGTCTCATGTTTATGTTGCAGAGCGAGGCGCCAATCCATCCGGTGAGTAAGCTCTCTTAATTGAACATATCAAGAACAAATAATTCCAACCCGACGAAGTGTCAAGCGAAAATCAAGCACCGCGCGGTCATCGCCTGAAGCCCCAAGATTGCTGTCCCGTGCGCGGCGCATCATGAAATGATGCTCCGCAGACGCGGGATCACCTTAATTCTGAGAAAACGATGCCCCCACAGCACGTGCGGGGCAGGGAATTATTTCGTCGAATTATCCTTCTTTCCGACGCTA
>CAZJWF010000074.1:0-15664 GCA_964549375.1 uncultured Neomegalonema sp.
TCGAGGATGCGTGCGCCGGGTATGCGCTGTACGTCGGATAACAGGCGAGGGCGCAGGCCCGCGAGGACGTCTAGTCCTTGCTCTACAAAGGCATCGAAAGAGCTGTCGATAGAGTCGGTTTTCACCAACTCCGCGTGTCTAAGGTTATTTTCCAGCCAAAGCCCATAGGCTGCTCGGCCCATCGTTGCGATCCTGATGCCGGGTTGGTCAACATCTGCGATGGTCTGGATCGGAGATCCTGCGGGAACCAGATAAGTTGACTGAATCTCGCAATAGGCGGCGGTGAACGCGATGTGCTCCGCGCGCTGCGGTTCTGCACCGATATTGCCGATGTCCCACTCGGCGACAGCATCGGCCACGGCACCGGGGCTATCATAGGGGAGCAACGTCAATGAAACCCCCAGCCGCCGTGCAATCTCGGCGGCCAGATCGGGGGATACCCCCACCGGATCACCGTTCTTGCTCTTGTCCGTCACCAGCAAAAAATTGCCCATATTTATCGCGGCGCGCAGAACGCCGGTTGGGGCGAGTTCGGCTATCACGGCGGGGTCAATCATGGCGCACTTTCCGGTTTCTGCTTTGCCAGAGTTAGGCGCGTTCCGTCCGCCCCGTCAAATCCGCCCACATTTTCAGCGCATTCCCATTGACACGCCTCGCGTTTCGCGGGAAAAAGCAGAAACGACGTCGCCAGAAGACCTTTGGCGGCGCGTTTTGTTTTTGGCGCGTATGTTTTACAGCGCGATCAGATGGATGGAGGATCATGACGTGATTGCCCCGGTCATGCCGACCTATGTGCGGGCTCCGCTTTCTTTTGAGAAAGGCGAAGGCCCCTGGCTCTATGACACCAACGGCGACAAGTACCTCGATTTTGGTGCGGGTATTGCGGTTTGCGGTTTGGGGCACACCCATCCGCGTTTGGTGGAAGCGCTGGAGGGGCAAGCCCGACGACTGTGGCACACGTCCAATCTGTTCAACATCCCCGTTCAAGAAGACCTCGCCCGTAAACTGACGGACGTGACCTTCGCCGATACGATCTTCTTTACGAATTCCGGCGTCGAGGCGATGGAATGCTCGATCAAAATGGCGCGCAAGTTCCATACGCATAACGGTGATCCAAAGCGCTGGCGGATTATCACTTTTGAGGGTGCGTTCCACGGTCGGTCATTGGCGACCATCGCGGCGGCGGGACAGGAAAAGCTCACAGCCGGGTTTGGTGAGATGCCGGGCGGTTTCGACCATGTCCCGTTTGGCGATCACGATGCGCTCAAAGCGGCAATCACGGACGAGACGGCAGGTATCTTGATCGAGCCGGTGCAAGGTGAGGGCGGTATCCGTCCTGTGCCGCCTCAATGTTTGCGCGGTTTGCGGGAGCTATGCGATGAGCACGGCATTTTGCTGCTCATGGATGAAATCCAGTGCGGTATGGGCCGTACTGGTGTGCTATTCGCGCATGAATTGGCGGGAATTGCCCCCGATATTATGGGTGTCGCCAAAGGCATCGGCGGCGGTTTCCCTCTCGGCGCATGTTTGGCGACCGAACGCGCAGCGGTGGGTATGACCGCAGGTTCGCACGGCTCCACCTATGGCGGCAATCCGCTGGCGATGGCGGTCGGCAATGCAGTCGTGGACGTCATGACCGAAGACGGTTTTTTCGATCATGTCTCCGAAATGGCGGGTCTGTTGCGCCAGCGCTTGGCGCAAGTGCAGGACGAATTCGGCGATGTCATCGAAGAAGTGCGCGGCGAAGGTTTGATGCTGGGACTTAAGCTCAAGGCACCAAACCTTGCCTTTGTCGAGGCGGCCCGTGCGGTTAAGCTGCTGCTGGTTCCGGGGGGCGACAATGTTGTACGTGTCCTGCCGCCTCTGATCATCGAAGCCGAGCATGTCGATGCTGCGATCACCGCGATTCAAACCGCGTGTGAAGTCATGCGCGCAGATTCCTCAGTCGCCGCGAAGTAGGCTCGGGTCATGGATGGATCAAATCCCCGGTCCGCAGGGACCGGCAGCGCTAAGCATTTCCTCGATCTACATCAGATCGACGCATCTGAGCTGCGCGGTATTCTGAATGATAGCGCGGCACGAAAAGCCGCTCGTCGAGGACTCGGCAAAGTGTTGCCAGACACGGATGCCCCGCTCAAGGGGAAACTGCTGGCGATGATTTTCGAAAAGCCCTCGACCCGCACGCGCGTATCCTTCGATGTCGGGATGCGCCAGCTTGGCGGCGAGACCTTGTTGCTGTCGGCGAGCGATATGCAAATTGGTCGGGGTGAAACAATCGCAGACACGGCGCGGGTTCTCTCGCGTTATGTCGATGCGATCATGATCCGATGTAAGGGTCACGACATGCTGCTGGAGATGGCCGAATACGCCTCAGTGCCAGTGATCAACGGCCTGACGGATGACTCGCATCCGTGTCAGTTGATGGCAGATGTGATGACCGTCGAAGAACATCGAGGCCCGATTGCGGGGCAAAAGGTTGCGTGGTCAGGTGATGGTAATAACGTCGCGACGAGTTGGATACACGCCGCGCAGCGCTTCGGCTTTGCCCTCGATCTCGCCTGTCCCGAGGCTCTGATGCCTGATCCCGGTGTCGTGGCTTGGGCAAAAGAGCAGGGCGCACAGGTCCGCCTGACGAACGACCCTTATGACGCAGTTGCGGGGGCTGATTGTGTGGTCACGGATACGTGGGTCTCGATGAACGATCCCGAAGAGGCTCGCGCCCGACGTCATAATCAACTGACGCCGTTTCGGGTGGATGATGCGCTCATGGCAGCGGCCAAGCCGGATGCCATCTTCATGCACGACCTGCCTGCACACCGGGGCGATGAAGCCACCGCCAGCGTCATGGACGGTCCACAATCAGTGATCTTCGATGAGGCGGAAAACCGCCTTCACGCCCAAAAAGGCGTCTTGCGTTGGTGCCTTGGTTAAGAAGAGTGAAACAGAGCTGACACTCGTCGCTCTCGGATATGTTTCTCAGATCCAGTCCCGCGTTTGAGTGCGGGACTAGACCGTCGCGTTTAATCCGATGATGACTGTGTCATGGGCTGTTCTTTCGTGCCGGTCGTATTAATCGTCCGACAGAAGGCTGAGTTCTTCGATGAACTCTTTTAGGTCCGGGTGATCATTAATCGGTTCCGCGAACTTCATCCCAAAGGTCCGCTTATGTGACCAGCGCACGGATGCTGGGATCGGATCAAAGCCCGGAAAATTAAGCATGACATCGGTTTCGAGGATCGAAGATCCCATTCCCACGATGTCAACGCACACCCCTCCATCTGAAATGTTGCGGGTCGTGGCGTGAAAAAGCCGACGCCACCGCTCGACTTTGCATGGCATTTCGAGCTTGAATCGAGTGTGACGGCGGCCATTGTAAGGTTGTGGTGGGAGAATGACTGTCCTCTTGAACGCTTGAAGCATGGTTGGGCCTCTCATTGATACTGTCGCTACGTAACATCACATCATGAGTTGCCTAACGCCGTGATAAGTGTTCAAAAGTCTCCTTAGTAAAAAAAAGGTTTTATTCGCAATTGAGCTGATTTTATCCCGAATTATTTTTACCGATGCAGAATTCGTAAGTAAAAGACATTGATGTAGCTACCTTTGATATTTATTTTTACATTTGCACGCATTGGTTGCTTTGCCGCCAAATGCTGCAAGTGTCTTGCCGATTAAGACCGAAAGTCCTACGTCTCGCGCATATTCATTGAGAGAATTTCATGACTGAGCGACGGACCGAGGATACGCAGGTTTCCGGCGACGACTCCATTCTGCCATTTCAGCTTGATCGGCTGAATGTGCGCGGGCGAGTGGCGCGGCTGGACAAGACCATCGACAAGATTCTCAGTCAGCATAAATACCCCCCTGTCGTATCTGGCCTTGTGGCGGAGGCGACCTTGCTGACAGCATTGATCGGCCAAACCATCAAATTGCGAGACCGGTTTTCCATTCAGGTGCGCGGAAACGGGGCTGTGACAATGCTTGCCACGGACTATTTCGCCCCAAAAGGGGAGGGCGAGGCGGCGCTGATGCGGACTTATGCCGCCTTTGATGCGGACAGACTGAATGACGGAACCGAAGGGATCGCGCTGCTTGGCGAAGGCTTAATGGGCGTCACCATTGATCAGGGCAATGGTCAACCTTACCAAGGCGTCACCCCCTTGACCGGTGACAACCTCGCGGCCTGCGCTGAGGTCTATTTTGCCCAGTCCGAACAACTCGCCACGCGATTTTCTCTGGCTTCCGCCTACTCGCAAGAACCGGGGCAAGATCCGCATTGGCGCGCAGGAGGTGTCGTGATCCAGCATTTGCCTGACGCATCACCGCTGATGGATCGGGGTCCAGACGCGCCGGGCGATGGTGGAACGGACCTGATGACCAGCGACGATGTCGCTGAGTTGACCGGGCAGGGTGATGATTGGCGCAGTGCGGCGGTAAAATTGGAGACCGTGGAGGAGGTTGAGCTGATCGGCCCGCATGTTTCCTCCGAACAACTCCTACTGCGGCTGTTCCACGAGGATGCCCCGCGCGTCTACGAGGCTCAAACCGTGCAATTTGGCTGTACCTGCGGTGCGGCGAAGCTGGAAGGTGTTTTATCCTCCTATGATCGTAGCGCATTGGAGGAAATGGTCGAGAACGACAAAATCACCGCAGACTGCCAATTCTGCGGCGAACAATACGTCTTCACTCTTGATGATCTGCTCAAATCGTCAGAAGGATAACGGAATCAGCCGTTTTCCTGACAAAGTGTTGGGTAATTCCTAGGATTAAAGGCGGGAGCAGGAATGACCAATTCGACCGTGATAGACCGACGCAGCATCTTGGCTCTTTTGGGGCTGGCCAGTCTTGGCGCGTGTGCGGCACCAACCAAATTACCTAACCCGGAATTCCAACCGATTGTGTTTCCCGGTGGTCCGATCCCCTTGGCGATCAACAAAGTGAATGTGATTGTGCGCCCTCGCGTGGGCAGCGACGCCTCGCCTGCCGATGCTGATTTCTTCGTCCCACCAGAACAGGTCGCGCGCCTCTGGCCTCGCCAGCGTATCGGTGTTGCCGGTGGACAAAATGAGCTTCGCTACATTATTGACGATGCCAGCGCGATTTCCCGCAAGAATGAGAGCGGGGAAATCGTCGTTGCCACGGTTCAGGTCAGGCTCGTCGTTGTCACGCCCTATGGCATTGAGGAAGCGGGCACGGGCGCACGGGTCGATTCCGAAGTCCGCTTTGATGGCTTCCCAAACATCATTGAGCGCCAAGAAGCTCTGCACCGCGTTAGCCAGGACATCGCGATCAAGCTAGACGCGCAACTGGTGCTCTCAATCCAGCAGCATTTTGGCCGTTATCTCCGGCAACCGGGGGCGGCAGGTTAGAGTTTTCGCAGCGCGACTTCAGCGATGCGATGATCTTGCCGTTTCCGCATGATCAAATCGGCGCGCGGACGGGTGGGGCGGATTGAGTTCCGCAGATTCACAAGATTGATCGTCCGCCACAGCTTTTCCGCTGTCTGCAACGCTTTTGCTTCAGAGATCGACGCATAGCGGTGGAAAAACGATTTCGGATTGGCAAAGGCCGTCTCGCGCAACCGCATAAAGCGAGAGACGTACCATTCCCGCAGATCTTCTTCATCTGCGTCAATATAGATTGAGAAATTGAAGAAATCCGACACAACGGGGGCGGCGGTTTCGTTTTTGGGCAGGTCGCGTGCCTGCAAAACGTTGATGCCCTCGAAAATCAAAATATCCGGCTGATCCACTGTCTGAAACTTGTGCGCCAGCACATCATAACTCAGGTGCGAGTAAAGTGGCGCTTTCACTCGGCGTTTCCCCGCCTTTATATCTGACAAAAACCGCAGAATGGCTCCGGCGTCATAGCTTTCCGGGAAACCCTTGCGGTTCATCATCCCGCGCGCTTCCAGTTCCGTATTCGGCCACAAAAATCCATCGGTCGTCACCAGGTCGACTTGTGGTTTTCCCGGTGATCGGGCGAGTAGGGCGCGCAGTAGCCTCGCTGTCGTCGATTTACCTGCCGCCACAGAACCGGCAATCCCGATAATATAAGGTGTCTTGCGCCCTTTCAGTGATAAGAACTGGCTCCGCTGATCAAACAGCATCTGGCTCGCCTCGACATGGGCGAGCAGCAACCGCGTCACCGACAGATAAATCCGCCGCACCTCATCCACATCCACCGTATCGCCCAGCGAACGCAGAGCCTCGATTTCGTCTTCGTCAAGCGTCAGTGGAGTGTCAGCCCGAAACTTTGCCCATTGCCGCACTGTGAAGCGCCGAAATGGAGAAACCTTGCTCGATTTCGTATTCGGCAATGCGTCCCAGAACTCGTCAGACATTGGACAGCAAGCTCCGGGCCGTGGCGGCATCCTCAGCGATTTGAGCTTTCAAGGTGTCGATGCCGTCAAATTTCCGCTCGGACCGCAGATAGTGGTGCAGGGTCACGGACAAGGTCTGGTCGTAGATATCTTCCGCGAAATCGAACAGATGCGCTTCAAGGATCGGCACGGTTTTCTCGAATGTTGGGCGCATCCCAATATTTGCCACGCCGTTCAAGCGGCGCCCATCGGGTAGAGTGGCAGTGATCGCATAGACCCCGAAAGCCGGAGTCATAATGCCATCGAGAGACAGGTTCGCCGTCGCGAATCCGATGGTCCTGCCGCGCTGATCGCCCTTCAGCACTGGCCCGCTAATCCGGTGCGGCGCGCCCAAAATGGTCTCCGTATCCGCCAACCGACCTTCGCGCAAAGCGTCGCGCGCTGCAGAGGACGAAAACAGGCCGCCCGACTCGTCGCAGACTTCGGGCAAGGCTTTTGTCTTAAATCCAAATCGCGCTGCTAATTCTTGCAATACTTGCGTATCACCCGCGCGCTTTGCGCCAAACCTAAAGTCATTGCCCGTCGCCACGCCAACGATGCCCAATCCGGCGACCAGCACATCTTTTACAAAATCCTCCGGCGTCATCGCGGAGAGTGCCGTGTCAAACCGAAGGACGTGCAGCCGCTCGACCCCCAGTGTCTTTGCTTTTGCGGCTTTCTCAGCCAAAGGGGTCAGGATGAAAGGATCGGCATCCGGTTGAAAGAACGCACGAGGATGGGGGTCAAAACTGACCACCGCGAGCGGCGCCTCCGGCGCGAGACCGCGCGCGGCGTCAATCACGGCGGCGTGCCCCCGATGCACCCCATCAAAGTTTCCCAGTGCGACTGTCGCACCCTTTTCGTCGGCCTTCAGCCCTTGGTATCCGTGGATGATCTTCACGATTGGCCTAAGCGCCCTGAACAGTCTTCACCAATGCCGCGCGCGTGTCCCGCTGCGACGCAGACAAAGCAAAGATCAGCAAGTTTTGCAATGACGGAAGCGCCCCAAGTGACTCAAGCCGCCCGCGAAGGGACCAGCACATCGGCTTCACCCGACAGCACGACCGTTTCACCGACCCGGCACACGCAATCGAGCGTGATGCGCCTTTTCTCTGCGATCATCTCTTTGACGGTGCAGATCACATCGACCTGATCTCCGGGCCGCACAGGGGCGCGGAACTTTAGCGTCTGGCCGAGATAGACGGAACCGTGTCCGGGAAGTTGTTCGCCAATGACGGATGAAATCAGGCTGGCGGTTAGGATGCCATGTGCAATCCGGCCCTTGAAGATTGTGCCTTTCGCGTGCTCCTCATCGAAGTGGATCGGATTGCGGTCGCCGCTGGCAACGGCAAAGGCTTCAATCTCTGCATCTGTGATAATGCGCGACAAGCCTCGCTCCAGACCAATTTCAATATCTTCGATGTATAGCGTGCTCACGGGCCGTCCTTTCGATGCGTAATAAAATTACGCCAAATTCTGTTAGGCGAACGTTTATTTCGCCCCTTACCGAAAGAACAGCCTTTTTTGCACCGCAATATGAAGGGTTACGTAAACGTAGGTGAACATAAAAAAGTGCGCGGTAAGGATTTACACGTCGAAACATTATATTTACCGCCTTCCGGTAAATATTCTCAACAAATGCACGTCATAATTTAGGTTTGCTGATTTCATGTCTTGGTTCCCTCAATTTACTCGATCAGTTCGGGGAAGCGGACACGCTGATCGGAAAAGTTCGATTCAGGAAATCGAGCCGCATTCTCTCTTGAGCGTTCCAAAATTATTGAACGAGATAACTGAGTTCTGGTTCGAGCATAGAACGCAGGACGCGATTCCCAACTGGTCGCGCTTTTCCCCACAATCGCAAACTAAGTTCTTGCCTTACATCGTATTATGGGAAGTCGTGAAGAATAGCTATTCTGCGCGGGTGACGGGTGAAACGGTCGTACAGATGTTCCCGGTCAAGATCGCCAATCAACGGCTTCATGATGTCTTGACGGATGACCTTTCCTCACTGCCCGATGAGCTTGATCGGGCCATCCAAAATGCTGCACCGATTTATGTCGATCGGCCAAACGCTTGGATCTTGAACGATGAAACAGTCCATTGCCAAGCTGTGCATCTCCCATTTTGCACAAGAGAAGCAGCTGCGGATCGCATTCTAAGCGTCATGGCGTTCGAAACTGAGCCGACAATCGACATTGAGATTTAATTTTAACGGAAATTACCATGCTCACGCGAGCATGGCGATCGTGTGCGTCGGAGAAATTTTGAACGTTGCAAAATACTCCGACAAAGCGTCGTCGCACAGGACACCTGTATCGTCCAACAAAGTTGATGCGCCCAATCCACCGGCGATAAACAACGTATCAAACCCATGTAACGTCCCGCCAGCGACATCCGTCGCCGGGCCATCGCCGATTGCCAAGATGCGGCTGCGGGGGATGTCGTGCCCGTTGAGCTTGCTGATCTTGGTCAGTGCCATCTCATAAATTGGGGCGTGAGGTTTGCCGTATAGATGTGTTTCGCCGCCTGCTTGGGCATAGGCTTGGGCGATGGCCCCACCGCAAAAGAGGCGCGTTTCACCCCGATCCACGATAATGTCGGGATTGGCGCAGACCATTGGCAAGCCGCGCTCGATGCCCAGCGCAATGCGCTCCGCATAATCATCCGGCGTTTCCGTGGAATCGTCATCCAAGCCTGAGCAGAGGATGAAATCCGCGTCCGCGAGCGCCACGCGCTCGATCTCAAAATCGGCAAACAGATCATCGTCGCGCGGCGGTCCGATGTGATGACATCGCGCGCCAAACTGCCCAACCCGCATCCCCTCAATCGTCGCATCGCCTGAGGTAACGATCAGATCATGTGTATCTGTCGGCGCGCCCATCCGGTCAAGCTGACGTGCAGTGGAAAAATCGGGCCGGGGTGCGTTGGTCAGCAGCGAGACAATCCCACCTTTCTTGCGAAAGCCTCGCAACGCCGAAATCGCCCCAGCATGAGGTGTCACGCCGTCATGATAGCAGCCCCAGAGGTCGCAGAGCACGGCATCATAACAGTCAGAGATTTCCGCGAGCGAGCGGATGATATTGGTCATGGTCGGGCTTTCACTGCGGCGCGGGCCATTCCCTATCAGGGCGATAAGGAGTTTCGGCAAACCTCATACGCGCTTGCGTCGCCGTAATCCACCCCCGCTCACCTCGCTCGGTTCGTCCGCCTCGGTCAAGCTTCAATCACATGAACATTGCGCGGAAACTGGGTCAGGCAAACCGCGTCGTTTTCGCGAACATGGATGGTTTCGCTCAATTCCATGCCCCATCCTTCCATCCACATGCCGAGGATGATGTGCACGACGGCATTTTCAGGAAGCGCGGTCGTATCGTCCGGGCGAAAGCTGATCGTGTGCTCGCCCCAATCCGGTGAATAACCGACGCCGATTGCATATCCAATCCGGCTTTTCTTTTCGAGGCCATAGCCATCCAGCACTTTTTGCCATGCCGCATGGACATCACAGCACAGCGCCCCGGTCTTCATGGCACCCAGAACGGCCTCCATGCCTTCTTCAACGGCTTTGGCGGTGGTCTTTAGGGTCTCCGGCGGCTTGCCGATATGTGCCGTGCGCGCCAATCCGACGTTATAGCGCTTGCGGCACCCGCCCAGCTCAAATGCAATGGTCTGGTCCGTCTCGAATGGGGCGTCCGTCCACATTGGATGCGCGGTAGAGGCCGCTTCTCCGGCAAGGACCAACGGATGCAGGGCAGGCATGTCGCCGCCAAATTCCGGCGTTCCCCGGATCATGGCCGCTGTGACATCAGCCATGAGATCACACTGCCGGACACCGGGGCGCAAACCATCAAAGGCTGTTTGCATCGAGAGACCCGCAATCTGCGCCGCCTGTCGCATCATCTGAATTTCAGCCGGGCTTTTGGACAGGCGCTGCCAATTGACCAACAGTCCGCAGTCTTTCCAGCTCGCGTTGGGCAATCGGGATTTCAAATGCTCGACCGCCGCTGGGGTCAGAAAATAGACATCGCTTTCATAGCCGACCCGTTTTCCGTCAAACCCTTTCGAGGCCATCCAGTCGCCCATGAACTGCGCGGGATGCACATCGGTTTGCTGGACCAGCGTTTCCGGAAAGGGCACGACCTGCTCGTCGGGCAGATAGGTCGTAAAAGCTGCCGCGCCCGCATCCATTTCCCGGCCCAGCCATGTCGGTTCACACTCCAGCCCGACAACCATGATTTGAGGCGTATAGAACGACCACGCGTCGTATCCGGTCAGCCAGTTTACATTGGCGGGGTCACCCACAACCAACACATCGAACCCGCGCGCTTGCATTGCGGTGCGAACACGCTTCAATCGATCCGCATATTCATCGCGTGTGAAGGGAGGGGCCACAATCTAACTTTCTTATACGTGGTTTCATCAGCGCGGTCTCTGAATGGCAAAACTGTCATGGGACAGAGTGCATGTGGCCGCGATGATCAGGGTCTATGACATTACCAGTGGACAGGTGGCACGGGGACTTTCTCGTCAGGACAGCCGATAAAAAGGCTTGAATTTCGAAACTGCATCATTGTGGATACGAACTGTCAATACGCAAACCGACGTCTTCAAGATCGCAGCCATTCGCCGCGAGTTTCGGCGTCGACCTTAGGTGAAAGAGATCGAATGTCTGGCAGTCTGGAAAATGCCGTTGAAATCCTCGAACGGCTGGTCAGTTTCGAGACTTTGTCGGGCAGGCCAACGCACGGCATCGTCGGATATGTGAAGGACTATCTGGCCGAGCACGGCGTTGATGTCACCCTCAGTTATGACGAGGCAGGCGAACGCGCGAATGTCTTCGCGACCATCGGGCCAGAGGTGGATGGCGGCGTCGTTCTCAACGGACATACGGATGTGGTCTCCGTTGATGGACAGTCTTGGGCGACAGACCCGTTCAAGCTGACGCGGAAGGGAGAGCGCCTCTATGGTCGCGGCTCCGTTGATATGAAAGGTTTCCTCGCTTGCGTTCTCGCCTCCGTCCCCAGTTTCAAGTCCGCCAATCTCACCAAGCCGATACATATCGCATTTTCCTATGACGAGGAAAATGGCGGCTGGGGAATGCCGGTTTTGCTGGAAAGCATGGCGACCAAGGCATACCGCCCGGAAGTCGTGATAGTGGGTGAGCCGACCGAGATGCAAATCGTCACGGGCCATAAAGGTGGGTATGAAATGCGGACCGAGATTACCGGTTTCGCCGTCCATTCCTGCAATCCGACCGAAGGGGTCAATGCCATCTCTGCGGCGATGAAATTGATTGCCAAGATTGAAGAGGTGGGCGCGCGGCGCGCGGCCAATCCTGCGCCCGGTTCTCCCTACACACCGCCTTACCCGACCTTCAACATCGGCAAAATCGAGGGCGGTGCGGCGCGAAATGCGACAGCGGGCTGGTGCAACGTTGACTGGGAATATCGTCAGATGCCGGGCGAAGATGGTGATCTTACCATTGCTGAAATCGCGGAGTATGCTGCGACAGAAATCCTCCCAGCGATGAAAGCGGTCAACGCCGCAGCGGACATCGAGATCATCACCGAGGTTGCCATGCCCGCCCTCGATGATCGCCATGCGGAAACGGCGGCAAGTTTTGTCAGTGCCGTTACCGGCAATAACAGCCGCAACGTGGTCTCGTTCGGCACGGATGGCGGATATTTCAGCCATGCGAACTACTCAACCGTCGTTTTCGGCCCCGGCAGTATCAGCCGCGCGCACAAGGCCGACGAATATATCGAGCTGAGCGAGCTGTCGCAGGGGTTGGCGTTTCTCGACAAGGTGGCGGCAAAACTGTCGGAATAGGGGCGGCATATGGCGTTTAAAAAGGCTTTTGAACCGGCGGAATTTTCTCGGCGCGTCAGCGATGTCAAACAGAGGATGCAAGCGGCGGGTCATGATCTTCTGATCTGCCAAGACCCTGCGAATATGGGATGGTTGACCGGATTTGACGGCTGGTCATTTTATACACCCCAAGCCGTGCTGGTTCATGTCGAGGAAGAATGGCCGATTTGGTTTGGGCGCGAGCAAGACGCAAAATCGGCGCATATTACCACTGACTTACCTGCCGCAAATATCGCGGCGTTCTCTGAACCTCTTGTTCATCACCCGACTCAACATCCATTCGATGAGCTTTGCGAATTGGTGAGCGCGCGCGGTTGGAGCAGCGCGCGGATCGGCGTTGACTTTGATGCCCATTACTACACTGCCAGAGCGCATCAGCATCTCGTGAGCGGCTTGCCGAATGCGACGCTAAGCGACAATCGCGAGTTGGTGAACTGGGCGCGGTTGGTGAAATCGGAGGCTGAACTCGTTTATATGCGAGAAGCTGGACGCATCATCACGGATACGATGAACAACGCGCTGAGCCGATTACAGCCGGGTGTGCGCCAATTTGAGGTCATCGCCGATGTGTACCATGATCAGGTCAAAGGCTTTGATGGCAAGTATGGGGATTACACCAGTTTGTGCCCACTCATTCAGGTCGGCGACGGCACCAGTACCCCGCATCTGACATGGACAGCAGAGCCGCTGCCTGACTCTGGGTTGATTGTCATGGAACTCGGCGCCGCCCGTCGCCACTATCACGCGCCGTTGACCCGCACCGCACATATCGGCCCTCCGCCAGAGGCAATGAAACGCCTCGCCGATGCAATCGTCGGAGGGGGCGATCGTGCGTTGGAGGCGATGAGACCCGGCGTTACCTGCGAGGAGGTCGAGGCCATTTGGCAAGCAATTCTCAAAAAGCATGGTTATGAGAAAAACAGCCGGGTTGGATACTCTATTGGATTGAACTATCCGCCAGATTGGGGCGAGCGCACGGCGAGCTTGCGCCCCGGCGACAAGACTGTGCTTCAGGCGGGTATGTGTTTCCACTTCCAATCGGGGGTTTGGCTCGACGACTTCGGTGCGGCGATTTCTGAGCCGGTTGTCGTGACAGAGGCCGGCGGCGAGCGCCTGAGCGATGTTGCCCGCGAACTAATTGTGATCTGAGCGGAGGCGAGACGATGACTCCCAATATGCCATTGCCCGACCTTCTCGAAGCGGTGCGCCGCAACGCGGCCTTGCCTGATAGCCAAGCCGAGGCAACGCCGCCGCAGGTCTACACCTCGCCCGCGTTTCTGGAACTGGAACGCGATGCGATCTTTAACAAGGAATGGGTGTGCGTCGGGCGCAGCGACGAATTTTCTGATCCCGGTGATTATCGCGTTACCACGATTTCGCGCGATGAGGTGATTGTCATCCGAGACCGCGAAGGCACCCTGCGCGCGATGTCGAACATTTGCCGTCACCGGATGATGAGCCTGCTGAGCGGCGAAGGGTCGGTCAACGCAAAGGTGAGTTGCCCCTATCACGCATGGACCTATGCGTTAGACGGCCAGTTGATCGGCGCGCCGCACATGTCGGACGACTTTGACAAAAGCGCTTGCTCGCTCCCGCAATTTGCGGTCGAGGAGTGGTTGGGGTGGGTCTATGTGAATCTCGATCCGCAGGCCGAACCTTTGGCCCCGCGCCTTGCTCCTATTGCGGAACGTCTCGCGAATTATGACATCGGCAGTTACCGCACGCTCTTTCGGGTGAACGAAGTTTGGGACACGAACTGGAAAATTCTGTTTCAGAATTTCATGGAGCCATATCACCTCTTTGCGGTCCATTCACAAACCGTCGAACCGGCCTTGCCCACACGCCTCGCTGTTGTGCAAGAGGGTGGCTCCGGTTTTTGCCTTTATACCCAAGGGCGTCTGCCCGGCGTCGCGTATGAATATGGCGAGGCGATGCAAAATCCGAATCCGGCCTTGACCGAAGAGGAAACGAATACGGTTCCTCTTTTTGGGGCGTTTCCCGGCCACGTCGCGTCGATCTCGCCAGAGCGGACATTCTGGATGTCGTTTATGCCGATTGATGTCTCACATGTGCAGGTGTTTTGGGGCGTGGATATTCATCCCAATGCGATGCCCGAAGGCGAGGCGCGCGTGCAACGGATTGCGGCGCTCAAAGCCAGCTTTCACGCCATTAATGATGAGGACAAACCCGTCACCGCCGCCATTGCCCGCAATGCAAAAGCCCTTGCTGCTGAACCCGGTCGATTGTCGCAAAAGGAAAAGACGATTTGGGATTTCCAGCGTTACCTCGCCCGAATGCTGACATAACCGCGCGGGCCAACCAGAGCGAATGAAGCGAAAACGACAGACGAAGAGGTAAAAGATGGCTCATCTGACGCAAGAACAGAAAGATCAATTTTGGCGCGACGGCGTGCTGGTGGTAGACAACGCCGTCAGTGGGGACCAACTCGCTGACTTGCGCCGTGTCTTCTCCGAATGGGTGGAGGAAAGCCGCACATATGCCGACGATTACGGCGAAACGCTCGACGGTCGACCTCGCTTTGATTTGCAGCCGGGGCACAGTTCCGAAAAGCCCGCGCTGCGGCGCGTGCAATCCCCCGAAGAAGTCTCAGATACTTTTTCCTCGATCATGCGCGAGGCGCGCACGGTTGATTTTTGTGCAGAGCTTCTCGGCCCCAACCTCCGGTTCCACCACGGCAAGGTGAATTCGAAACTTCCGGGGTCTGCGACACAGGTCAAATGGCATCAGGACTTTCCTTTCCAACCGATGACCAACGACGATATGATCACCTGTTTGCTGTTTGTCGATGATGTGACACTGGAAAATGGTCCACTCGAAGTGATCAAAGGGAGCCACAAGGGACCGATTTATTCTCACTGGCATGACGGCGTGTTCACGGGAGCGATCGACGAGACAATCGTCGAGGAGCAACGCGATCAAATCACGTCCTGTATCGGGCCTGCTGGTTCAGTTTGCTTGATGCATGTCCGTTTGTTGCATGGGTCTGCGCCGAACTTGTCGGATAAACCGCGCACGCTCTATATCACAACCTACTGCGCGGAAGACGCCATTGAGCTTAGTCCGAACCACCTGCCGAGCACATTGACGCTGGATTTGGTTCGCGGTGAAGAATCGGGGCGGGTACGCTGCGTACCTTATGATATGCAGCTCCCCGCCGTTCCCAAGGCAACGTCGTTCTTCGCGCAGCAAGAGGGCCGCGACGGCGCGTAACCTGTCGGTTATTCCGTTACGCCAGCGGGATTGTCGACATCGCGGCCCAGCGCGGCGAGGTCAGAATATCGGTCGCCGATCCGGTGATGCGGACGGCCTCCAGTTGCTGCGCCCAGCGCGACGACCAATTCGTCATGCGCGGGCGCATCATAGATTGAAAACTGCACAGTCAGATAGTGCGAGCGTCGTCCAGTGTCGTGCTTA
>CAZJWF010000075.1:0-15435 GCA_964549375.1 uncultured Neomegalonema sp.
GGCGAAGCAAGAGGTGTTGGGCAGGCGCGGGGCGCTTTTGTTAACGAAGATCGCTTCGGGCGCTTCCGCCGCGATGGCGTCTTCCATCGCATTTCTGAGCGGATAAAGCGCGTCGATCATTCCGGCTTTTCTATCCCGCTCTGCCGCCTCGACCGCCGCGCCGAAACCCGCAATAGCGACCACATTTTCTGTACCTGAACGGCGGCCCTTTTCTTGACCACCTCCGGGGATCAACGTTGTCAATTCCGATCCGGATTTCGCACACAAAGCGCCTATGCCTTTTGGACCGCCGAGTTTATGAGCCGAGAGCATCAAAAAATCAGCTCCTAAGACATCCAACGTCATTCCAAATCGACTGGCAGATTGAACCGCATCGACTAAAATCATCGCGCCACGGTCCCGCGCATGCTGCGCCCAATGGCTGTTGTTTTGAAGAAGACCAGTCTCGGAGTTGGATGACTGTAGAGCAAGAAGGTCATATTCTTCGGGGCCGCTCAGAACTGGTTCACCCCCAGTCCCAACATCAAGCTGAACAGCCCGATGCGCGATGACGGCATCGTGCTCCAAATCTGTGCAGGCCAACCGTCGACCATGCGACGCCAGCGCCGCCGCCTCCGTCGCGCCGCTGGTAAAGACGACCTCTTCCGACGCGCAGCCAACGAGTTCAGCCACTTGCTCGCGGGCTTTCTCGACGATCATTTTTGCGGCGCGGCCTTCCGCGTGGACAGAGGATGGATTACCAACGACATCCATTGCCGCGATCATCGCTGCGCGGGCTTCCGGGCGCAGGGGGGCGGTGGCATTCCAGTCGAGGTAGACACGGTCAGGCATGGAGGCCTCCGCAATGATCTGCCATTGTCGGACTTGTTCCGACAATCCAGTTCGGGACAAGCTGCTCTGGACCCTCGGAACAAGTCCGAGGGTGACGGATATTGAGGTCGTCTCCATCACTTGTCATTGCCGGATTTGTTCTGGCAATCCGGAAATCCTCCAACCAACCACACGGAACCACCCGAGCGAACCGGGCAGTGACTGGCGACTCACAGGGACGAAGCACAAATCTACCCATGCGCGGCTTCCTCATCTGTGAGGAGGGCACTAAAGTCGGGGACAGCAGGACAGGGTTGAATCTCGGTCGCAATCACGTCTTCGAGTGTGGTTTGTTGCAGGAAGACATGCACATGCGCGCTCAGGCGCTCCCACAGGTTATGGGTCAGGCATTGCGCGCCGTCATGGGTACAGCCTTCGCCGACCGCGCCGTCGCATTGAGTCGCCCGCAGACGTTCATCCACTGCCGACATAATCTCAGAAACCGCGATCAAAGCAGGCGCCCGCGCCAATGTATAGCCGCCGCCCGGCCCGCGCATCGACACGACGAGACCAGCCCGGCGTAGCTTTCCAAACAGTTGCTCTAAATAGGCTAAAGAGATGTTCTGGCGCTCGGAAATTTCGCTCAGCGAGACCGGGCGCTCATGCTCTTGCCGCGCGATGTCGGCCATCGCGGTCACAGCATAGCGACCTTTGGTGCTGAGTTTCATGCGCGCACTTGTCCCGTTTCGGTTGAAACTTACCCGTTTTCCTTGACCAGACGGTCCAGAAACCTGTATCGCAGGCGGTTCCAAGACTCAGGCGAGGCGTAGTTTAGAACCGTTCTAAAATACCCGATGCCTGAGGTCAAGTATTGCCCAAGACGCCTGCGCGCCCTGCCCTGAGACTGGTGAGTCAAGAATGCCTGAAGTGAATTTTCCCGGCCCTGAAGGGCGACTCGAAGGCCGCTATCACCCGCAACCCGATAACGACTCTCCCATCGCGCTGATCCTGCAACCGCATCCGCAGTTCGGTGGCACGATGAACAACAAGGTCGTTTACAACCTGTATTACGGGATGCACGGCCTTGGATTTTCGGTGATGCGTTTCAACTTCCGGGGGGTAGGCCGCAGCCAGGGCGAATTCGACGGTGGGATTGGTGAGCTGTCCGATGCCGCTTCAGCGCTGGACTACCTACAAGAGATGAATCCTAATGCCCGCCAATGTTGGGTGGTCGGATTCTCGTTCGGCGCTTGGATTGGGATGCAACTGCTCATGCGCCGCCCTGAAATCAGCGGATTCGTCTCCGTCGCGCCGCCCGCAAATATGTACGACTTTTCGTTCCTCGCGCCCTGCCCATCCTCTGGCCTGATCCTTAACGGGTCCGCCGATCGCGTGGCCCCACCCGATGATGTGGTCAAGCTGGTGACAAAGCTGAAAACCCAAAAGGGCATCACCATCACGCATACCGTGATGGACGGCGCGAACCATTTCTTCGACAAGCAAATGGACGACATGGTGGCTCATGTAACCAACTATGTTGGTGAGCGGGTCATGCCGCCGCCCATTGACGATCTTGATCTCGATCTAGACTAAAGATCGGAATGCTTGTCGGCAGTGCCCAATGACGTGGTTGGCTGCTGCATGTTATCCCTGACCGTCAAAGCCCCTGAGCCGTGCTCGGCACTGGCCAGCAAAGCCATGTGAATTGAGGACGAGTATGGACTATCGAACACTGGGACGGAGCGGCATCAAGGTCAGTCAATATTGCCTCGGCTCGATGACGTGGGGAACGCAAAACTCTGAAACTGAGGGCCATGCTCAAATTGACGCCGCGCTGGATGCCGGGATCAACTTTATTGATACCGCAGAAATGTATCCGACGACGCCACTCTCCGCCGAAACCGCCGGACACACCGAAGAAATCATTGGGACATGGTGCCAGAAAACCGGTCGCCGCAACGATGTTGTCTTAGCAACGAAAGTCGTTGGCGAAGGCTATAAGAATATCCGCGATGGCGGGCCGATCAATGGCGCGTCGATCCGGGTCGCGGTCGAAGGCAGTTTGCGGCGATTGCAAACAGACGTCATTGATTTGTATCAGATCCACTGGCCGAACCGAGGCTCCTATCACTTCCGCAAGTGGCATCATTTTGATCCGACCACGCAGGACTCGCGCGTCAAGGAAGACATCTTTGAGACGTTGACCGCCATGCAATCCCTCGTTGACGAGGGGAAAATCCGCACCGTGGGGCTGTCGAACGAGAGCACATGGGGCACAGCGCAATTTCTAGAAATCGCCAGAGCAAACGGGCTGCCGCGCGTGGTTTCTGTGCAAAACGAATACTCGCTGCTCTGCCGTCACTTTGATTTGGATTTTGCCGAGCTATCGCACCACGAAGATGTTGGCTTGCTCGCGTTTTCTCCTCTCGCGGCGGGCATTTTGAGCGGCAAGTATAGAGGAGGCGCAACTCCTGAAGGCTCTCGCAAAAGCATCAATGCCAATCTCGGGGGCCGGTTGACAGAACGTCTGGAGCCTGCGGTCGATGAATACGCGCAAGTCGCTCAGAAACATGGTTTGAGTTTGGTTCAGATGTCGCTCGCGTTTTGTGCGTTGCGACCTCACATGACCTCGATCATCTTTGGCGCGACCACGATGGAACAATTGTCCGAAGCCCTAGCGGCGGCAGACCTGACGCTGTCGACTGAGGTGCAGGACGATATCCATGCGGTCTATCTGCGCCATCCGATCCCGATGTAGACAAGATGCGGCGCGGCGATTTCCGCTATGCCGCTTGCCCGCGCCGACCCCGGTTCGGTATCGTCAAAACCCGCTTCAACCCGCCAAGCGTTCGTCCGGCACGAACCGCCGCTGACCCCATTCCGCCATTAAGGATTAACGTGCTCAAGTGCGGATGGCTATCTGTCGCCCAAGCGCGTTCGACAACGGCCCCCTCATCCAATTCGCTGACATCGAAGCGGCGAATTTTGTTGTTGTCGAAGGCCTGCCAGAGCATCTCAGCGAATGTGCCGATACCGGCAGCTGGATATCGCTGGTCGCAGCCGGTTTCGAGGACATGCACGGTACCATTATACTCGATGCCGATGGTGTATCCGACGGCTGGCTCCGCAAAGAGTGATTGATCAAACGCGACGATGCTTCGCAACGTGCCTGCGGCGGCAGCCTCTTGAATGATCCGCTCGCTAAAGACTGTGCGTCGGATGTCATCGACAGGGCCACGCTCAGTGCCACTGCGTTTCTTCACACGATTCATCATCGCGAGCAACGGTGCCGCCTCGGTCACGGGACGAAGTTCAAGGCCTTCAATATCGGATTGAATCCCGGCAACCTCTTCATGAAAGGCGGCGTCTTTTGTATGCAGGAATTGCGGCCACGACGTCGAGGTGTCAATCACAGGAAACGCCGTGTGATCGTATTCTTCAACCGTGCGGCCCACGTCCCATTCGCTATGAAGTAGTTGGATCACCGGCGACCGTTCCGGAACGTTGTGCAAGTGCCAAAGCTGGGCACCCCATGATTTCGTGTAAGCACCGAGCAAACGCATGCACTCGATCTGATCCCGAATGAGCGGAATATCTGTGCGCGCGGCTGGAATTGGACCAACTGCCGGAATGGAAAAACCGCCATAGCGATACTTGACCGAGACAAACGGAGCCATCGCGCATGGACCCTCTTTGTCATCAATCATCATGACCTGACCGACAATGTCGTCTTCGTAAATGTCCCATAGGGCCTGAAGCCATTCATGGGTCATGTACATGGATGCTTCGGGATACTGTGCCAAAGCCGCGTTCCACCGACGGCGAAATTTGGCAAATTTGTGCCGATCCGTGACGATCCGCACTGTATGCGCGCCCTCACGATAGGTCTCGATACCGTCCATAACTGCCTCCGTCCGCCGTCTTTTGCCGTTCGTCTTTTGCCGTTACGGATGCAAGGGTCGTGCAGAATGGCAGCGCGGAGGTGTGACGCCAAAATTCTACGGTTTAATGCAATTGAAAAAGGTTAGAAATTGGCGCTCTAGCAACTCGGGATGGCAAGCCAGAAGGCCCCACGTTCTCAGCGTTTGAGATGTTTAATCGCATTCGCGTAATATCGAAGGACGTTTTCCTCGTCGCGATTGGCTCTTAACCCTGTTTCATCCTCGATGATCAGCCGCCGCATCCGCATCATCCGAAGCCCTACATCGACCGCATAGTCATCATCATTGCGCGGGATATGAAGATGAGCGCCCCCAGCCTTTAATCCCGAAATCAACTGCGCTGTCGCTGCTTTGAGTTCGAGAGGGGAGAGCGGCTCTCGCGCCTCAAGCAACACAGTCGCGACCAACGAGACTGGCAAAACCGGCACGACCTCGCCGACCCGCTGCATGAGATCATCTCCCAATGCTTCGACATCGACTTTGCCGGAGGGCGCGTATTGCTTCAGCGACAACGGCGCACCAAAGCTGACACAGGCATAGCCAAACCGATACAGCCGCCCCGTCACCTTCATCCAAATTAGCTGTAGGACGAACTTCACGGCAGAGAAGGGACCGGCGTTAAATCGGGGCTGTTTTTCCTCTGCGATTGACTCAAGTAAAATACGGTCTTCGATCACGCGGTCGTAGTTGAGACCAACCGGTACGAAAACGATGTCCCGCGAATTATCAGCATCGAACCCGTCGCACATATACGAAATCAACCCAAGCTTTGACGGTTGGAGCGAACCGTCCCGCGTTAGGCCACCTTCAGGAAACATCGCCTGCGTGACACCGCCCTCCACCGCCATCTTGATGTAGCGTGCGACGACCCTGCGATAGAGCGGATTTCGCGACTTTCGGCGGATAAAATACGCACCCATCGCACGAATGACTTGCCGCAATCCCCATACATTCGCCCACTCGCCGACCGCATATGATAGCGACGTGCGCTGTGCGGCGAGATATGTGACGAGCAGATAGTCGATGTTCGAACGATGATTCATCACAAAGACCACCGCCGCCTCCGGGTCGATGGCGCTGAGTTCTTTGTCATTGTAGACGCCGACACGCACGCGGTAGAGCGCTTCACACACCCAACGTGACAGCCGCATTCCAAAACCGAAATAGGCGAATGCAGAAAATGCAGGAACGGTTTCTCTCGCGTAGCGTTCGACACGCTCGACAGCGACCTCACGCGGAACGCTTTGCTCCTCAACATGGCTCTCGACGGCGGCCATGACTTCAGGGTCGTAAATGAGACGATCAATCAGAACTTTGCGTTTTGTCAGCTTGAAGGGCTGAATTTTCAGATCGAGGCGCTGATTGAGGTCATCAATCGCCCGATTCACCCGCTTTCGAAAGAACCACCGCAGCGATGGGCCAATGATGCGATCCAAAAAGCCCAAAAGGCCGAGAACCCCCACACAAACGGCCAGCCAAACGGGAATTTCGATCATCGATGTCATGATGCTGAGCCTGCCCTCAATCGAAACGCCGGTCAAAGCTTAGCGTCATGATGTTTCGGCCCAAAAAAGGCACATTCAGCAGCGATTTTCCGTGCGTTGCACGTTTGTCGCGACTCGTGGCTACTTGTGGCACAACGAAGCAGGTCGATTTCGCCGGATGCCGGAGTTTGCTAGCCTGATATTAAGACTAAGCGAAGAAGCGTGTCGCGCGATAAGTTTGCCGGAGGCCAAGCCGCCATGAAGACCCATTCTGCTCCCCGCCGTTTCAGCGCATTTGTTGCATTCGGCTTCGCATTGGGGGGCTGTGCCCAATTTGCGACTGAAACCGGCCCTGAGCCGACTTCGAACGCCACCTCGGTTCAATATGGCGATTTTGGGCCGAACCAACCCGGTACGTCCGGTTTTGGTGCATCAGGCCGCGTCGTGGGTGAAGGGGGTTCTGGCGTGTTTGGGACCACGGACCCCATTTCAGTGGATGATTCCGGCCCGTTTCCAAATAACACCGTTTCTTTTGATCCTGCCCTTGCCGATCTGTCATCAGATGATCAGGCATTGTTGGCCGGAACGGGAATTAATCTGAGCGAAGAAGCCCGGCTCGCCTCCACGCTTACCTTCCCCAACGACGATGGCAGCGCCGCTTTTTTTGATGCGGACATTGGCACGACCGTCTTTTTTGACACCAACAGTTCGGAACTCAGCGAAGACTCGCGCGCCACGCTGCGCTCGCAAGCGGCATGGCTGAACGTCCATCCTGAAACCATCGTCACCATCGAAGGTCATGCCGATGAGCGCGGGACGCGGGAATATAATCTGGCTCTGGGTGAACGTCGGGCCAGTTCGGTGCGCGGCTATCTCACAGCGCTTGGGGTCGCTCAGGACCGGGTCCGCAAAATTTCTTACGGCAAAGAGCGTCCAGTCGTTCCCGGCTCTGATGAAATCGCGTGGAGTCAAAACCGTCGTACTGTCACCGTCTTGACCAATAATTCAGTCGGGACAGGGGCGATCGTCAGCGATGATCCGCTCGTGCTCGCTCCCGTGCCAAATGACACCACCATCGACTCGCTGCTGAATGATCCAATTTTGAACGACCTGCCCTCGTCTGACCCATTGCTCAACGATCCGCTGTTGAACGATCCTTTGTTGAATGACCCGCTGTTGAACGACACGTGAGTTTACACGGCATTGGACAGTGTGGAGATCGGCAGTGAGGCGTAAGTCATGAAAGCTCGAAAATTATTATTGTCAGCGGCCTTGCTCGCCGTCGTGGCACTTCCAGCGCGCAGCGAGACGCTTTACGATGCTATGCGTGATGCTTATTTCTTCAATCCATCTGTCGAAGCGGCCCGCGCAAACCTGCGGGCCTTGGGCGAATCCGTTCCCATCGCGAAATCAGGCTTCTTGCCGACCCTTGCGTTTCAGGCGCAACAGCAGGTCAACCAGCGCCTCACCGAGCGGAATTCGTTTCCATCCGCATCATCACGTCCGCTTACCGGATCATTGACGGGACAAATCAACCTTTATGATGGCGGCGAGACGGCCAACAATGTGAGCCAGGCCGAGGCGAATGTTGAAGCGGGGTACGCAAACCTGAACGCGACCGAGCAACAAACCTTGCTGTCTACGGCGGATGCTTTCTTCGACGTTCTGCGCGATCATGAGCTGCGCGATTTGACACGCCAAAACCTCAAAAACCTTCAGGAAGAACTCGACGCGAGTAAAGCGCGGTTCGAAGTTGGTGAAGTGACCTTGACTGATGTTGCACAGGCGGAGTCGCGCGTCGCCGCAGCAAATTCCAGCCTGATCCAAGCCGAAGGCGCGCTGCGAAACAGTGCGGCAGAATACCGGGGTATCGTAGGGCGCTTACCCACGAAACTCGAACCGCCAGAGAATCTGCCTGAACTTCCCGCAACGCTGAGCGAAGCGGAAACCGACGCCACCGCAACCCATCCAAGTATCCGAGCCGCCCGCGCCAATGAACGCGCTGCTGTCTTTGCCATTCGCTCTGCATTGGCGGACAAATTGCCGTCACTGGATTTGCAAGGCACGCTGCAAGGGCAACTGTCCGATAGTATCGTCGGCGATAGCCTGTTTTCGAACCGCGACTCTGACACGCGATCTGCTTCACTGAACCTGACCTTGACATTCAACGCCCCGATTTATCAGGGGGGGCGGGTCGACGCAGAAGTGCGCCAAGCGCGTCACAATGCCAGTCAAGCACGCGCGCAATATCATGACGCCGTTCGTACCGTGCAACAGAATGTCCACGTCTCCTGGCAAACGCTGGTTACAGCGAGAGGCAGTATTGACGCAGAGCTACAACGTGTTCGCGCCGCGAGGCTCGCCTTTGAAGGGGTGAGCGAAGAACTGCGCGTTGGCTCGCGAGATACGCTTGATGTCCTGAATGCCGAGGCGGAATTGCTGAACGCTCAAATTGCGTTGGTTCAGGCCGTTCGGAATCACAATGTCGCGGCCTATACCCTATTGGCAGCGATTGGACGCCTTGATCCAGAGCGTTTTGACCTGACGCCGGTATTCGACGTCGCGGCGGACCCAACGCAATTGAATGCGCCCGTTTCATTTGACCATCCAAGAGATGCCGTCACCGCGTGGCGGTTTCCTTGGCGACCTTAACATGGGTTAAATGAACCGCCGGATTTTGCGGCGAGACTTTCAATAGACCGCTGCTCTCGATGGCCCGATCAAAGCATGCCAAGGGTTCCCCGAGGGCATCATGACAATCACCTTGAGCAAGCGTAAACTCCAAGTTCATTGGAGGATGCCGTATGTTCTTGAATGCTGCACCGTTTGCCCTGTCGCTCATCTTTGTGCCCCTCGCCACACTAGGCGCATGGTATGGAGGCCTGTGGATGCTGGCCGGCCCCCTTTATGCGTTCATTATGATCCCATCGCTTGATGTCGTGATGAAACTGAACGAAGCGCATTTGCCGCCCGATACCGAGGCCAGCGCTCTCTTCTGGCACCGCGCCCTGACATGGCTGTGGGTGCCAATCCAACTTGCGATGATCTTTGGCCTGATCTGGATCAGCACTTTGGGACATTTGGCATCTTGGGAAATCGTCGTCATGGCCGTGACCGTTGGCATTGCGTCAGGAGGTATCGGCATCACCTATGCCCACGAGTTGACGCATCAACAGAACAAAGTCGAACGCACACTGGCCGAGATTCTGATGTGCTCCACCCTCTATGGTCACTGGTGCATTGAGCATGTCTTTGGTCATCATGTGAATGTCGCGACCCCCGAAGACCCAGCGACGGCGCGTCAAGGGGAAAGCATCTACCGATTTTTACCGCGCGTCCTCAGTCAGACATTCACGTCGGCTTGGAAGATCCAGCAAGATCAGCTTAAACGGCGCAATGCCAAGTTCATGTCGCGTCATAATGCATTCTTGCGATATGCTGGCTGGACCGCGCTGTTTGTCATCTTGGCCGGGGTTATCGGTGGCCCGATGGGCATCGGGATTCTCGTGTTGCAAGCCGCCGTTGCGATTTTGCTGTTAGAGCTTGTCGATTACATTGAGCACTATGGCTTGCTTCGCCGGAAGCTGGCCAATGGCAAGTACGAACCAACGCAACCGCATCATTCATGGAATAGCGGGCATCAAGCTTCGAACTGGCTGTTGATCAACTTGCAGCGCCACTCGGATCACCACTACAAACCGCGCAAACGGTTTCCGACTTTGCAAAGCTATCCTGAATCTGACGCGCCGCAATTGCCGCATGGATATCCTTGGATGGTTTTGCTTGCTTTGATCCCGCCAGTCTATTTCAATATTATGCAGCCGAAACTTGCGACTTGGCACGCACAATTCTATCCTGAGGAAGTCCCTAAATGATCCTTTACAAGAGCGACGAGCGGCCCCGGAAAATGGCTTCTACTGATTACTTCACGGGTACGGTTTGGGCCGACCCGATCAATGACGCTCCAGAGCCCGCACGCGCGCGTTCAGTTCGGGTCACATTTGAAAGTGGCGCACGGACCAACTGGCATACGCATCCTCTTGGACAAACGCTTTATGTCACGGCAGGCGAGGGCCGGTTTCAAACCGAGGGAAAACCTGTGCGGATCTTGCGCCAAGGCGACACGGTTTGGATTCCGCCGGGAGAAAAGCACTGGCACGGCGCATCGCCGACCACAGCCATGAGCCATATTGCGATTCATGAGGCGCTTGATGGGGTCCACATCCATTGGATGGAGCCCGTCAGTGATGCCGATTTCGAAGCGCAACCCGAAGGTTAAGCGCATCACACTCACCGCGCCGGATATCAAGCGCGGTGAGGTCTTTCGTCGGACGCGAAGTTAGCTCAGCACCCGCGTCACGATCTCAAACAAATCTCGCGAGCAATCGGAGCGGTCCACGAGGCGCTGCATCTGCGTCCGCATTTTATCCTGACGCCCTGCATCGAACCGACGCCACGTTTCAAACGCCGTTGCCATACGAGCCGTCGTTTGGGGGTTCATCTTGTCGAGCCATTCAAGCTGTTCCGCAAAAAACGCATAGCCGGACCCATCCGCCGCGTGGAACCGATGCTGATTGGCAGCAAACCCGCCCATCAATGACCGGAAGCGGTTGGGATTGGTCCAGTCAATCGCATCAGATGCCCGAATTTCCTTCACACGGTCGAGCGTATCCTCTCCGGGACCGCGCGCTTGCAACATCAGCCATTTATCGAGCACGAGCGAGTCGTGCTGCCATTTCTGGTGAAAGGCCGCGAGCGCCGCATCGGCTTCTTCCCCGCCAAGCGTGACTAACACGCTCAGCGCCCCCGCGCTGTCGGTCATGTTGTCCGCATTTTTAAAATGGGCGGCGGCAAGGCTCCGCACTTCATCTGTACCTAGATCGCCTAACCGTTCGAGCGCCGTGAGTTTCAGCGCGCGTTTGCCTGCGCTGGCCGCATCGGGGCTGAACGCGCCCGGCGTTGCGTTGGACTCGTAGGCCGCTTTCAAGGCGTTATATGCGGCTTCCGCGACCGCCTTGTTTAGCGCACCCGTGGCCGTCGCGATGGCATCCGGGTCCACGACATCACCGCGTTGAGCGACATGATCCGCCAACATCGAATCTGATGGTGTCGCCAGCAGCAACGCGAGAAATGCCGCATCGCCGCCACGCGCCAATGCCGTCGCAAGCGCAGTCGGATAAAGCGGTGCAATCGCCTCGCCATTCAAAACCGCATCAAGCGATTGCAGCGCGAGGTCACGCCCCGCTTCCCAGCGATTAAACGCATCCGTGTCATGCGCGAGCAGCAAGGCGAGGTCTTCGGCAGAGCGCTGCATGTGCAACACCACTGGTGCGGAAAATCCGCGCAGCACCGAAGGAATCGGCGCGACGCCTGCCCCGGTAAAACGGAAAGATTGCTCGGACTCCGTCAATTCCAACACATGCGTTTCCGCCGCCACACCGTCCAGCTCAAGTGACAAGGAGTCGCCATCTGTCGACAAAAACCCGACAGAGATCGGCATATGCAGCGGGTGTTTTCCGTCCTGACCAGGCGTCGGTTTGACCTCCTGACGCAAGGTCAGAACACTGTCGCCGCCCTCTTGAGACAACGTTGCCGAGACTTGCGGCGTTCCGGCCTGTGACCACCAGCGCGAAAACTGCGACAGATCCCGACCCGTCGCATCCTCGAAACACTGACGAAACTGTTCAATGGTGCAGGCTTGCCCATCATGACGCTGGAAATAAAGATCGGTCGCTTTTCGGTAGGCTTCCGGCCCGACCAACGTGTGCAGCATCCGAATGACTTCGGCGCCTTTTTCATAGACAGTCGCCGTATAAAAATTGTTGATCTCAATATATTCTTCGGGCCGCACGGGATGCGCCAACGGTCCGGCATCTTCGCGGAATTGCCGCGCGCGCAACATGCCAATTTCCTTGATCCGCAAGACATCTGCCGAACGCATGTCTTCGGAGAATTGCTGATCGCGAAAAACTGTCAGCCCTTCTTTCAGGCAAAGCTGAAACCAATCACGGCAGGTGATCCGATTGCCGGTCCAGTTGTGAAAATACTCGTGAGCAATGACGCTCTCGACCGCCAAAAAGTTCGCATCGGAAGCCGTTTCGGGCGACGCCAAAACGAGGCGCGTATTGAAGATGTTCAGCCCTTTATTTTCCATCGCGCCCATGTTGAAATCATCAACGGCTACGATCATGAACAGCGGCAGATCGTACTCGCAACCATACGCTTCTTCGTCCCATTTCATCGACCGTTTGAGCGAGTCCATCGCGTAATCGCATTTATCCTCATCGCCGGGGCGCACGAAGATTTGCAGATCAACATCTTTGCCAGACATGGTTGTGAACGTGTCGTCAATCTTGACCAAATCGCCCGCAACCAACGCAAAGAGGTAACAGGGTTTCGGGTGTGGATCGCGCCACAAGGCCCAGTGCCGATCACCGTCTTCGCCCTCGCGCAGTTTCTCGCCATTCGACAGCAAGACCGGGTGGGTCGCTTTGTCGGCCTCAACCCGGACTTCATAAGGTGCCATCACATCGGGGCGGTCCGGGAAGAAGGTAATTTTGCGAAAACCTTCCGCTTCGCATTGCGTACAAAACATCCCGTTGGAGAGATAAAGCCCCTCCAGCGCTTTGTTCGAGCCCGGATCGATTTCAACCTCCGCAGACCACACGAACGCATCCGGTAGCGTATCGCCGCCAACGGTCAGTCCTGATTGATCGACAGCGGGGGATACCTCGCCGCCGTTGACTTTGGCCCATTTGAGATCGAGCAACTCGCCATCAAGCCGTAGGTCACGTGAAGCCCCCTCCGCCCGATCTGGGTTAAGCCGGAACGCCACTTCGGAAACAACGCGCGTGGCGTTTTCGCCGAGGCGGAAATCAAGTTTCACATGATCGATCAGCCAGACGGGCGGCGTGTAGTCTTGAAGGCGGATGGTGGTGTGACGCGCGGGCGCTGCATCGGGGCGCATGGGCGGCTCCTGCTCTTGAGGTCTTGTTATGCAGAGACGTAATGCATTTCGTTGGCAAGTGCGAAAGAGATTTCTGGGAGGAATATGCGGCCTCTCAGTTGTCGAGGAAATCAGCCAGAAACGTCGGTCACATCTCGTGGAACGAGACATCGTTTATTGATTATTCAAACCGTTGAAATCGTGTGCCGCTTTCACCGTAGGGAATGGAGTGACCGCAGATCGACCGCGAACACTCGTCCTCAGCCGCGTCAATCGGATCGTCCAGACCAGCCAGCGCCTAGATCACAGGTTTTGTCTTTTGTGGTTCTGGATCGCCGGAATGAACCCAGCGATGACCTCCTTTGCCTCAAATGCCGTGGGGTCTGAGCGCATATTTCAAGGACAGTCGAATGTGCTATTGCAAATTCTCTATTGACATATGTTCACTTTTAGTTCTTTTTGTCTTTATCGAATCAAACAAGAGGCAACAGACGGCGTGGACATTGAACGGACCTTGGAAACTCAGCGGCTCAAACTGCTCCGCATTGTGGCGGGGTTGGTCTTGATCGTTGGGGTTCTGGCTGTGGGTCCAGTGTCGCGCCGGTTTTCTGATTGGACCCTTGGGTTTGTCGGGGCGCTTTTGCCCCGGATTGAGGCGGCATCGCGATATATGGTGATCACTCAGGCCTGTCTCATGGTCGATCACTGTGGGCTTGATGTGGATCGCAGCCAAATTTCGATGCCGATTGCACCTGAATGGGGGGCAGACGACGCCGATTTGTCTTTGGCCGCATGTCGTCAGCGGCTCCGCGCATTACGTGCGGTTTTGAGTAACGTACCGCGCCATGCTCTGCGCCTGTTGCGCCAGATTGCCAAGCAAAACCAACGGATAACCAACGCCTGTCAGACATTTTTTAACCCGTGCCGTTCGGCATCGATTTCTGAATGGCGGCAAGCGGAACGGCGCATTGAGCGCCCGCCAGACAAGAGTGTTGCATCTTGGTCGCCGTCCCGGATTTGATCCGATGACGACGTAATCAAAAGTCATTTTTAATGCTGACATTCCCACCTTCCCCCGAACTCCGGGCGGGAGGCGCTGGAGGTTGAGCCGCATCGCGGCGTTCAATCGAAGCCGTGAGTAGACCCAATTACCGCCGATTGCCGGGGTACAAGAATCGCTCAGCCCTTTTCAGTTCTGCGTAAATGAAAAAAATACAACTTGTCAGGAAAAATAAGCGGTTGTTTTTTCGGCATTTTGCCGTCCCGACGTGATCTTGGCAAAAAAAGACAACTCGCGTTGACAGGTTTTTATTATTTCTTGCTGCATTCTGCCCAACAATTCTCGCATGTGCTGCGGCCTACGACACGTGTTTGCCTGCTGCACAGGATTTTGAAAACGGTCTGAATAGCCTTCGCCCATCACGAGGCGTTGGTATCTAGGCGAAAGGGCGCGATATGGCGGCTGGGCATAGGTGGCGTGAGGGCGGTGACGAGCTGCTCAAATACTTGGCTGCGGCGTATCAAGAGAACGGCCAAATCCATTGGCCTACTCTTTTAGCGGCAACCTCCGGCATTGCCGGGGAAATGGCGCTCTTGGCCAAAGAGGTCAACCTGCCTGATCAAGGCTATGTGCTGGGCCGCAACGTGTCGAAGTTCCTGTGCGATGACGCCCACTCGCCCAAAAGCCTTTGGGGATATTGCCTGCTGGTAGGCGAAGAAGCATTTGGATTGAAAAAAGCATCTTTGCCGGATTTTCGCGCGACCGAAAGCCGGATCACAGCCAGCCTCGCGGCGAACCCGGATTTTGTACCGCTCAGCGTGCCCGCGCACCTCGCGCCTCGCCACAACGTCCTCAACGCTGGACCGCGTCACCGCCGCCAGATCTGGGCCATTGCCCAAACGAACAAGCTCGATAATGCCGATGCGGCCTTCGCGCTGATGACAGCGGCGATGAAAATTCTCGGCTTCACCCGACATATCGGGGCCGCCGGGATGATGACGCTGGTGATGGAATCAATGATCGGCTGTGCGCGGGTTGTCCCGCTTGAAGAACCCCTCAGCAACCCAAGCTTCGGGCCGATAACTGATATCCTTCCACAAGGGTCGGTCCGTCCGATGGATGCCCCCGAACCCGTCAAGTCGCCTGATCTATGGGGTGGCGATAAGCCTGAGCTTGAGCCGGTACCTGATGATATTTCTCAGGCCGCGCGCAAACAGCGCCGTGCAGCAAATGCCGGATTTGGCCGCCGAAACT
>CAZJWF010000076.1:0-15395 GCA_964549375.1 uncultured Neomegalonema sp.
AACGTTGCCGTCTCTGCAAAATTCCGTTTTCGTCAATCGCCGCCATCTGCCCATTTTCAAAGCTTCGGTGCAAGCTCACGCAAGCTTTGCGAACGTGCCTAAATTTCTTCGCGATCCGCTTACGTGCCACTGTTTTGACGATGCGACTAACGGGAATCACTGCGTGGTCCCCAACTCCGTCAATGAAAAGCATACGTAGCTGATTATTTTTCAACCGTTGGACAAGCACGTTGGCAAGCGAGGCATCACGGAGAAAAAGCGCCTTGTCCAGATGTTTGCATTCAAGATCATCCAAGGCTTGCCGCACATCATCGGTGAAGCCATTTTCTGCGATAAAAACTCTCAGCGGTTGGCTCACAAGCTCATCCGCATCTCGTATCAATTCCATGCACAATGCTTGCCCCAAGTTCGTATCGACCAATCCATCAACCTTGGGCAGAGGAGGCACTGTCACTCCTTTAACCTGCGCCCAGAGCTTTTTGAACTCGGCGATGTCACGCAAGTTTTGATCGTAATAAGAAAGTGGCCGCAAGCGTTTATAGAACGGATCGATTGCTCGGCGCTGCGCGAGACTTTTGTCCGGCCGTTGAACCTTTAAACAGCGGTCTTCTCGCATCGGATGGAAATGACACTCACGCCAACCACCACGTCCGATTAACGTCTCGTCACTCAGTATCAACATAGCTTCATCGCGCCCCGCACCCTTGCGACATTGGTACATTCTCGATCCTCGAAAATCAACCTTTGCGGGAATTTTGTCACACTAATTCTTGTGTGTTAGCCTGACTTGATGAGAAGATATCAAAGATCACGTTTTGGATAGTTGAGCGTGAAAAGGAGATTTCTAAACTGCCAAATTCGGGGTAGCTAGAAGCATGGAGACTGTTGTGCTTGATCTCGATGACTTTTTTGCAGCCGGCGGCAATCGGTGTTGCTTCACCTATCCAGGGAAGCCAGAGCTGTGCATCAAAGTGAATCGAGTGGACCGCAGTCCGGCCTTCAAAAAAGCGAAAGCGCCATTCTATAAAAAAATTCGCAGCCTTGATGCTTTCGATGAAAATCGAGAAGAGAGTAAAGTGCTGAGCGAGTTGGAAAAGATTGAACCCGGCCAAGCCGGTGAATTATTTCCGCAGTGTTATGGTTGGGTAGAGACCCCGTTTGGCCGCGGTCTGTCGCTAACTATGTTTCGAGACAAAGATGGCGAAATATCTGGCACGCTGGAGATGGAACTGCTCGAGAATGGAGCTTCGCCTCAACTCAATGATGCCATTGAACGGTTTAAACAGAAATGGCGTGAGATCGCCGTCCCTTCGCGCCAATTGCTTTTGCACAATATCATCATCAGGAAAGATGCAGATCACTGGCGTTTGGCTGTGATTGATGGATTAGGCAGCGGAGAATCTGTCCCGCTGAGCAAGTGGTTTCCGAAGGTTCGGCGAAAACAAATTGAGCGCCGGCTTGTTCAACTTGACCAAAGGCTCAAGGATTTCCAAGAAATATGCGAGCAAGGTGTCGCGATAGATAAAGGATGGGTTCGACAACGGACGCAGCCGCTCGACTGTGCATTTAAACTGCAAGCTTTAGGACTCGATCCAAACATAGCCATGTGAGAATGGCAGATTCAGCGATTGCTCGACGATATATTGTGCATATCGGGAGTTATTGATCTCATCATGAAAAAACTGGCGCGCCCTAGCGGCCTGCTCCGCACGATGCGCGTCATTCGCCGCGAAGAATTCTATCTGCTGTTTTAGCTGATCAAGATCGTCAAAATAAACCAGTGAATGATCCGGGAAAAGCGTTTGAAACTGATTGTCGCTGTGCGTGAAGACAAGCAATCCATTCCCAGAAAGCTGCGCCATACGCGCCGATGAATACCAGTAATGCCCTTCCTCTCGATTGAGGTTCACGCCCATCGCGGAGGTAGAGAGTGCATGATCATAATCTTTCCCCCACACAGGTTCTTTGCCAAAAAACCCAAATGCGTCAAAGCGGATGAAGGGGGATAGTGTATCGCGTAGCCACGATACCGTTTCTTCACGCTTGGTGAACTTGGTCGCATTTCCGCAAAAAATCAGATCACGCCTTAACTCTTCGGCGGGAACAGACGAGACGTCGAACCGCTCTATCGCTGGATCGACGGGATTGGGCATATGGAATGTGCGATCTGCAAGATCGGAAAAAAACTCATCTATCGTGGGTTTACCCGTCGAGATAAATGCACTGTCGCAAATGGACAAACGGTCACGAATGCGCTGCACATTTGAGGGGATGAATAGTGGATCGTTATTGCAATGGACGATTGGGCAAACGTGGGCCTTTTTCAAAGCCGTTAGCGTTTCGTTGCTGATGATATCAGCATGGCCAATGACAATAAGGGTAGGCTCAATCTCAGCGGCGGTTTCCAACAAACGCTTGTTAGCTTTCTTTTTCCCAAGATCGCGAAGACCGAAAGGAGCTTCGAAAGCGGCTGTGTCACGGTCGCTAAAAAAATGAACGAAATGGCCGTTCTGAATCAATCCGCGATGCAGCTTGAAAAACCAACTAACCCGCGTGTTCCCGTACCGGCGGAGTTGCGCAAAGCCGACGAGCAGGATGCGTTGTAAATCGGCGCTCATCTGAAGGTCAGGTTGAAATAGTCAATGACGGCTTTGAATTTGGCGTCATTGCCAGTTGCAGGGTCTTTATTCGCTCGTTTCAGGCTGATTTGTTGTGAACCGTCAATCTCCTTGAATCTTAACGTATTGTTGTATTGGTTCGGAACTCTCTTACTCATGACACCGTTTTTATGAGTCATCGCTTTTAGCCAAATATCATCTGCATGTGGGCAAATTCTAAGGAACGTTTCAACGTCGCTGATCTCTGGCGCGAAACATCCCGGAAAGTAAAGAACTCCGCAAACGCCAGTGGGAAAGATTCTTTCGTGCGCTTCGGCGTCCCGGGTGTTTTTGACCCATTGCTTATAGGGCTGCGGCACTCCGCGCGCCGTAAGCTCAAATTTGTTGGCGCGGTAACAATGCACGAGATCGGGTTCTTGCGAATGGGCGCGGTATAACTGCTCGATGAAATCGACCGGATAGAGAATGTCGTCGTCGACAGTAATGATCAGGCTGTCAGGGTATTCGAGAAGCGTATAGTGGTATTTTTTGTATGGCCCCAAGTCGCGTTCACAAAAACAGACTTCCAATCCTCTCTTTTCCTGAAGCTTTAATATTTCAGGGATATCGTCCAGATTAAACTCTTCCTCACTCAGCCACAGAAGAATCCGGTCCGCCTTGACGGTTTGATTGAGCAGCGATTCAATTGTTTTATGGACGATTTGGATTCGACCGCTGAACGTCGTGAGCGAGACGATCAATGGCGTCTCACGAGAGGGCGAAATTCCAGTCACCGTGCTGTGTAGAGCTTTGTCTTCCAGATCCCGTTCCAAAGCTAGAGCGTCAATCCGGCGGCTGATGTTGATTTCATTTTGGCGCATGAAGCGCTTAATATTCAACGAGATCATGGATTAGCCGTTTTTAAGTAAGCCAGAAAACAGAGTGAGATACTCGCTCACTACCTTTTCTTCGGAAAATGAATGCGAAAACTTTTCATTTCCGCCAGAGACCAAGTCGCGTGCAAATGCCGGATCGTTCATGAGCTTTTCAATCGAAGCCTGCAACGTTGGAACATCGTCGATGGGGAAGAGAAGTCCGTTCTTCTCGTGATCCACAAGCCACTCAGCGCCCTTGGAACGAGACGCAATGAGGGGGGTTTGATGTGCCCACGATTCCATAATGACGGTTCCGTTCGGCTCGTAGCGCGAAGGAAAGACGGAAATGTTAGATGCTGCAAAAAGTTGTGCCACGTCGCCGCGCCAGCCGAGAAAGTGCACTCGGTCAGAAATCCCAAGTTCTTTTGCGAGCGCTTCCAGATCAGATCGCAGCGGTCCGTCGCCGGCAAGGAGAAGGTGGGCCTTTTCAATATGCGCGAGGCTTTTTAATAGGGTGTCATGCGCTTTGACTTCGTGCAGCCGTCCAAGAGCCAACAAAACCGTCACATCCATCGGGATGTCATGCTCGGCGCGTATGGATTGGCGAGTCGCAGCAGGGTCTTTAAGAGGATGGGGCGTCTCGCCAAAGTTTGGGATGAGGCTGGAACGCTCTTCCGGCCATTGGTTTGCGCGAATATGGCGGAGCAAATCTGGGGTGATCCCAACAAGATGCGAACAGTTCTGATAGTGACGAATTTTATAGTATCCGCCCAGCCTTCCGACGACGGGACAAGTCAGACCACTCGGCACGCGCCGCGAGGCACGGTTCAACCAAGTGAGGATAATATCCGGCTTAAATGCATCAATCGAACGCCGTAGCTGCCCTTTTGCGAAAAGGCGATTCAGACCCTTGAAACGAATGGGATCGACGATGAGATTCTTCGCATCGCTCAGCCGCTTTTCCCGTGTCGGAAAAGGTTCGATGATGATTTTTTGCTCAATCCCGCGTTCGTCAAAAGCGAGTGTCAGTTTTTCGCAAAAATTCTCTGCTCCACCCTCTTGCGTTGACAGCATAAGTTGGAGGACGCGGAGCTGTGTATTTCCTGACATCGAATCCTCAAGTTCACTCGAAGGTCTTTTAGCGAATTCAAGGGCAAAGTCGACAAGGTTTTACCGCCAACAAAGACCGCATCGTTCCTGTGGGGGACCACGATCGTCGCGAAATTTTCTCCATTAAGGCCCGCAGAGGGCCACATCTCGACCGTTGCTGCTTTCGGCCAACGAAGGATTTTTTCCACCCGGCGGTAATCGCGTAACGTGTTGAGGTTAAAATATGAATAGAAGTCTCTGAGATGCGACTTTATTCACTCAACGTCATCCAAGATTCGCCGCACGCGGCAGGTCTGCGCCTCGTCTCGTACAGGTTATGCTAGCGGCGAGAGCTGCACGAGCGAGGAAACGTTCGACGTCTGATGTGCTGATTTTTTCCAGCGCTCGACGTCGATCCAGACCGCGCTCGGAAAGCGATGCAAGAAGCGATGCAAGAAAGGCATCGCCTGCCCCGACCGTATCGACAACATCAACAGTTGGAGGCGTCACTCTCAGTATGTCACCCCCCTTGATCGCTGTTATTTCGTCCCCGCCGTCCGTCAGAACGATCAGTTCTGGACCATCCTTCGCCCATGCTTTGACGATTTCGAGTGGATCAGTCTCCGGATAGAGCATCACCAGATCTTCAGCGCTGACCTTAATGAGCGCCACTTTTAGGCGCAGTACTTCAAGTCGATTGCGCCAGATTTGCATATCCGGTTCCACCGTAGGACGGACATTCGGGTCGAGGGATATAAAGCGATCAGCTTCGCGCTGAACAAGGGTCGCAAGGGCATCCGCGACCGGAGCGACGGCAATAGAGTATGAGCCGAGGTGCAGTCCCGTAATCTCGGACGCAAGTTCGGGAAGGTCATCGACGGTGACACTGCAATCAGCGGACTCCTCTCCGTAGAACGCATAGGACGGGCTGCCCATTGCATCGAGGCCCACCACGCTGAGGGTTGTCAGCCTGTCGCTGCGGATCACGTATTGCGTTGAAACACCTTCTTGTTCCAGTGCCGCAACTAGTTTTGCCCCCAGCATATCGGTTGAAATGCCCGCGAAAAGCGCCGCTGGCGCGCCGAGCCGGGCCATGCCGATGGCAACGTTAAAGGGCGACCCACCGATGCGGCCATCAAACGTCACTCTGCTCGTCTGTCCATCAACGGTCGCGAACAGATCGTATAGAGCTTCACCACAGACGAGGAACATGAGGCACCCTTATCTAAAGGAAGAAAACCTTAATTTCAGTTTCGATACGCAGCATCAGGAGACGTAAGCATCGATGGTTGCATCGACACCCGTCTCCCAAAGCGTTGTCATCCATTCCGCAAAGGCATCGGCAAAGTGCGAGTCTTTACCAAGATCACCATAAAGGCGGGACTGCGCGAGCCAACTATGAGGGTTTTTCTGCGCCACCAAAGCCTGCGCCTGCAAATCACTCCAAATCGGATCGTTTGGAACGATAGAGCTGCCGTCTTCGCGCATCCCGGCACACATCCGCGCCCACATTGCCTCGACCAGTGCCAGCCCTTGTACCGAAGTCCCGCCTCGCAGTGCATCACGGATCACTGGCAAGATAAAACCGGGATGTCTGGACGACCCGTCAAACGACACGCGGCGCACTGTGTCGCGGATTTCGGGGTTGGCGAAGCGGGTCTTGATGAGATCCAGATAGACAAGTGGTTTCATCTCAGGAACCGGATCGACATGTGGTGCAATATCTTCGCGCACCACTTTATCCAACAACGCGACGATGCCGTCATGCTCCATGCAATCAGCAATCGTCTCAAGTCCCAATATTTCGCCGGGATTGGCGATGATCTGATGCCCACTGTTGAGAATTCGCAGCTTCATGGCTTCGTAGGCACGAACATTTTCAGTAAAGGTCGCGCCGACTCGATCCCAGTCTGGGCGTCCGGCACAGAAGTTGTCTTCCATCACCCATTGACGAAAATTCTCGTGGATAACAGGTGCCGCGTCATTGAGGCCAAATGCCTGTGCACTGGCAATCTCATCCGGGCCGGTCGCTGGGACGATGCAATCGACCATCGAGTTTGGAAAACTACATTCGGTCTCAATCCAATCCGCCAGCGCTAAATCGGACAGTCGGGCAAGGCCGAGAACCGTCTGGTGCAGAATTGAACCGTTGCCTTGAAGATTATCGCAGGACAAACCGGTAAAAGGACCGACGCCTGCCTCCCGCCGCAGTTTAAGAGCCGCGATCATGGCCCCAAAGGCGGTGCGCGGAGTGGTGGGGTGGGCGGCATCGTGCCGGATGTCTTCTGCGGAGCGGTCAAACGCACCTCGTGCATCGAGGAAATAACCACCCTCGGTGACCGTCAGCGACACGATCCGAATGGATGGGTCGGCCATTGCACGGATAAGCGCTGCGTTGTCTTGCTGGACCGGAACATAATCGATCATCGCCCCTGTTAATTCCGCTGAACGCTCGTCGGGGGCTAGTTCAATCAGGGTGGTCAGGCAGTCCTGAGCCAGAAGCTTTTCGCGCATAGCTGCATCGGCGGGACGGACACCTGCGCCGACAATAGCCCAGTCCATCGCCCTTCCTTGCTGCATTAACCGATGGGTGTACCAAGCTTGGTGCGCGCGATGAAAATTTCCCACGCCGATATGAACGATCCCAGCATGCAGGGTCGAACGATCATAGGTGGGACGATCCACGCTGTTGGGCAGATCGCCAAGCGTAGAGTTCGAAAGCGTGATCATCAGATCAGATGAAGCGACGCGGCGGTTCATTATAATCTCTGCCCTTGCGCGTCAAAGCGATGGATTGCGTCTTCTCGCGGCGACAAGGCGATGCGATCACCAGAACGCAGCCCCACTTCGCCGTCCACCCGGACAGTGATTTTTTCAGCCAGTCCCGTATCATGAACGTGGAAGAACGTGTCTGACCCAAGGTGCTCTGACACACCAATCACGCCGGACCAAACACCCTGCGATTCAGACACGGCGATATGCTCAGGACGAATACCAATGGTGACGGCATCATGCTGGGCCGCCGCTTCGCCCGTGATAAAATTCATCTTCGGGGAACCGATGAACCCAGCGACGAATAGATTTTGCGGTGCCTTATAAAGATCGAGGGGGGAACCGACCTGCTCTATCCGTCCCGCGTTCAACACAACAATCTTGTCTGCCATCGTCATCGCTTCGACCTGATCATGGGTCACATATACCATTGTGGTCTTCAGACGATTGTGTAGTTCGGAAATCTCCATCCGCATTCCGACGCGAAGTGCCGCATCGAGGTTCGAGAGCGGTTCGTCGAACAGGAAGGCCGACGGTTCCCGCACGATGGCTCGTCCAATGGCAACGCGTTGGCGCTGTCCGCCGGAAAGTTGACCGGGGCGACGGTCAAGATAGTCGGTCAGGTTGAGGATTGAGGCTGCGTTCTCGATGCGACGTTTGCGCTCGGCCTTGTCCAGACCCGCCATCCGCATTGGAAAATCAATGTTCTTTCGAACGGTCATATGTGGATAGAGGGCATATGACTGGAACACCATCGCGAGGCCACGTTTAGCGGGCGGTAAATCGGTCGCGTCTGCGCCATCGATGCGGATGATCCCGCCACTGACATCTTCCAAACCCGCGATCAGGCGCAGCAGAGTCGACTTTCCACAGCCCGATGGTCCGACGAAGACCGTGAACTCGCCGCCCTCAATGGTCAGGTCGAGCGGGCGGATCACCTCGGTATGCCCGAAACTCTTAGCGACTTTTTCGAGCTGAATGCGTCCCATGCCGCCCCCTATTTCACTGCGCCAAAGGTCAGGCCGCGCACGAGTTGTTTTTGACTGAACCAACCAAGGATCAGGATCGGCGCAATGGCCATTGTTGAGGCTGCGCTGAGCTTTGCATAAAACAACCCTTCGGGACTTGAATAGCTGGCGATGAAAGCGGTAAGTGGCCCGGCCTTTGCCGCTGTCAGATTCAGCGTCCAGAACGCCTCGTTCCACGCAAGGATCAGACTAAGCAGCACGGTTGAGGCAATACCTGGAATCGCCATCGGTGCCAGAACGTAGAGAATTTCAGAACGTAGGCTCGCGCCGTCCATCCGGGCGGCTTCGAGGATATCAACAGGGACTTCGCGGAAATATGTGTAGAGCATCCATACGATGATCGGCAAATTAATGAGCATCAGCACGATCACAAGGCCAAGCCTCGTATCAAGCAAACCCGTTTCGATAAAAATAAGATAGATCGGATAGAGCACCCCAACGGCGGGCAGCATCTTGGTCGATAACATCCAGAGCAAAATGTCTTTGGTGCGTTTCGATGGAACAAAGGCCATTGACCATGCAGCAGGCACAGCAATCACAATACCAAGCAAAGTCGATCCACCTGCGATAATCACAGAATTCCACAGGAAACGCATGTAGTCGCTGCGCTGTTGGACGACGGTGTAATTTTCGAGCGTCCAGTCGAACAAGAAAAATAGAGGCGGATCGTTAATCGCTTGCCCCTCGGTCTTGAAACTCGTCAGGATCGTCCAGAAGATCGGGAAGAAGATCAGCAACCCGACCGCCCACGCGAATAACGTGAAGGCCAGTTTACGGCGTGAAGATACAGCACGGGCCATCGTCAGCGATCCAATGACTTGCCAACGATTCGCATTAAGAATAATGCGACGATGTTTGCCAAGATGATGGCGTAGACACCACCTGCCGAGCCAAGACCGATATTTTGACTCTCCAGCACGCGCTGATAGATCAGGTATGTCAGCGTTTTCGTGCCAAAAGACCCTGCGGTGGTTACAAATATTTCAGCGAAGATCGACAGCAGGAAGATCGTTTGGATCAGGATAACGACACTAATCGCCCGACTTAGATGCGGTAAGACCAAAAACCGAAACCGAGCGAGGGACGATGCGCCATCCATCTCGGCGGCTTCGAGCTGTTCCTGGTCGAGCGATTGCATCGCGGTTAGCAGGATCAACGTCGCAAAGGGCAGCCATTGCCAGCTCACGATCATCACGATGGAGCCCAACGGAAATTCGCTGAGCCAAATGACTGGCTCGGCACCGAATGCCTTCCAAACATGGGCGAAAAACCCGTTCACCGGGTCCATGAACATATTTTTCCAGACGAGCGCGCTAACAGTGGGCATGACGAAGAACGGGGCGATAACGAGGATACGCACTATTCCTTGCCCCCAGATCGGTTGATCCAATAGCAGCGCCAGCAGGATACCCACAATCACAGTGATCGCCAGCACGCTGCCCACGATGATCAGCGTCGCCTGAATGCTGGGCCAGAAAGAACTTGATGAGACAAACCGCGAATAATTATCCCATCCGGTAAAACCCAAATCACCGCCCCGAAGCGGCAGGTATTTTCTGAACGAAAACCACAGGGTCATTCCCAGGGGCACCAACATCCATCCCAATAGCAAAATGACGGCGGGAGCCATCATAAAGCGTGCAGTGAAACGGGAATGCGCGGTGGCCATTCTTGCCTCGGAAATAACAGCACCCCGACCTTGGCCGGGGCGCAGAAAGGGACTGCGAGCTTTAGCGGTAGCCCGCTGCCTCCATTGCGTCGTTGGTCAGGGCTTGCGCTTTTTCGAGCGCCTCTTCAACGCTCTGTTGTCCAGCATAAGCCGCAGAGAATTCCTGACTTACCTCCGTTGCGATACCGGCGAACTCGGGAATTGCAGCGAACTGAACGCCGACATAAGGACTCGGATCGACAGTCGAGTTGTTCGGATCAGCCGATAGGATTGAGTCCAGCGTCATCTTCGCGAACGGAATATCTTTGTAGTTTGCGTTCTCATAAAGAGATGTGCGTGCGCCCGGCGGAACGTTGGCCCAGCCTTCTTTCTCTGCGACAAGCTCGATATACGCTTTTGATGTTGCCCATTCGACGAATTGTTTCGCCGCCACTTCGTTTTGCGTCCCGGCAGGGATTGCCAGCGCCCAAGCCCATAGCCAATTGGACCGCACCCCAAGGCCATTATCAGGTGCAAGCGCGAAGCTGACCTTGTCTGCGACTTTTGAGTCATCAGGGTTCGTGACGAAGGATGCCGCGACGGTGGCATCAATCCACATGCCGCATTTCCCCTGTTGGAACAGCGACAGATTCTCGTTGAACCCGTTGGTCGCATAACCTGGAGGGCCTGCATCATTCATCATATTGACGAAGAAATTCAGCGTATCTGACCATTCGCGCGTATCAAACTGTGCGTTCCAGTCCTCGTCGAACCAGCGCGCACCGAAGGAGTTGGACATGGCAGTAATGAAGGCTCCGCCTTCGCCCCATCCTGCTTTACCGCGCAGGCAAATGCCGTTGATCTCATTGTCACGGTCGGTCATCGCCCGCGCCGCCTTGGCGATAAAGCTCCAGCTTGGATCATTCGGCATTTCCAACCCAGCCTGTTTCATCAGGTCGGTGCGATACATGATCATTGAAGATTCGCCATAAAACGGGGCCGCATAGAGCGTCCCGTCATGCGAAAGCCCGCCGCGCATCGCAGGCAAAATATCATCCACATCGTAATCAGCCGACAGATCATTCAGCGGCACAAGCCAGTCGTTCGCTCCCCAGATTGGCGCCTCGTACATGCCAATCGTCATAATATCGAAGGCACCACCCTTCGCTGTGATGTCGGTCGTAACTCGCTGTCTCAGGACGTTTTCTTCCAGCGTCACCCATTCGACATCATGTCCAGTCGCTTTGGTAAAGTCATCTGTGAGACCTTGCATTCGGATCATGTCGCCGTTGTTCACCGTTGCTATGGTGATGGTGTCGGCATAGGCGTTTGCTGTCGTCAGCACGGCGAGAGCCGTGACAGCACCAAGAGCGTTCTTGAAAGTCATCCTGTCCTCCCAGTTTTTATCTTCGATGAAGACTGAGAGGAAATCGTGCGCGCGGTCAATCAAAACTTTGCGCGCGAAAAGTTTTCTATCAAGCCGAGTCGCGCAATACTAGGCGTCCCTCTAACAGTTTGACCTCGCGCGGCAGAGATTCACCAGCAATCGCACGAAACAAAGTGTCCACCGACTGACGCGAGATGGCATCGTAATCCTGCGCGACAGTCGTCAGCGACGGACAGATGAATCGCGCAAGCGGGTGGTCATCCATTCCCGCCACCCGAAAGTCATGGGAATCGCTGCGACCAACGCTCAAGTTTTGCTCGAAACACGCGCTGATAAATCCGATGGCCAGACGGTCATTGCTGCACAAGATCGTCTGCGTCGCGAAGCGCCCACCCCTCAATGCGGCAATTCCTTCGAGTTGGCCGATTTCCTCGAATGCCCATCCCGTGCCGGGAACCGAAACAATGTTCGGCGCATGGCCGAGCCGCTCCATCGCCGCAATATATCCATCGCGCCGCCGATTGGCGTTCGGATTGGACGGTGTCTTCATCTCAAAAAAACAGGGAGGCTCGCCAGTCCGGCAAAGATAATCGACCATCAGATCCGAGAATTGAGGCGAGTTCGAACCGATAAAGGCCAACCCCATATCTCGAATACTGCTGTCGAACAGAACCGTTGGAACATCAGCGCAAAACTTTCCTATCTTCCTGCGATCCGAAACGCGGCCCAGTGGCGCAAACAGAACGCCAGCGGGTTTGAGTGACCTGAGATTATCCAAAATCTCGATCTCCAGCTCCCGATCCCCATGCGCGCTGAACAGCGTTGGCCTGTATCCCCGCGCCAGACAATGCTGCTCGATCTGTCGCGCGAGTTCGGCGAAGAACGGGTCAGCAAGGAACGGAACCACGATGCCGATATTTTTGGTCAGACTGCGATTTTGATTAATCGCGAAGATGTTCGGGCGGTAATCATATTCTTCAAGCGCCGCTTCAATCCGCGCCCGTGTCGAAGCCCGCACGCTATCGGGGTCATGAAAATACTTAGATACGGTCGGGCGAGATAATCCTGTCAGCGCAGAGAACTGCTCCATGTTCTTGATTTTCGTGTCGCTCATCGCCGTCCCCAAACTTTCCAGACGGTGTTTGTACTTTGCAATTACGTAAAACAAGATGGCAGAAAAAATTTACGCGCGCAAAAATATTTCGCTTTCGAATTTTTCACCATTTCAATCATGATGATCGAATTTGGCAATCTTTGCGGAACGCGCAAATTTTAGCGCTGAGATAGCCGCGACGCTGCTTTCCCGAACCGCTGCTCAGTACAAAATTCTATCAGTGCACTTTCAATCGCGCGGCGCTCAATATGATCTCGGCATTCCCATAACGTGCTCGGCGATATAGCTGAGGATCAGGTTGGTTGAGATCGGGGCCACCTGATAGAGGCGCGCTTCGCGGTATTTGCGCTCGACGTCATATTCTTCGGCAAATCCGAAGCCGCCATGCGTTTGCAGGCACGCCTCGCCTGCCGCCCATGATGCGTCGGCGCAGAGCATTTTCGCGAGGTTGGCTTCTTCACCCGGATTGGCACTGGATTCGTACAGCCGCACGGCTTCGCGCAGCATGAGTTCAGCTGCGCGCATCTCGGCATAGGCTTTGGCGAGGGGGAATTGGACGCCCTGATTTTGTCCGATGGGCCGATCAAAGACACGCCGTTCGCTCGCATAGGCGGATGCCTTTGACAAAAACCACTTCGCATCGCCGACACATTCCGAAGCGATCAGTATGCGCTCAGCATTCATCCCTGAGAGGATATAGCGAAAGCCCTTGCCCTCTTCGCCGATGAGGTTGGCGGCGGGGACCGGCATGTCATCGAAGAACAGCTCGGTTGATGAATGGTTCATCATCGCACGGATGGGCCGGATGCTCAGGCTCTTATCGCGTACCTCGCGCATATCGACCAGCAGGACCGAGAGGCCGTCGGTTTTCTTTGCGGCTTCATCGCGCGGTGTCGTTCGGCAAAGCAAGATCATCAGGTCGGAATGTTCCGCGCGCGACGTCCAGATTTTCTGACCGTTGACGATATAGGTATTGCCCTCTAACCGCGCGGTGGTTCGCAATGCGCCGGTATCCGTGCCGCTGGTCGGTTCGGTCACACCGAAGGCTTGCAGGCGCAAAGACCCGTCAGAGATTTGTGGAAGGTATTGCGCCTTTTGCGCGGGCGATCCGTGCCGCAGCAACGTGCCCATCGTATACATCTGAGCATGACACGCCGCTGCGTTACAGCCCGCGCGGTGGATTTCTTCCAAGATTGCACAGCCTGCTGAGAGCGGGAGACCAAGCCCGCCGTACTCTTCTGGAATGAGGGCAGAGAGATACCCCGCTTCGGTGAGGGCTTGAACAAATTCAGTTGGATATGCCTGCGCCCGGTCACACTCACGCCAATAGCTGCCCGGAAATCTAACGCAGAGCTTGGCCACCGCCTCACGGATTTCAGGGTGATCGAGTTCGTAGGTCATCGCGTTACGTCGCCTGTATTTCGATGGAGCCATTTACGAGGGAAGGTAGAAATTCACTGTAAGAAATAGCATTCGCTCTAGCTGTCTGGAGATTCTTAAATCTTTCATCGTGGCTGCTTGCATAAATGCTCAGATCAGAGCTTTCTCCAACTAATGGCAAGCCATCTCGATCTAGATCTTCGTGTAATTTATGAATTTTGGTACCAAAAAATTCATCTCGTTTTTGGTAACTGAGTTTCCTAGCCTTCTCTAATGTGTTTTCGATTGTACCACCGATTTCAAGGCCAAAACCTACCCACGAAATATGTTTCTTGATCACCTCAACTTCATCCCCGTTCTTTACAGAGAGTGTTTCGAGCAATGAGGGGCAGAATAGATAAACGGGATCGACCGGTTTCCCCTGAGCCAATGCCATCGCGATCTCTGTATGTCGCATCGCTGACTCTGTCTGACGCGGTGTTGCCACCAATGTCTCGGCAATCTTAGACATCCATTCGGCAGCTTTTGGAAAGCGAAAGTCTGGTGATTCAGTTAAGGGCGTAAAATTTTCATCGAGTGGTTCGAAAAGAAGTTTTGCGAGTTCGTCGTAGGCTGGAAGCCCCAGTTCGAGACGTAAATCGACAAATTTAGCGAAGTAAGGTTCGCCGCCTTCAATCTTGCCGAATAAGCGGCCCGCTGTACGTTCGATTTGCTCGGGGTTAATCATCAGGACGAAGATGTAACCTTCTACATCAAAGAGGTGTTTGATCGCCTCCAACATTGATATCGCAAAGTCGGGGCGGCAACGGTCCAGTTCATCAATGATAACGATGATCCGGCCTTTATTGTTTTCGTCCAATTGCTCGCGAAGTGCCTTTAGCTGTTCTCGCAAATCTTTTTCGCGTATTTTTTCGCTTATGAACTGCGTCGCAAGTAAATTGACGAACTGTTTCGATGCCTCTCCCCCCGCCGCCTTAACGACAGCCTCTATAAGTGCTTTTTCGTCCGTGTTATCACCGGCTTCCAAATAGTCCGCGACAGCATCGGCTCCATAGGTTCCGGCGGCAAGTTTTCCGCCAGCAACACATGCAATTTTCGTTATGCTCCCCAATGCTTTATAGACCTTGGAGTCTTTAATGTTCTCTGCTGAGGAATCTTTTGGTGGGGGGGGCAGATGATCTAGCAACTTACCAGCAAATGCCATCAAAGGATCATCGGTATAATCCGCTTTCCATGCATCAAATGTGATAACGGTTTCTTTTTGATCGCGTAGCTGTTCCGTCCATTTTTTAGCAAAGATTGTCTTACCGTAACCGAAACCCGCTTCGATAGAAATGACGTGGGCTTTTGACAGACTGGTTATGATGGAAAAAAAATTCGCTGCACGGTTTTCCCGCCCTAGCCACGGCAAATTGCTCGTATCTTGATCTTTGTCAGTCACGTCGAGACTCCAAACTCTGTCTTGATCCGCGCGGTATGCTCGCCGAGTGATGGTGCTTTGGTCT